>NZ_JAATJL010000001.1:3477645-3793795 GCF_011927905.1 Arthrobacter pigmenti
CACTCCGACAAGATCGACGTTGTGAAGCTGAACGTCGATGATAATCCTGCGACTGCTGCGAAGTATGGGATTACTTCCATCCCGGCCGTCTACGTTTTCAAGGATGGCGAGGTTGCCGCGACGTCGATCGGCGCAAAGCCCAAGCAGGTTCTCGAGCAGGAGTTCGCTCAGTTCCTCTGAGTCATGTAACCACCTTCGAGGGGAGCCGGACCATCGTGGTCCGGCTCCCTTTGTGTGTGTCCAGGTACGGCACCCAGGTACGATCCGAAAGCACGCGAGTTGTTTCACGTGAAACGTGGCCCCGGGAGTCGGTACACCGCCGACCGAACGGAGCTCGGAAGTCTCTGTGGTGGCGCCACGAGCCACGCCACTTTACACCTTCCGGGGGATTCCGCTGGTTCATGGCGTCTGGTTCAGGGCGTCTGGTTCAGGAAGCTGCGGAGTGGAGAATGCTGTTAAAGGCTAGAGTGTTCTCGCGACGGCAGAGACGTTCATTCATCGTTCTACGCAGACCACCCGATGCGGACCTACATGCTGCGGCGTCCCGATTACAGCAGCTCGAGCCCACACACGCGAAGCGCACCTGAACGTGGGCCCGGGACCTATTGTTGCAATCTCGACTTGGGCCACCCAGGCACGCCTCAATAGTGCATGGCTGGAGCCACAGCAGGCGTCAACAACTGAACTGCCGGAGCTCCCACATGCACGGGCCGCGCATGTTTCGCGTGAAACATGCGCGGCCCGTGCGGGAGACGACAGCACGGCGATAGCTCGCCCACGCGGTCACCAAACCGCGTCTTGACTCACCCAAGTTGCCCGCCGCGCGCTGTTCAACCACCGGGCCTGCCCGATAACTCAGCCCTACCTCAACTTTTCATGGGGTGCGCGAATGCCCATGGTTGCGGCTCCGTGTACGGAGATTCGCCGCAAGTATCACGTTTCACGTGAAACAGCCGGACCCGGTGGGGTGACGCGGCCCAGAACGAGTCATACAGATCGCTGAGTGCGCTCCACAGTTTCTACCTGAAGTCATCTTCCCCTGACCACCCGGGGGGTTTGCCGCACCGGTGGACTCGCCACACTGGCGCTGCCATCCGCCAATTCGATGCGCAGTCTACTAACGGCGTGCACGGACTCCCGGTCTTGCGCGATGCCTAGATTCCGGTTAGCGCGGCTTCTGCGGAGAATCGTAACAAATGCAGCATTGTGAACCTGCGGAACTCGCCAAGACTGACCCACGCCTGCACTTACCCCACAGGAGCACGAGTGGTTTCCGGTACGCCAGAGAGGACCCATCGTCTGAACGCCACCCACCGCGAGAGCCGTTACCAAGCCGGCGACAAATCAAGACAAGGGGTGGACCACTCCCTTTTCACGTGAAACGCGGCAGCGAGCAATGGTGTGACAAGCAACGGGTCGCCAGCCCACCATCTCCCGGCTCGGACCACCACGCTTCCGAGCAGGGGCATTGCAAGGCCCCTGCTTGGGGCGTTCCTCATCCCGTTTCACGTGAAACACCCGCTTGACCTCATCACGGGATAAGTGTGAAACTCGGCTGCTTTAGCGGAGCAGGACCAACGATAGGAAGCACATACGAGGAGTTCGGACGCCACGAACATTCGACTTCTCCAAAATTCGCACCGCCCGGGGCGCACAAGCACTGGGGGCGGAGGGAACGACTGCGAAAGTGGCTGGTCGTCGGCACCGACGGGCCGCCGAGTCCACCTACTTGGTACTTTGCGCCACGTCTATCCAGCTTGGATGCAGTTCTTCTAGAACACGAGAGGGCGGGCGCAACAAGGACGGCACGGTCTTAGCTAGATCGGCATCAGGACACCGTTTCACGTGAAACGGTGTCCGCGAACCGCCTGCTTTGAGGTTATTCCAGCAGCCGTAGCCCTTCGGGCACTCCCGATCGCCACTGCGCACTCGAAGACGTCATGTCGGCGGATTCCGGACCATGCAGATTGATCAGATTCCGTACTTCAATGTGTAAACCAGCGCGTGCCGGGTATTCCAGTGACATATCCATGCTGAATCGAAGCTACTACGATCATCGGCCGCATCGTGGCGCCGATTGTTCCGGACAACATGCAGAAGACTCTAGCCATTGCAGATGCTCATGGGCCTCCCGATATGCCTCGTTTCACGTGAAACGCCGTGATCCAGTGCGAACGCCCCGCGCTAATAGGCATGCCCGTAACTTTATCGCAAAAATGCGCGCCGCAGCTTCTCATATGTATTCGCCGGTCCGTCCCAGGTCCCAGAATCGCGGACAGCTCCGCGCGGGTATCCATCCCGCTGACACCACTGGGATCGGTGTTTCACGTGAAACACCGCATTCCTCGCGCCTTCGGCACGCGCACGCTTGTTCGCTGAGTAAGCTTCGAGCGTTGATTGCTGGGCGAGAAGGATTCTCCTCGGTTTCCTGCCAGAGCCGAATGTTTGCTGGCGAGCGGCATGTAACAGCGCCCGGGCACCCGTTTCACGTGAAACTCACATGCTCTAACGCCACCCTGGCGGAGCCGGTCTAGGCGAGCTGCCCCGCTGTGTATCACTACGATCGGCGCGGCGAGCGTGACTGGCTTTGGGAAACAACTACTGCGCGTCCATTTTTACTTACCCCAACGACCAAGGGCGCCGTTTCACGTGAAACGGCGCCCTTCGATCCTTTAGCAAGTTCAGCTTTGCGTCGGGTTCAGAACCCCCATAATGCGATTCAAATCGTCGACGCTCGCGAACTCGATGCTCACACGTCCCTTCTTGGCACCGAGCGTAATCTTGACACTCGTGTCGAGACGGTCTGAGAGCGAGGTAGCCAAATAGTCCAGGCGCTCATGCCTTGCGCCGGCGCGCGGGGTGGAAGGCTTAGTAGGACGACGGAGACCGTCGCTCATCGCGACAATCTCTTCAGTCGACCGGACAGAAAGGCCCTCGGCCACAATTCGTTGAGCGAGTTTCTCCATTTCCGCCTGATCAGCCAACCCAAGAAGCGCTCTAGCGTGGCCAGCGCTTAGCACGCCGGCAGCCAACCGCCTCTGGACCAGCGGAGGAAGCTTCATCAGGCGGAGTGTGTTGGATATCTGAGGTCGCGATCTCCCGATCCGCCCCGCCAATTCTTCCTGAGAGCAGCCGAAATCTTCGAGAAGCTGTTGATAGGCAGCCGCTTCCTCAAGCGGATTCAGTTGGCTACGGTGGAGATTCTCCAGAAGCGCATCCCGCAGAAGATCATCATCTGTTGTGTCGCGAATGATGGCCGGAACCGTCGCGAGCCCGGCTTCCTTAGTAGCACGCCAGCGCCGTTCGCCCATGACGAGTTCATACTGCTGCCCGGCTCCCTCCGGAGATTCACGGACCACAATCGGCTGTAGCACTCCGATCTCGCGGACAGAATGTACAAGCTCCGCCATCTCGTCCTCGTCGAAGACAGTACGCGGCTGCTTTCGGTTCGGATGGATGGCCTCTATGGGCAGTTCTGCGAACCGAGCACCGGGGACCTCCCGCAGTGTTTCACGTGAAACGTCGCTCGTGCCCTGATCTCCACTCTGCGATTCGTTCGTACTCTCGGCATCGGCTTCCTGGGGAGGAGTAACCGGGACGTCCGTCTTCTTCGCTGATGTAGGGTTGCTGGCCTCCTTCGCCTTGGCATTCCTACTGCTTGCGGCGTCCCGCGATGATGCAGCCTTTCGGCTCGATGACTGCGATCGGCTACTCGCGCGCTGCGAGGGCGCCGTCAACGCGTCCTTATTGATCGAGGACTTACTTCGCGATCCGTTCGTGGACTTCTCTACGGCAGGCTCCGGTGCAGCGCCATTTTGATTGCCGTTCGCACCCGACGGAAAGAACAGGTCCACTGGACGGCCGGTGCGCGAGGAGGTTGGTCCACCCGAACTTCCCTCTTGCTCTGCACTGCTTGGAATGAGCGCCCCGAGCCCACGACCTAAGCCTCTACGCTTCTCAGGCATTCAATAGTTCCTCTCCAATAAGAGCAGACAAACTGCACGAATTGATAATGCGTTCAGTCTACTGTGAGCAGTGCCCAGAACTGCGGAAGGGCTACGCGCGCTCGGCGATTTCCGCGGCCGCTTCGAGATATGAAAGCGCTCCACTCGATGAAGGATCATAGGTGAGCACCGTCTGCTGATAACTGGGGGCTTCAGAAATACGGACGGACCGAGGTACAACGGCTCTCAGCACCTGTTGCGGGAAATGCTCCCTCACTTCGGCTGCTACCTGCGCGGCAAGGTTAGTACGGCCGTCATACATGGTCAGCAGAATTGTTGATACAACGAGATCAGCGTTCAGATGCTTCTGAATCATCTCGATGTTCTTCAGCAGCTGACTCAAACCCTCCAACGCGTAGTACTCACACTGGATCGGGATGAGGACTTCGCGGGCAGCCACGAACGCATTCACCGTGAGTAGGCCAAGACTGGGCGGACAATCGATGAAGATGTAATCGAGCCTGTCTTCTCCACTTTCCGCGCGTTCCTTCGCGTAGAGGTCAATTGCACGCCGCAGACGCTGCTCGCGTGCCACCAACGAAACCAGTTCGATCTCCGCACCTGCCAGATGAATTGTTGCCGGCGCGCAGATCAGGTTCGGAATATCCGGGCACTGCGCAACCACGCTCGCCAACGGAAGGTCGTCGATGAGCACGTCATAGATACTGTTCACCTCTGCGTGGTGCTCAATACCCAGTGCTGTTGATGCATTACCTTGAGGGTCGATGTCTATGACAAGTACGTTCAGACCCGCCGAAGCCAATGCGGCCGCCAGATTGACTGTCGTCGTCGTCTTGCCTACGCCACCCTTCTGGTTGCTCACCGTCAGGACACGGGTCTCAGAAGGTCTGGGGAGTTCACGCCCAAGGAGCTTCTCCCGCCGCCGGGTTTCGCTGGCGAGTTCTCGGGCTAGGGGCGTGCTGTCGTCCATGACGTCCATGACGTTCCTCGAGCCTCCATTGCCGTTCGATTCGGGCGCTGGCGCGGGTTCGCCTACTCCGATGCTAGAGCTGGTTTCACGTGAAACGATGCCCGTGTTGACTGGATCTGAAAACACTTCGGGTTGAATATCGGCGATGCTGATCGCGAACGATGAACTCATCACCGACGGAGCTGGCTCGCGCCGAGTGGCTGAATCTTTCGTTGTCACAAGCGTCTCGCTCACTTCCAGGTACCAGGCGGGTTCACTCTAGGTTAGCCGGTCTCGGACTTATCACTGCGGTGACAATCCGCTGTGTTCACAAGTTCCGCTCGCAGCACCGGATCAGGCGCCAACCACGATCCGGACCACAGTGGTGGGTTCGTCAAGGAAAGCACTTCCCGCAACCTCAACACTGGTTTTTACACCACCCAGGCGCCGGATGACCTTGGAAGCCTTCGCAACCTCCTCCGCAGCGCTGCGTCCCTTGATCGCGAGAACTTCGCCGGCTCCCCCAAGGAGCGGTATGGTCATTGCTGCCAGTCCGGAAAGCGCCGAAACTGCCCGAGCCGTCACTACGTCCACATTGACCTTGCCAACCGCCTGTTCGGCGCGGCCGCGGAATACCTCGACGTTGTCCAATTCGAGATCTTCCCTCACTTCACGAAGCCAGTTCACCCTGCGTTCGAGGGGCTCGATGAGCACCAATTGCGCATCCGGGCGCGCGATGGCCAGGGCGAGGCCCGGCAATCCTGCACCGCTGCCAACATCGGCCACGCGGGATTTCCCCCTCAGAAACTCCGCAACGACAGCGCAATTCAAGACGTGGCGATCCCACAGCCTGGGCACTTCACGCGGGCCCAGCAAACCGCGTTCGATTCCGGAGGTTGCCAGGTGCTCAACGAATCGTTCAGCGAGCGGTAGACGGTCGCTGAAAATGCGCTGGGCCGCTTCGAGTTCTTTGCTTCCAATGGCAACTGCCATGGCGCATCCCACCTTCGAGAATGAAAGGGCTAAAGATCCTAGGAACCGGCCGAAACTACGATATGACGGCCAGAGCCTTCGCCCTCCGACTCGCTGACCATCCCCAGGTCAGCGACGACGTCATGAACGATCTTTCGCTCGTAGGCGGACATCGGCTCAAGAGCGACATCATCGCCACTCTCCTTCACCTTACGAACTGCACGTTCAGCGATTTCGTGGAGCTCCTTGTTCCTGGTCTCACGAAAGCCGTCTACGTCGAGCACGAGCCTCGAACGGTTGTCAGTCGAGGTGAGGACCGATAAACGGGCAAGTTCCTGCAGTGCTTCCAGAACCTCACCGTCCCGGCCTACCAGGGACTGAAGCCCTCGGGTGTCGCTACCCTCGGACACGATCGAAATGTAGGTACGGCCATTCCTGACCTCGATGTCAATGTCGCCGTCGATATCAGCGATGTCGAGAAGCTCCTCGAGATAGTCAGCGGCGACGTCGCCCTCATCCTCGACAGACTGCGCCGAACTCTCCTCGGCTTCTTCATTCGCGGAGTCAACGGTTTCATCCTGCATGTTGTCGGTGCTCATTTGCGTTTCCTGTTCTTGCGCTGAGGCTGTACTCGTTGGGCTCTGGGCTCTACCACTGCCTCAACTGCCGGCTCGGTCTTTTTCTCGCCAAGCAGGGGAACCATTGGCAGTCCCTTCTTCGCGCGACGCTCGGCAAGTGCCTTAGCCGCGGGGGAGCCCGGGGTGGGCATACGCCGGATCACATAGAACTGCTGCACCATGGTCCACAGGTTGGTGGTGGTCCAGTAGATGAGCACACCGATCGGGAAGTTGATACCACCGATACCGAAAACCAGGGGGAGGATGTAGAGCATAATCTTCTGCTGCCGCATGAAGGGGCTCTGCATGGCTTCTTCCGACATGTTCTTGGCCATGATCTGCTTCTGCGTGATGAACTGCGAAGCCGTCATTGCGAGGATCATGATGATCGAAAGAACGGCCACAGAACCGTGGCCTGGAGTACCCCAGCCGTGAAGCAGGGACGAAGACAGGGGTGCACCGAAAATCTCGGCGGCATCAAACTGCCTCACATCATCTACCGTGAGGGCACCGATGCCCTCGCCATTCTCACTGGCTGAGGAGACACCGTTCAGCACCGTGAACAGCGCGAAGAAGAAGGGCATCTGGATCAGGATCGGCAGACAGGCCGCGAAAGGGTTGGTGCCGTGCTTCTTGTACAGAGCCATCTGCTCCTGCGTCATTGCCTGACGCGAGAGCTGGTCCGTCTTCCCCTTGTACTTCTGCTGCAGCTTGCGTAGATCCGGCTGCAGTGCCTGCATACCACGCTGCGCCTTGATCTGCTTGACGAAGACCGGAATCAGCGCAGCCCGAATGACCACCACGAGACCGACGATCGACAGGGTCCAGGTCCAGCCAGAGGCCGCGTCCATGCCGATGAAGGTGAATCCCTCGTGGAAGGCCTGCATGACCCAGGACACCAGCCACCGGAAGGGCAGGAGAATCGTCTCGAAGAATTCCATAATCTGTTGCTCCTCAGGCCGCCGGGCGGCTTTCCTCATCTGCCGGTATCACGGGGTGATTCAGCACTAGAATTCGCGGCTCTTGGCCCGTTGCGAAGGTACGTCCTCCGGCTGGCACGTGATCTACGCCGCCGTCATTCCAGGGGTGGCAGCGGCACAATCGGCGGGTAGCGAGCCAGGAACCCTTGAGTGCGCCATGAACGGTCACTGCTTCGAGCGCATATGCCGAGCAGGAGGGAAAGAACCGGCAGACCGAGCCGTACAGCGGCGAAACAAGACGGCGGTAGGTAGCGAGAAGTCCGATCAGTACTGCGCGCGGTAGCTCAAAAACCCATGCCGGGTTCGACGGCGAATGAACCGTTGTCATTTGCCGTCTCCTTTTCTGCCGATCCTGGTTGACCGCTTGATGCTTGCAGTCAGGCACCGCTCGAAATCTGAACTAAGCTCTGTCCAGCCTGCGGCCGCCGAGGACGGTAGAGCCCGGACAACGACATCCATCCCCATTGGCCGCCGACGAAGCGCTGTGGCAGCCGCTTCTCTCAGTCTCCTCTTAACGAGGTTGCGGGTAACCGCGTTCCCCACGCTCTTCGAAACAATGAAGCCGAATCGAGATGGCGATTCGTCATCGGTTCCCACCGTATATAACACCAAGTTCCGGCACCCCGAGCGAGCGCCGGAACGAACGGCGTGCGAAAAATCTGTGGCCGTCCGAACTCGGTGAGCGGTAGACAACACCTGGGGAGCTCCGAACGGTCAGGGCGTCGTCAGCGAAGTGCGACGCCGGCGGACGGGTTAAGCGCTGCTAAGCCGAAAGCTCGGTACGGCCTTTGCCCCGGCGCGCAGACAGAATGGCGCGGCCGGCGCGGGTGCGCATGCGAAGGCGGAAGCCGTGCTTCTTGGCACGACGGCGGTTATTCGGCTGAAAGGTCCGCTTGCTCACTGTGATACTCCAGAACGTTCTTGGCATGCGCTGCCGTTGCAACAAGGGGGAAGAACGGACTGGCGCAATAAAGTTGTACATCCACTCTGCGTACCTTCCGTCGACTGGTCGGCGAGGAGCTGACAGCGTGGAGGCATGCGAAATGCAGACATATTGGACTACCTAACGTTAGGGCACCGGCGGTTGGGCGGTCAAACCGGTCAACGGCGCTCTCCACGGGCCCCATGTGGCACGCCGCAGAATCCTGTGGACAACCAGGCAGAATACGTGTCGCGCAGTGCTGGTTCTTGCCTCGCGCCAGCCTCTTATCCACAAGCGCCTACCTAGCTATCTTCAGCACTTTCCATCGTCTACTGTTGCCGGGTGGTGCATTTATCCACGAGCTGTGTATAACTCTGTGGATTCGTCAACACCCGGAGCACAACGCCAGCCGTTTCGAACTTCCATTGAGGACGCGAGTGAGTACCGACGAGATCAACGATGTAGGCAGTTCCTGGCGCAAGGTCATCCGTACGCTCGAACAGGACGAGAGGATTTCCCCGCGTCAAAGGGGTTTTGTTGTACTTGCCCAGGCCCAGGGACTCATCGGGACAACACTGCTGGTAGCAGTGCCCAACGAGCTCACCCGCGAAGTTCTGCAGAGTCAGCTCAAGAGTCCACTGAATGACGCGCTACGCGATGTCTTCCGTGAAGAGATCCAGTGCGCCTTCGTCATCGACCCGGACCTCACGCCCGTCATTGAAGAGGAGCCCGAGGACAATCCGGAGGAGATTGCCCAGCGCGAACAGCCGCCGTCGCCCACTCCTCCCAGCAACTCACACGAGTTCGGAAGACTGAACCCCAAGTACATTTTCGACACCTTCGTCATAGGTTCCTCCAACCGCTTTGCCCATGCGGCCGCCGTCGCTGTCGCCGAGGCACCGGCCAAGGCATACAACCCGCTCTTTATCTACGGCGACTCCGGACTCGGCAAGACGCACCTCCTGCATGCCATCGGACACTATGCCAGGCACCTCTACACCGGCATACGGGTGCGATACGTCAATTCGGAAGAATTCACCAACGACTTCATCAACTCCATCCGGGATGACGAGGGCACCAGCTTCAAACAGACCTACCGCAACGTCGACATCCTGCTGATAGATGACATCCAGTTCCTCTCCGGCAAGGACCGTACCCAGGAAGAGTTCTTCCATACCTTCAACGCGTTGCACAACCACAACAAGCAAGTGGTCATTACCTCGGACCTCCCCCCAAAGCAGCTTTCCGGATTCGAGGAGCGGATGCGCTCCAGGTTTGAGTGGGGCCTGCTGACCGACATTCAGCCACCCGAGCTCGAAACGAGGATCGCGATCCTCCGAAAGAAAGCGATCAGTGAAGGCCTCAGTGCACCCGATGAAGTGCTTGAGTACATCGCTTCAAAGATCTCCACGAACATCCGCGAGCTCGAGGGAGCACTCATTAGGGTCACCGCGTTCGCGAGTCTCAACCGGCAGGCGGTAGATGAGAACCTCGCCGAAATTGTGCTGAAGGACCTTATTACCGACGACGGCGCCCAGGAGATCACGTCGTCGCTGATCATGGCGCAGACCGCCGAGTACTTCAACATCACCCTCGACGATCTCTGCAGCAAATCACGCACCCGCACCCTGGTGACCGCAAGGCAAATCGCGATGTACCTCTGCCGCGAGTTAACTGACATGTCGCTCCCGAAGATCGGTCAGGAACTCGGTGGACGCGACCACACGACCGTGATCCACGCCGATCGCAAGATCCGTGAGCTGATGGCGGAGCGGCGGGCCATCTACAACCAGGTGACTGAGCTGACCAACCGGATCAAGCACCACCGCAAGGATTGATAGACCCTACACGTCCGGTAAGTCAACGAACCACAGCCATGAAATTAACAACTGTGGAAAGAACTGTGGATAAAGTGCCGTACCCGGTGGACGTTAATGAGGACAACCTCAGTCGGGGCTGTGGATCCGCGGAATCCCAACAATTTCGTACACAGCACATGACAGCCGGAGGCAGGACTCTTACACATTCTGTCAACAGGGCAGACCCGCAGGGATGAGCCTGAGCACCCGGTTATCCACAGAATCCACAGGAGTTATTAACACTACTAATCCTTAATCCATGGATCCTGTCCAAATAACATTTCTCCCCTCATACCGCCTACCCATCCTGGATCTACCGCCAGGATGGCAGCACGCTAAGCTTTCACTCAGTAGAGTTGTCATTTGCTCACGCCTCCTTTCAGCAACGGGAAGTCGAGGATGAGTAGCTTCCCCATGTACCTCGCGAAAGGCGGCACCCTTCAGTGAAATTCCGAGTCGAGCGCGATGTCCTGGCCGAAGCCGTAACCTGGACTGCGCGTTCACTGTCACCTCGTCCTCCTGTGCCGGTGCTATCCGGTCTCCTGATCAAGGCGGGCACCGGCTCGCTTAGCCTTGCCAGCTTCGACTATGAGATTTCAGCACGCCTGGAAATTCCGGCAGACGTTGCCGAAGAAGGCACCATCCTCGTGTCCGGGCGCCTCCTGGCGGATATTTGTCGAAGCCTGCCCTCGGCGCCGGTCGAGGTTGAAACAGACGGATCAAAAGTCACACTGACCTGCCGCAACAGCCGGTTCAACCTCGCCACAATGCCCGAGGCTGAATATCCGGAACTGCCGAGCCTTCCCGATGTCAGCGGTGTGGTCGACGGAGATGCCTTCGCGGAAGCTGTCTCACAGGTAATCATTGCTGCGAGCCGGGATGACACCCTTCCCATCCTCACCGGTGTCCGCATGGAGATTGAAGAGGATCTCATCACTTTCCTGGCTACCGACCGTTACCGGCTGGCATTGCGCGAACTCTCTTGGAAGCCAACTAACCCTGGCATCTCCACGAGCGCCCTCGTCAAGGCAAAAACGCTCAGTGAAGTTGCCAAGACACTCGGTGGCTCGGGAGACCTGCAGATTGCACTGTCCGAAAACAGTGAACTCATCGGCTTTGAGAGCGGCGGCCGACGCACCACCTCGCTGCTGGTTGACGGGGACTACCCGAAGATCCGTTCACTCTTCCCTGAGAACACACCGATTCACGCCACTGTTGAGACCAGCTTGCTGGTGGAGGCAGTTCGCCGTGTTTCGTTGGTCGCCGAGCGTAATACGCCGGTGCGGCTTGCCTTCAGTGCCGGACAAGTAGTGCTCGATGCAGGAACGGGTGAAGATGCGCAGGCCTCTGAAGCCATCGAAGCCAGCCTCGAAGGTGAGGACATCACAGTCGCGTTCAACCCGCACTACCTCAGCGAGGGGTTGAGCGCCTTCAGCAGCCGTTTTGTTCGTTTCTCCTTCACCACACCTCCCAAGCCGGCCGTCATCTCCGCACAGGAGGAAGCTACCGGTGAGGACCGCGAGGATTACCGGTACCTGCTCATGCCGGTGAGGCTGCCCAACCAGTAGCAGCCAAACCCATTCCACCGAAACCTGGAGGACAGTATGCACATCGGCCTAGTCGGACTCGGAAAAATGGGATACAACATGCGGGAACGGTTGCGTTTGCGCGGCATTGAGGTGACCGGTTTCGACCGCAATCCGGAAGTCTCCGACGTCGCAACCCTGGATGAGCTGATTGCACAGGTTCCGGCACCGCGGGTTGTCTGGGTGATGGTCCCCGCCGGTCCGGTTACTGCGCAGGTCATCGAGGAGCTCGGCAACAAGCTTTCCGTCGGTGATCTTGTGATCGACGGCGGCAACACCAAGTTCAGCACCGACCAGGAACACAGTGAGATCCTCGCGTCGAAGGGCATCTCCTTCCTCGATTGCGGGGTGTCCGGTGGAGTCTGGGGCCTCGAAAACGGATACGGACTCATGGTGGGAGGGCCGGAGGACGACGTCGAACGCGTCATGCCGGTCTTCGACGCGCTCCGCCCGGACGGCAACCGTGAGGAAAGTTTTGTTCACGTCGGTGAATCGGGCGCCGGGCATTACGCCAAAATGATTCATAATGGCATCGAGTACGGTCTCATGCAGGCCTTCGCGGAGGGGTATGAACTCCTCGAAGCGAAGGACATCATCAAGGATGTTCCAGGAACTTTCCGTGCCTGGCAGAAGGGTACTGTTGTGCGTTCCTGGCTGCTGGACCTGCTGGTGAAAGCCCTCGAGGAGGATCCGAAGCTCAGTAACGTCGGTGCATATGTGGAGGATTCCGGTGAGGGGCGCTGGACCGTTGAGCAAGCCATCGCCAACGAGGTCGCTGCGCCGGCGATCACCGCCGCGCTGTTCGCCCGATTCAGTTCGCGGCAGGATGAGGCTCCATCCCTGAAGATGGTTGCCGCGCTGCGTAACCAGTTCGGTGGACACGCGGTGCGTCCGCCGCGCAGTTCCTGATCGAGTTCCGGTGTACGTTCAGCATCTTTCACTGACCGATTTCCGTAGCTACTCACAACTGGACGTCCCCCTGGAACCGGGTGTCACGGTGTTCATGGGACCGAATGGTGTGGGTAAGACCAACATCGTCGAGGCGATCGGCTACCTGGCATCGCTGTCTTCCCACCGGGTCAGTTCGGACAAACCGCTGATCGCCTTCGATGCTGATCGGGCCCTGGTCCGCGGGCGTCTCGTCCGAGGTACACAGGCCACCAGCGTCGAACTTGAAATCAATGGTGAGCGCGCCAACCGCGCGCGCATCAACCGCGCCAATCCAGTGCGGGCGAGGGATGCGGCCGGGATTCTTCGTACGGTCCTGTTTGCGCCCGAAGATCTGGCCCTCGTCAAAGGGGATCCGTCCAATCGGCGCCGATTCCTGGATGAGTTGATGGTGCAGCTGGTTCCGCATCACGCCGGCATCCGTGCTGACTACGAGCGTGTCCTGAAACAGCGCAATGCCCTGCTGAAATCTCTGCGTGGCGGCCGGTTGACCGCTGCGCACGAGGCAACGCTCGAAGTGTGGGATCAGCACCTCGCTACCGTCGGATCGCAACTCCTGCATGCCCGCCTCGGCGTCCTCACCCGCCTGCTGCCCCACATACAGAAGGCATATGCGGAGCTCACCGATGGTTCGAAGAACGCCCAGGCCGCGTACCGTTCGTCACTTGCCGGCCCCGCGGCAGAGGACGACGGCGCGCCCACCCTTCCCGAGGAAGACTTCGCCGGACTCAGCATCCCGGAACTGACGGAAAGGTTCCTCACGGCGATCACCGAGAACCGACGTCGTGAAACGGAACGCGGAATTTCGCTGATCGGGCCACATCGGGACGAGGTCGAACTGATGCTCGGCCGCGCCCTGGTGAAGGGCTACGCATCGCATGGAGAGACGTGGTCCATGGCTCTGGCATTGCGCCTTGGCTCCTATTACCTGCTTTCGGAGGATGATCCGACTCCCGGCTCCACCCCGGTGCTGATCCTCGATGACGTTTTTGCCGAGCTGGATGCTGACCGGCGGAACCGGCTCGCATCCATCGTTGCCGGCGCCGAGCAGGTGCTCGTCACAGCGGCGGTTGGCGAGGATGTGCCTCCGGCGCTGGAAGGCCGCCAGCTCGTCGTCGTTCCCGGAGGCTTCAGTGAAGCACAGTCCTGAGGAGAACCAGAACGACGACGGCGCCCCCCAACAAGGTGGGCCAGGCAGGGACACTCTCCCCGAGGACGCGCCGCGCCTCCTGTTAAATCGTTTGAGGGATGCGTCGCTGGCGCGCGGCGATGCGCGCGTGCCTGCTGCGCGCCGTCGTCGTACCGGTCAGCCTTCCCGCCGGGAGTTGCCTGGGGAGTCCTATGCGGGGCGGGACCCGCAGGGGCTTGGAACTGTGTTTGGCAGGCTGTTGAGTGAGCGCGGATGGAATTCGCCGGTCGCCGTGGGATCAGTCATGGCGCGTTGGGCTGAGCTTGTGGGTCCGGATATTGCCGCGCACTGTGTTCCCGAGAGCTTCCATGAAACTACGGTCCTGGTGCGGTGTGATTCTACGGCCTGGGCTACTCAGCTTCGATTGATCAGTTCCGATTTGATCCGCCGGTTCGACCACGAATTGGGGGCCGGCGTCGTTACTGCGATGACAATCGTGGGGCCGTCGGCGCCGTCCTGGCGCAAGGGAGGCAGGACGGTTCGCGGACGCGGTCCGAGGGACACCTACGGATAGCCGTCGATGTCCTCGTGCCGCGCTCCGGTGAGCGCCGTGCAGCGCCAATCGGACCCCGGCGGACGTATACGCCCCCACGCGACCCCCTGCTGAGAGCTTAAATGGTGCTTTATTCGGCGTTAGGGGCCTGTTCAGGCCGTCCTCCCGGCTTCCGCACGGTAGAATGGAAGCCGCAGGCATTCCTTTTCGGGATGCCTTCATTCTGAGACCAGACAATGAGGAGTCGCAGCGCCCGTGGCTAACGACAACGTAGCGGAATCTGCCGGAACGCCGGAAGACGGCACCGGCACACCCAGAGGTTACGGCGCGAGTGACATCACCGTCCTTGAAGGTCTGGAGGCGGTTCGTAAGCGGCCCGGTATGTACATCGGGTCAACCGGTCCGCGCGGCCTTCACCACCTGGTTTACGAGGTTGTGGATAACTCTGTGGATGAGGCACTTGCAGGGTACTGCGACCACATCCGGGTGACGCTGCTCGAGGATGGCGGAGTCCGGGTTATCGACAACGGGCGCGGCATTCCCGTCGACATGCACCCCACGGAGGGTAAGCCCACCGTGGAAGTGGTCATGACCATCCTTCACGCCGGCGGCAAGTTCGGCGGTGGCGGGTACGCGGTTTCCGGTGGCCTTCACGGCGTCGGTATTTCGGTGGTGAACGCCCTCTCGGCCCGCGTTGACACGGAAATCCGGCGTCAGGGCCATGTTTGGCGCCAGTCCTTCGAGGATGGCGGAAAGCCGGTCGGCCAGCTCCAGAAGGGTGAAGAAACCGAGACTACCGGGACCACCCAGACCTTCTACCCGGACTCCACCATCTTCGAGTCGGTCGAGTTCGATTTCGAGACCCTCCGGGCGCGCTTCCAGCAGATGGCTTTCCTGAACAAGGGCCTTCGGATCAGCCTTGTGGATGAACGGGTCCCCGAGGTGGAAACCGAGGAGATTACGGACACCGCGCATGCAGAGGCGGAGAAGTCCGAGGAGAACAAACACCGGCACATCGAGTACCTGTATGAGAACGGCCTCCTGGACTACGTCAAGCACCTGAATTCGTCGAAGCGAGTCGATGTCATCCACGAGGACGTCATCGCGTTCGAGACCGAGGATGCGGACAAGTCGATCGCCGTCGAAATGGCCATGCAGTGGACCACCGCGTACTCGGAGAGCGTGCATACCTACGCCAACACCATCAACACCCATGAGGGCGGAACTCACGAAGAAGGTTTCCGCGCGGCGATGACATCCCTCATCAACCGCTACGCCCGCGAGAAGAACATCATCAAGGAGAAGGATGACAACCTGACCGGTGATGACATCCGTGAGGGACTCACCGCCGTCATCTCCGTGAAGCTGTCCGAGCCGCAGTTCGAAGGACAGACCAAAACCAAGCTGGGAAACTCCGAGGCAAAGGGGTTTGTCCAGCGTGTTGTCACGGATCAGCTCGGAGATTGGCTGGAACGCAATCCCGGGCCGGCACGCGATGTTATCCGGAAGTCGATCCAGGCCGCGCAGGCCCGCCTTGCCGCCCGTAAGGCACGCGAATCGACCCGCCGCAAGGGACTCCTCGAGTCCGGCGGAATGCCCGGAAAGCTGAAGGACTGCCAGTCCAAGGATCCGTCGAAGTCCGAGATCTACATTGTGGAGGGTGACTCCGCAGGTGGTTCCGCCGTACGCGGCCGGAACCCGGAAACGCAGGCCATCCTCCCCCTGCGCGGGAAGATCCTGAACGTGGAGCGGGCCCGGCTTGACCGAGCGCTAAGCAACAGCGAAGTACAGGCCATGATCACCGCCTTTGGTGCGGGAATCGGTGAGGACTTCGACGTCGAGAAGGCCCGCTATCACAAGATCGTACTGATGGCCGATGCAGACGTTGACGGCCAGCACATCACCACTCTTCTGCTGACCCTGCTGTTCCGGTACATGCGTCCCCTGATCGAACACGGCTACGTTTACCTGGCCCAGCCGCCGCTGTACCGCATCAAGTGGTCCAACGCTGCGCACTCCTACGTGTACAGCGACCGTGAGCGGGACGAGACCATCAAGATCGGCCTCGCGAACAACCAGCGGCTCCCGAAGGACAACGGAATCCAGCGGTACAAGGGTCTTGGCGAGATGGACTACACCGAGTTGTGGGAAACCACCATGGACCCGGATCACCGTACTCTTCTTCAGGTCACCATGGACGACGCCGCGGCCGCCGACCAGATTTTCTCGGTGCTCATGGGTGAAGACGTGGAATCCCGCCGCAACTTTATTCAGCAGAACGCTAAGGATGTACGTTTCCTCGACATCTGACCGGCACACCCACCGGCTTGTTCGCGGCCTCTCGCGTCCGGGCTCCTGACCCAAGCATTCACGAACGGAATGAACTAGATGAGTGACGAAGAAACACCTGAAACTCCCGGCGATGAGACGCCCGTTGAGGGTGCTTTGTTGACTGACCGGGTTGAGCAGGTGGACCTGCAGACCGAGATGCAGCGCTCCTACCTGGATTACGCTATGGCCGTCATTGTTGGTCGGGCGCTGCCGGACGTCCGTGACGGGCTGAAGCCGGTGCACCGCCGCGTTCTGTACGCGATGTTCGACGGCGGCTACCGTCCGGACCGCTCCTTCAACAAGTGTGCGCGCGTGGTCGGCGAAGTCATGGGCCAGTACCACCCGCACGGTGACAGCGCTATCTATGATGCGCTGGTCCGCCTGATCCAGGATTGGACGATGCGGTACCCGCTGGCTCTTGGCCAGGGTAACTTTGGCTCGCCCGGTAACGACGGCGCCGCGGCACCCCGTTATACCGAGACCAAGATGGCGCCTCTCGCCATGGAAATGGTCCGGGACATCGATGAAGAGACCGTCGATTTCCAGGACAACTACGACGGCAAGAACCAGGAACCCACCATCCTGCCGTCCCGTTTCCCGAACCTGTTGGTCAACGGCTCCTCCGGCATTGCCGTGGGCATGGCAACCAACATCCCTCCGCACAATCTCCGTGAGGTTGCCGACGGTGTGCAGTGGTACCTGCAGAACCCGCAGGCCAGCAAGGAGGAACTGCTTGAGGCGCTGATTCAGCGCATCAAGGGCCCCGACTTCCCGACCGGCGCACAGATCCTCGGTCACAAGGGCATCGAAGATGCATACCGTACCGGCCGCGGCTCGGTCACCATGCGCGCCGTCGTCAATGTCGAGGAAATCCAGGGACGTACCTGCCTGGTGGTCACCGAGCTGCCGTATCAGGCTAACCCGGACAACCTCGCCATCAAGATCGCAGACCTGGTAAAGGACGGCAAGGTTTCCGGCATAGCCGACCTCCGCGACGAGACCTCGGGCCGCACCGGCCAGCGCCTGGTCATTGTTCTGAAGCGCGACGCCGTGGCGAAGGTGGTGCTCAACAACCTCTACAAGCACACGCAGCTTCAGGACAACTTCAGCGCCAACATGCTGGCCATCGTTGACGATGTACCGCGGACCCTCAGCCTCGATGCGTTCATCCGTCACTGGGTTACGCACCAGCTCGAAGTCATTGTCCGGCGAACCCAGTACCGCCTGCGCAAGGCCGAAGAAGCGGCACATATCCTGCGCGGGTTACTCAAGGCGCTGGATGCGCTGGACGAGGTCATCGCCCTGATTCGGCGGTCCTCCACCGTTGAGGATGCCCGCAACGGCCTGATGGGCCTGCTCGAGATTGACGAGATCCAGGCCCAGGCGATCCTCGACATGCAACTGCGCCGCCTGGCGGCCCTCGAACGGCAGAAGATCCAGGACCAGCACGCAAAGCTCGAGACCGAAATTGCCGAGTACAAGAGAATCCTTGCCTCGGAGGAACAGCAGCGGGAAATCGTCTCGACCGAACTCCAGGAAATCGTCGACAAGCACGGCGATGACCGGCGTACCGAGATTCTCATGGGCTACGACGGCGACATGAGCATGGAAGACCTCATTCCCGAAGAGGAAATGGTGGTGACCATCACCCGGGGCGGCTACGTGAAGCGCACCCGGAGCGATAACTACCGTCAGCAGGCACGCGGCGGCAAGGGCATCCGCGGGGCCCAGTTGCGTGGCGACGACGTCGTCGAGCACTTCTTTGTCACCACCACGCACCACTGGCTGCTGTTCTTCACGAACCTCGGCAGGGTCTACCGTGCAAAGGCGTATGAACTGGTCGAGGCTGCACGGGATGCCAAGGGCCAGCACGTGGCAAACCTGCTGGCGTTCCAGCCTGACGAAACAATCGCTCAGGTACTTGATCTGCGGGACTACCAGCAATCGCCGTACCTCGTGCTCGCCACGAAGCGCGGCCTGGTGAAGAAGACGCGCCTGGAGGATTACGACACCAACCGCACGGCCGGCGTCATCGCCATCAACCTCCGTGACGGCGACGAGCTGGTTTCAGCGCAGCTGGTTTCGGAGAGCGATGACATGATGCTCGTCTCGCGCAAGGGACAGTCCCTGCGCTTCAGTGCCACCGATGAGGCGTTACGCCCGATGGGCCGTGCAACCTCGGGCGTCACCGGCATGAAGTTCCGTGCGGATGACGAACTGCTCGCGGCAAACGTGGTCAGCGACGACTCCTATGTATTCATAGTCACGGAGGGCGGCTTCGCAAAGCGCACAAAGGTCGATGAGTACCGGGTACAGGGCCGCGGAGGCCTGGGCATCAAGGTGGCCAAGCTGGCTGAAGAGCGTGGAGACCTGGTTGGTGCGCTCATTGTGCAGGACGAGGATGAGGTCCTGGTTGTCATGGGCGGCGGAAAGGTTGTCCGTTCGGCCGTGGCCGGTGTTCCGGCGAAGGGCCGCGACACCATGGGCGTGATCTTCGCCAAGCCCGACAAAGCCGACCGCATCATCGCGGTTGCACGTAACACCGAGCGCGGCCTGACCGGAACTGACGCCGCTGTTGAAACGGCCGTGGTGGAAGCGGAATCTGCGCCGGACGCGGTCGATGAAGTACCGTTGACTTCAGCAGAAACGGCTGAGCCGGAGGCTGAGTCAACCAATAATGGAGGTACCGAGTGAGTTCGACAAACTCAAATCCGCGCGCGACAGCGGGTAATTCCGTGCGGTCGTCCGGCAGCGGACCTCGGGTGAACGCACCTGCGCGGCCGACTCAACGGCCGGCGTCGTCGTCATCGGCACGCCCGGGAAGCCGGCCGGGGCTCGTGAAGCCGGCCCCGAAGGCGAAGGCACGCAAGGCGCGCCTGCTCGTCAGCAAGGTGGACCCGTGGTCGGTGCTGAAGATGTCCTTCCTGCTCTCCGTTGCACTGGGCATCGTGACAGTTGTTGCGGCGATCGTCATCTGGACCGTTCTGGACCTCACTGGCATCTTTGACCGCGTGAACCAACTGCTCGGTGAGATTGCAGGTTCGGAAGGCGCCGGGTTCGATTTGCGGCAGTTTGCCTCCCTTGGCCAGGTGGTGTCTTTTGCCACAATCATCGCGGTCGTCAACGTTGTGCTGTTGACCGCGCTGGCCATGTTGTCCGCGGTGCTTTACAACATTTCGTCCACACTTGTGGGCGGAATTGGGGTAACACTTACGGACGACTAAAGGGCATTTCCTCATCGGCTTCGAATTTGTTGATTGCTGAGGGCCTGCTGTAAAGTCGTATCTCGGCCCGATGAGGTATCGGGGCGTATAGCTCAGGCGGTTAGAGCGCTTCGCTGATAACGAAGAGGTCCCAGGTTCAAGTCCTGGTACGCCCACGGATCCTGAAACCGGCAGGAAACTGCTTAGGAGGAACACTGTGAAAAAGTTGCTGTTTGCAGCAGCCGCTGTCGCGGGAGTCTTCGCCTACAAACGGTGGCAGGAGTCCGAGAAGGACAAGGAAGTGTGGAGCAAGGCGACCGATTCGGTCGAATAAATCTCCACCGTCCTGATCCACTCTGTCGATCGAGTACAATTGACATGTAGTTTCGGGGGCATGGCGCAATTGGTAGCGCACCTGCTTTGCAAGCAGGGGGTTCGGGGTTCGAGTCCCCGTGCCTCCACCGAAAGAGAAAGGCCCCAGCCGGAAGGCTGAGGCCTTTCTCGCTTCCCGGTCAAGGGTTCTCCAACCGTCGAATAGGGTTACCTCGTGACCATTTTCCTCTGTGTCATCGGCGTTCTCGGAGTTGCCGCCTCCGGCCCGATCATGGCGGCTACCGCTGCTCCCGCGCTCGTTATTGCTTTCTGGCGAAACGCCTTCGGTGCCGTGCTGATGGGGGCTCCGGCGGTGGTTGGCAGGCGCGGAGAGTTCGCGAGCCTCAAGGGGCAGGACTACCGGCGCCTGGTGATCGCCGCCGTCGCACTCGCCCTCCACTTCGCCTGTTTCATTACCGCACTCAAACTCACATCCGTAGCTGCGGCAACTGCGCTCGTCTGTCTACAGGTGGCGTGGGTGGCCCTGTTCTCGGCCATTCGCGGCAACCGCCCAGCCCCCGCCGTGGTGGCTGGCCTGACCGTGGCGCTAGCGGGCGTCGTCGTTATCACGGGGTTCGATCTGACGCTGTCATCGGATGCCATCATGGGCGATCTGCTCGCGGTGGCGGGGGGTGCATTCGCCGCCGTGTATATGATGGCCGGTGCCGAACTGAGGCGCACACTCTCGACCGGAACCTACACGACGCTCTGCTTCGGCGGCTGCGCCGCGGTGCTCCTTGGCATGTGTTTGGCGTTCAGACAACCATTGGTGGATTTCCCGCCGCTTGCGTGGGTAGGCATTATCGGCGTGACCATTGTTGCGCAGCTCATCGGGCATGCTGTGTTCAACCACTTGCTTGCGATCATCAGCCCGTTGGTGGTATCGATGATCATCCTTCTCGAGATTCCCGGCGCCACCATTCTGGCTGCGGTCTTCCTTGGCGAGCAGTTGCCCGCTGGCACCTACGTTGGGCTGGCCCTTATCCTTGCGGGGCTCGCCGTAGTTGTGAGAGGACAGGGCCGACGACGGCGCGCGGACGTTGCCCCCGAAGACGCCGCCCAGCCGCCCGCCCTGGGCGGTACTTAACGCTGAGGCGCGGCCGTCCTGCCTGTCCGGGCCGTGTGGACTGCGCGCAGGACTTTTGCGGGGTAGTAGATGGACATGAAGATCAGCATTGGTATTTTGAGCACCCGCTGGTTGACCTCGTGCGCCCGGTACGTCCTGTCGAACCGCGTGACGTAGTAGCGGTAGTCTTTCGGCGAATCCTCCAGGCGCCGGGCTGACATACCGCTGACCATGCCCGGTATGTAGCGGATCACGAGATCCTGCTCGGCGAGGTGCAGAGAGAGGTCAATGTCCTCATGCATCTCGTCCCGCTCGTCCCGACAGGTGGAGCCGCGGATCTGTTCCCAGGCTGTCCTGCGCAGTGCCATATTGGAGCCGAACAGGAAGTGGTATTGGTTGCGTGCAAGTTTCAGCACCAGCTGTCGCATCTTGTCGTCAGCTTTGAGGCCCCAACGGCGCATTGGCATGTCGTAATAGACCACGGGGCCGGTTGCGGCTGCTACAACCGGGTCCGTGAAACCCGTCTGCACGGTCTCGACCCAGTCGGGTTCCAGGACAGAGTCGGCGTCGATCCGTCCGAGCACGTCCCCCGTAGCCTGGTTCAGCCCGTGGTTGCGGGTGGGGATGAGCCCCTGCTCCTCGTTCTGTTCAAGCAGTTTGATGGGGCTCTCGGGATATTCCAGCTGCATGTGGCGGACTATGTCAGCGGTGCGGTCCGTGGACCTGTTATCCACCACCAGGATCTCGTGAGCCGGCATGGACTGGTAGATAGCGGCAATGAGGCATTGCCGAATGACGCTTTCCTCGTTGTACGCCGGTATCACGATGGATACGGTCGGCTTGGCGGGCTGCACGGCGGTAAATCTATCACCGGCATCGACGGGTGATGGCTCCAACACAAAAAAAGCGGGAAAGATCCTCCGTTGGGTGGATCTTTCCCGCAATTCTCGCGGAGCGCAGGGCTAGGCGGTGGGGTCCTTTGGCGCGCCGGCGGCGTCGTCGGACTTCGCGGCTGCGCGGTCAGCGGCGGCCTTGATGTCGTTCACCGCCTGCTTCGCATCGTCATTGTGCGACACCTCGGCAACCGGCTTCGGTTCGACGGGAGTTGGGGTCTTCCACGGGTCCTCTACCGGCTGCGAAGCGCGCCATATCGCAACACCTGCAGTCACGGCGGCGGCGATGATGCCCACGATCAGCCAGCCCTTGCCGCTCTTGCTCTTCCGACGGCGCTTGAGGTCCTTCGCAGCACGCTCTGCCGCTGCTACTGCAGCCTTCTGTGCTTTCTTGACGGCCTTCTTGTCACCGGTCACCTTTGTGACGACGCCGGCGACGCCCGCCGGAATTGTGGCTGCAGCCAGAGTCCGGGACGCGGAGTCCGCAACATCACCCAGCCGGTAGGACACTGCCGGGATGTACTCACCGACAACTTTGTCCCGCGCCTGGTTGATCGCTGGGGTTGCGCGGTCCAGCGTGTGCTGGATACGCGGCGCAGTGTTATCAACCGCCTGCGAGATGCGTGGCGCGACCTTATCCAGGCCTTCCTGAATACGTGGCGTCACCGTGGCAATACCATCTGAGAGGCCCTGTGCCGCCCGATGCACGCCATGCTGGATCTTTGGCGAGGCTGTTTCGAAGCCCCGTTCAATGCGCGGAGCTACCCAGCCCCTGGCGGCATCCACTCGCGGACCGGCCCAATCCCGTGCCGTGCCGACTCCCATCAAAACGTTGTTCTCAAGGGTGCGGACAACGCTATCGGATTTCTTCACAACTACCTCCCGAGGATAGTGACTGTTGTCAGTCAGCCTACGTGCTATTTCGGGATACATGCCATCCGGGTGCTGATTTCACAGCATTTTCACTGTGCGCGGAACCCTCATATTCCGGGGAAAGCGCAGCAAGTGCATGGAAGAATGGAGCCCATGACAGCAATCGCTACCGCACACGCAACCATCCATACCAGCCTCGGGGACATCCTGGTGGAACTGTATGGCAACCACGCCCCCAAGACGGTGAAGAACTTCGTTGGGCTTGCCACCGGCGAGATCACCTGGACACACCCGGACACCGGCGAGGAGAGCAATGCCCCCCTGTACAACGGAACCGTCTTCCACCGTGTCATCAAGGACTTCATGATCCAGGGCGGCGATCCGCTGGGCCAGGGAATCGGCGGCCCGGGCTACAAGTTCGATGACGAGATCAACCCGGACCTGGATTTCGCCACTCCTTACAAATTGGCCATGGCCAATGCCGGTCTGCAGAACGGCCGGGGCACCAACGGGTCCCAGTTCTTCATCACCTCTGTTCCCACCACCTGGCTGCAGGGCAAGCACAGCATTTTCGGTGAGGTGAAGGATGAAGCATCACGCGCCGTCGTCGACCAACTGAACGCCATCCCCACTGATGGACGTGACCGGCCGCTGGAGGACGTTGTCATCAGCAGCATCACGGTAGAGCAGGCCTAACAACCCATGACCTACGGAATCCCGGCGGGTCAGCCGGACCAAGAGGTACCCGTATGCCCGCGCCACCCGGACAGGGTCAGTTACGTGCGGTGTCAGCGATGCGGCAGGCCTGCCTGCCCGGAGTGCCAGCGTCCGGCTGCCGTCGGGATTCAGTGCGTTGACTGTGTGCATGAGGCACAGCGCAACGCGGCCGTTCACAAGACCGTGTTCGGCGGCGCTGTACGTCAGGGTCGTCCGATTGTCACGTTCACAATCATCGGTTTGTGCGCCATCCTGTTTCTGGCGCAGTTCGTGATGCCCGGGGTTACAGACCGTCTGCTTTACGCGGGGATCTTTACTTCTGAGTACGCGCCGCCCGAACCATGGCGCATGATCACCTCCGCCTTCCTGCACTCCACCGGCTTCCTGCTCCACATCGCCTTCAACATGTATGCCCTATGGATCATGGGACAGGCCCTCGAGCCACTGCTTGGCAGGATGCGGTTTATTGCGCTCTACCTCATCGCAGCTTTCGGCGGTTCCGTTGCCGTACTCTTCCTCACCAACCCGTTGCAGGGCGTGCTTGGTGCCTCCGGTGCGGTTTTCGGGCTGTTCGGTGCCATGTTCATCGTCCAGCGGCGACGCGGCGGGGACGTACGCCAGCTCGTGGTCCTGATCGCGATTAACACCGTTCTCGGGTTCGTGGTCGAGAACATTTCCTGGCAAGCGCACCTCGGCGGGCTGCTGGCAGGCGCTGCTGCTGCAGCGATCATCGCCTATGCGCCCCGCGGGAAGAACCGCTCGCTCATTCAGTGGACCGGGCTCGGGGCCCTTACCCTCCTGCTGATTATTCTCACGTTTGTTGGGGCGCAGCTCATCTCGCTGCCGGTCTAGTTATCCACAGGGTTTATCAACACTCGGGGAAAACTTACACACATGTAATTCCACAGCTGTGGATAAGCATCCACGCGTATGTGGGCGTCTCCGTGCCCAATACCCCCAGAGTTACCCACACTTGTGGATAACTCTGTGCACAACATGTGCATGAATGCTGGCGGCGCTTGGCGGCCGACGATTTGTGCAGATATGAGCAGCAGTAGCTGGTGTCCCAGCGGCACGCGGGGCCGAAACATGGTCTGGCCGCGAACGTGCACGGGATCATCAGTGTGGGTACTCGGCCACCGCGCTCAGCTGATGGCGTCACGGACCTCGGCCAAAAGCTCACGCATGGCATTCTCCGCGGCCTCTGGATCAACTCCTGCAACCGCTGCGGCCACGGCCTCATGCGTGGCCAGCGCATGCTCGCGTGGATTGCTTGGCATCAAGCCCTGCTGGGTCCGGCCGCGCAGAACCTCCGCAACAACATCCTCCAGCGCAGCGAACATCTCGTTGCCGCTGGCGAGCAGCAGCATCGAGTGGAACTGGATATCGACGGCGAGAAATTCCTCCAGGTGCCCTGCCTCGCCAAGTTCGCGCATCTGTCGGGCAAGGTCGACGACGACGGCGCGCTGCTCCGTGGTCGCGTTCCGTGCGGCCCCTGCCGCGGCAAGTGGTTCGACGGCGCAGCGCAGCTGGGTGAGGCTCCGGAACTGTTGCGCGCGGGAGGTGCCCTCCAGCCGCCAACGGATGACCCGCGCGTCGTACACGTTCCACCGTTCCGGCGGCTGAACCACAATCCCCACCCGCCGCTTGCTGAATACCAGGTTCATGGACTCAAGGATGCGCATGCAGTCGCGGATCACGGTTCGGGAGACACCGAAACGGAGTTGAAGCGCGTCGATCGTGAGACGCTCGCCAACGGCTAGATCGCCGTTGACCACATTCCTGCCGAGCTCGTCGATGATGCGGCTGTACATCACCTCTGCAACTACTGAGGAGCCAGGCGAAGAACGCGCCACTGTTGACCTTTCGCGGAAAAGCGGTGTGCACTCAAGGATAGAGCGAGATGCGCACTTACCAAAGGTGGTATCTTTTAGTAGTGAAAGGTGCTACCTTTTACTCAGCACAAGAACCGCGCTGAAGAGCAACGACAAGGGAGTCGAGGAGTCGACATGGAAACACGGATGCACCTGGTGATCATGGGCATTTCCGGTTCAGGTAAGACGACGATCGCCACTGCGCTCTCGAAGCGCCTGGGCTGGTCCTACGCGGAGGCTGACGAGTTCCACTCGGCGGAGAACATCACGAAGATGACACAGGGCATAGCCCTCACGGATGAGGATCGGCACCCGTGGCTCACGGCTATTCAGGAGTGGGTCAGCAGCAAGAGCGCGGTCGGTGAATCCACCATTGTCACGTGCTCAGCCCTGAAACGCAGCTACCGGGACATCCTCGCCGCCGCAGATGGCGATGTTCGGTTTGTACACCTGCTCGGCGACGTCGAACTCATCCGCTCCCGTCTGAAGACACGCACGGGGCACTTCATGCCCGAATCCCTGCTGCCATCCCAGGTGAGCACCCTCGAACCGCTCGGGGAGAACGAGAACGGGATCACGGTGATGAATGTCGGAACACCTCACGAGGTCACCGATTCCATCCTGCAGCAACTCGGCCTGGCCGCCTGAACAACCACAACCCTCACGGAGAAGTAATTCATGGAAATTGAAGGCTGGACACAGACGCTTGGCGCCGGTCCACTCCTGTTCATAGCGGCCGCCGCGATCGTGGTGCTGCTCCTGCTCATCATCAAGCTGAGGATTCATGCATTCGTTGCGCTGATCCTCGTGAGCCTGTTGACGGCGTTCGCAACCGGAATACCGGCGAACCAGGTGGTGCCGGTGCTGACCAGTGGATTCGGGTCCACGCTCGCAACCGTGGCGCTCCTGGTTGGACTTGGCGCAATGCTGGGCAGGCTGGTTGAAACCAGCGGCGGCGCGAAAGTCCTTGCCGATTTCCTCATCGGGAAGTTCGGTGAGAAGCGGGCACCGCTGGCGCTTGGCGTGGCGTCATTGATTTTCGGTTTCCCGATCTTCTTCGATGCCGGCCTGGTGGTCATGTTGCCCGTGGTGTTCTCCGTGGCCCGCCGCCTTGGCGGAGGTGTCCTCATCTACGGACTGCCCGCCGCCGGTGCGTTCTCGGTCATGCACATCTTCGTGCCGCCCCACCCCGGTCCTGTAGCCGCGTCCGAATTCTTCGGCGCGAATGTTGGACTCGTAGTGCTCGTAGGCCTTGTTGCGGCAATCCCCACCTGGTACGTCACCTCGTACCTGTACGGGCTGTACATGGGCAGGCGCATTGTGCTGCCCGTTCCCGCCCTGCTCGGACAGGCTGACGAAGAGCAGGAGAGCAATCCGCCGTCATTCGGCACTGTGGTGGCAATCCTGCTCCTGCCCCTGATCCTCATCTTCCTCAACACCGGCTTGAATGCATTGAACGTTTCGGGCGCTCTGCCAGAAGGCAGTGCAGACCAGGCCTGGTTCCAGATTCTCCGCACCGTCGGCGAGACGCCGGTTGCGCTTCTGATCGCGCTCCTGGTGGCGGCGTACGTGCTCGGACGACGGCGCGGGGTGGAGAAGACCGCGCTTGAGAAGGTCCTCGAATCATCACTCGGCCCGGTGTGCTCGGTCATCCTAATCACCGGCGCGGGCGGCATGTTCGGCGGCGTCCTGCGCTCCTCGGGCATCGGAGCAGCGCTCGAGAGTGCACTGGGTAACCTCGGGATCCCTGTGATCCTCGCAGGCTTCCTCATCGCCGCGATCCTCCGCATCGCGCAAGGCTCCGCAACCGTTGCACTGACCACCGCTGCAGGGTTGATCAGCCCCGCCATCGCTTCCGGCGGTTACAACGGACTGCAGTTGGCGGCCCTGGTAATCGCCGTAGCCGCAGGATCCGTTGTAGTCAGCCACGTCAACGACTCCGGCTTCTGGCTGGTTGGCCGGTTCTTCGACATGGACGTCAAGACAACGTTCAAGACGTGGACGGTCATGGAAACTACGATCGGCGTTATGGGCTTCGGCATAGCGGCTGCCGTGTTCGGCCTCGCCTCGCTCGGCTGACCGACAACCAGCTCGGCTGACCGGCATCGAAACGAACAATGGGCGCCTCCGCGAGGAGAGCGCCCATTGTTGGTGTGACGAATGGTTATCGCCAGCGTGTGGTCATCAGGAACCCGGCGATCGCTATGCCGAAGCCGATGAGAATGTTCCACGAATCGATCTCCGGAATCGGGAAGCGTGCTTCGGAGATGTAGTAAACCAGGATCCACAGCAGACCGATGACCATCAACCCAAACATCACCGGCTTGTACCAGACGGGATTAGGCTTGGGCTCGTTCCTGGCGGGTGTCCTCGACTCGGCCGGCTTCTTGCGGGACTTCGACTCGGGCACGGATCCTCCTTGACGGGCAGTTGGACTGCCGGCGGCTCTTATATGGTCATGCGGGCTCGGAATGCGGCGAATCCACAAGCTATCCTGAAACAGGACTATTGTCATCGGCGCGGTTCTAGCTGCCCATTCTAGCTAAGAATCCAGCGCCGCGGTGTCGGGCTGCATACCGGCAGATGGGAAGAAGGCGTGACCGAGAGCGGCGGCAGCATCGCGGTGGCCCGCCGTGACCGTTCGGCACGGCGTCCCGCCCGCCGTCGTCGTGGTGTGTTTCAGACCCTCGTCCAGGTATTTGGCGAGCTGCTCATCACGGCTGGCATCCTGCTTCTTCTCTTTGTCGCGTGGGAATTATGGTGGACCAACATCGAATCCAACGCCAAGCAGGAAGAGGCGGTAGAAAACTTCATCGCCGACCTTGAGTTGCCGCCCACACTAACGGGCGAAACCAACAACAACGACGACGGCGGCACCGTAGCCGCCGAGAACGTCCCGGTTCTTGGTGGACTGCCCGCCGGGGAGACGTTCGCCGTCGTCTATGTGCCGCGCTTCGGCGAGGACTACACACGGCCGGTGACCAGCGGCGTCGGGACCGCTGTCCTGGACAACCTCGGGCTTGGGCACTACCCGGAAACGGGTATGCCGGGCGCCGTCGGTAACTTCGCGCTCGCCGGCCATCGCCAGACCAACGGGGCGGTCCTGGACAACATCCACACCTTTGTACCCGGTGACCGCATCTACGTACAGACCCGCGAGGGCTACTACACCTACGTGTACCGCAACACCCAGATCGTTCTGCCAAACCGGGTGGACGTGCTCGCCCCGGTTCCCACGCAGCCGGATGCCGAACCCGTTGAGCGGATCCTGACGTTGACCAGCTGCAATCCGAGGTTCGGCTCACAGGAACGCATCATTGCCTACGCCGTGATGGAGTCCTTCCGTCCGCTGGACGCCGGGCCGCCGGAGGGCATCGCCAGCCAGGTTTACGAGGCAGCGGAAGGAGCCGCCTGATGTACGCGTTTCTGTTCCGGCATCTGCCCGGACCGCTCTGGCTGCGCATCATCTGGTCCATCCTGCTGATCACAGCTGTACTCGCTGTCCTGGTGACGTTGGTTTTTCCCTGGCTGTCCCAGTTCAATCCCCTAACCGATTCCACGATTGGCTCCGAGTAACATGTTCAACCCCACCCGCATTTTGGTTGTCGACAACTACGACAGCTTTGTCTACACCCTCGTCGGCTACCTGCAGGAACTTGGCGCTGAAACTACGGTAGTGAGGAACGACGACGTCACCCTCGCCGAGGCGGTTGCCCTCGCCGAAGCGCGCGACGGGGTTCTCATCTCCCCGGGGCCCGGCGCCCCCGCAGAAGCCGGCGTGTGCATTGACCTGATCAAATGGTGTGGCGCGAATGCGAAGCCGATGCTCGGCGTGTGCCTTGGCCATCAGGCACTCGCCGAGGCATACGGGGGCTCCGTCACCCATGCCCCGGAGCTGATGCACGGGAAGACGTCCCTTGTGGAGCACGATTCGACCAACGTTTTCGAGGGTCTGCACTCACCGCTGACCGCCACGCGGTACCACTCGCTCGCTGCGGTGGGCGAGGTGCCTTCAGAGCTTCGGGTGACGGCGCGCACGGCCAGCGGCGTCATTATGGGCCTGGAGCACCGGTCGGCTCCCCTGTGCGGTGTCCAGTTCCACCCGGAATCCGTGTTGACGGAGGGCGGCTACCGGATGCTGGGGAACTGGCTCGAGTCGGTCGGCCTTACGGGCGCCGCCGAGCGATCAGCGTCGCTGAGCCCACTGATCCGCCAGTAGTCAGCCGCCCAGACCGTCCAGCAGGTCCCCGACCACGCCGCCGTTTCCCTGTCCGCGGCCGCGCCCGCGGCTCTCCCCTTCTTCGCTTGGGGCGGGCGTGGGAGTGGGCGTTGGGGTTGCCGACTCGGTTGGTTCCTCCTCCGCGGCGGGCTCCACCGCCACGTAAATCACCACTTCGCTGCCGGGCTCCACGTTTGAGTCCTCTGCGGGCTCCTGCTTCACGACAGTGCCGGGTTCGACGACTGCGTTCTCCTCCTCCTCGACGCGCGCCACGAGGGCACGGGCCGGGTCCTCGAGGATGGCGATCGCTTCTTCCTGCGGCAACCCGATCAGGCGGGGAACGCTCACCAGGCCGGTGGACAGGACCAGGTTCACCTCAGAGTCGGCGGGCACAGTGGAACCCAACGCCGGATCGGTCGAAACCACCCGGCCCTCGGGAACGGTGGCACTGTTGGTCTCGCTCACCATTCCACCGCGAAGCCCGGCGGACTCGAGCGCGTCACGGGCGGAGGATTCGGTCATCTGGAAGATCTCCTCCGGAACCGTGCGGTTGGCCGGTCCCTTCGAGATGCGCAGGGTCACGAGGGAGTCCGGCTCCACTTCTGCCCCAGCCTCCGGATCAGTCCCGACGGCAACGCCCGATTCGACTTCGTCGTGGAACGTGCGCTCCACCTGCGGCCTGAAGCCTGCCGCTGTAAGGGCATTACTCGCTTCGGTTTCGTTCATCGAATCCACCGACGGTACCGAAGCAAGCACCGGTTGCTCCGTTTGCGAGTTCAGCATGCCGAATAGCACGACTGCGCCGGCCGAGAGTGCCAGCGCAAGCAGAACCAGGAAGACCGCGATCCAGCCGCGTCGGCGTGAGCGCCGCTTGTCCTCGACGTCGTCGCGGCGGCCGAGCGCAATGGGGCGCGCCGCATTATCCTCTTCGTGGACGGGATCGGCGGCCATGGTGCCGCCGGCGAGCACTTTCGCCATCGCGCGGGTCTGGGGCGGATCGACGTCGTGCGCTTTAGTAGGGACTGAAGCCATCGCTTCGGTAGGCATACCGACTGCGCCGGGGGTTATGCCCTTCCTTGCGTCGACAAGCGCGGAGCGGAACTCCGCTGCGCTTTGGAAGCGTTGGGCACGGTCCTTCTCCAGCGCGATCTTCAGGACGGCTTCGATCGACCGGGGGATGCTGTCGTTGACCTCGCGGGCGGGCCTCGGAGTTTCGCGTACGTGCTGGTAGGCAACTGACACGGGGCTGTCCCCGACGAATGGAGGCCGGCCCGTCAGGAGTTCGTACAACAGGCACCCGGCAGAGTAGAGGTCGCTGCGTGCATCAACCGTTTCTCCCCTGGCCTGCTCTGGGGATAGGTACTGGGCCGTTCCGATGACCGCCTGCGTCTGGGTCATGGTTGCGGCGGAATCGGCGATGGCGCGGGCGATGCCGAAGTCCATCACCTTCACCTGGCCCTCGGGCGTGATCATCACATTTGCCGGCTTTATGTCGCGGTGGACAATGCCCGCCCGATGACTGTATTCAAGTGCGGACAGCACGCCGAGTATGTATTCGACGGAGCTTTCCGGAGTCAGGTCGCCAGCTCTGAGGAGGTCGCGAAGGGTTCGGCCCGCGACGTATTCCATGACAATGAACGGAACCCGGACGTCGTCGTGGGACCGGCCCTCAACCTCTTCCTCACCGGTGTCATAGACCGAGACGATGGTCGAGTGGTTCAGGGCAGCAACCGCCTGGGCCTCGCGGCGGAACCGTGACTGGAACAGGGGGTCGCGCGCAAGGTCCTGGCGCAGCACCTTGATCGCGACAGACCGACCCAGACGGATGTCACGACCGAGGTGCACATCGGCCATACCGCCCCGGCCAATGAGTTCACCTACTTCGTAACGTCCGTTGAGGACCTTGTCGCTGCTCACCTGATGCCCCTTCATATTTCCTTTGAACTAACCACCCTGGCCGGGAGGCGTGCTGCTCTGGCCAGGCGGGGTGGACGGCGGCGGAGTCTCTTCCGGACCCGTCGAAATGACGTACTCGACGACACTGTTCGGCTCGACCTCGGTACCTTCCTGCGGATTCACCGAGAGAACTGTGCCGGCTTCCTCCTCGGATGGTTGGCTGCCGCTTCGTACCGCGCTGAGCTGAGCCTCCGCGAGGGCCTGCTGGAGCTGTTCCTCGGTTCCGCCGACAAGCCCCGTGGGGACGGTCGTTGTTTCGGGGGCTTCAGCGAAGATCACGGTGATCGCACTGCCGGGAGGCAAGGGACCGACCGGGTTGAGGTTCAAAACTGTCCCCGGATCAAACTCGTCAGTTACTTCTGGCTGTTGGCTTACCACGAAGCCGAGCTCAGTTAGCTCCGCCACCACCTGCTCGACCGGATCTCCCTGGTAGGCTGCGGCATCAATCTGGATCGGTTCGGGAGTGGTCGGCTCCTCGGAGGTCGGCTCCGGCGTGGTCTCCTCCTGCGTCGGAGTTTCGCTCTCGGACGTCGTGGCTGATGTAGCCTGCGTGCTCGAAGCAGGCGGCGTTGATGGGTCCTCGTCGCCGGACCCTGCCAGGAGTGGCCCGAGCAGGTACCCGGCTACAGCCAGCGCAGCGATGATCAGGATTACAATCAGTGCAATCAGCCAGGGGCTGCGGCCGCGGGGCTCTTCTTCGCGGGGCGGATCGTCGTCGATCTCCTCCTCCGTCCACTCGCGCGAGGCTGCGACTGCCCCGGCGCCCACTCCTGCACCCGCGACTGCAGGAAGCGCCGATGTGCTCGGCGCCGGAACGGCGCGCGTCGCACTGGTAGGTGTGGAAACAGGCTGCGTCAGCGGCCCGGTGGGACTCCCGAACAGGAGCATGCCGGGGACGGCTGCCTCGGCTGCCCGAATGTCATTGCGGCGGATCGCGTCAACGGCCTGAGCCAGCAGCTCTGCGTTGGCCGGACGATCTGCAGGATCCTTCGCGAGCATGGAGGCGATCAGGGCGCGCACCGGCGTCGGAATGTTCTCCGGTAGTGCCGGCGGCGCGTCATTGACCTGCGCCAGGGCGATCGCTATCTGGGATTCCCCGGAGAAGGGGCGCCGGCCGGCCAGCAGTTCGTAACCGATGACGCCGAGTGCGTAAATATCGCTGGATCCGGTTGCCTGCTGCCCGGTTGCCTGCTCAGGCGCGAGGTACTGGGCGGTTCCCATGACCTGCCCTGTGGCCGTCAGGGGAACCTGGTCCGCGAGGCGGGCGATGCCGAAGTCGGTGATCTTCACGCGGCCTTCGGGCATGATCAGCAAGTTGCCGGGCTTCACATCGCGGTGAACCAACCCTTGCTGGTGCGCGACGCTGAGGGCAGTCGCAGTCTGGCCGATGATCGACAGCGTGCGGTCAGGCGAGAGGATCTGTTCGCGTTCGATGATCGTGGACAGCGGCTGGCCCGGCACCAACTCCATCACGAGGTACGCCGAGCCGGCCTCCTCGCCATAGTCGAAGACGTTGGCAATGCCCTCGTGGTTGAGGAGGGCGGTGTGGCGGGCTTCTGCGCGGAAACGATTGAGGAATCCGGGGTCACCCGTATATTCCTCTTTCAGAATCTTTATGGCTACGATGCGGCCGAGCACTTGATCCCGGGCTTTCCAGACCTCGCCCATGCCTCCGATGGCGATGCGATCAGTGAGCTGGAACCTGCCGCCTAACGTGATACCTGAAGTAGGCCTCACCTATTCAACACCGCCTCTATGAGTCTCTTAGCGTTTGGACTTGTTAACTGCGCACCCGTGGCGATGTCGACATCCTGCATCACGATTGACACGACTACTTCCGGATCATCCGCTGGAGCGAATCCCGTGAACCATGAGTTGTTTCCCTGCTCGGGAACCTCTGCTGTGCCGGTCTTTCCTGCTACGTCAACACCAGGAATCGCGGCGTCGCTTGCAGTGCCGTTATTCACAACGTTAACCATCCACTCGGTGATCTGGTTCGCGTTGTCCGCGCTCAGCGACTCACGGAAGACTTCCGGCTGCGGTTCCTCGATCATGGACAGATCCGGTGCGCGGACGGCCTTCACCAGGTTCGGCTTCATGAGCACACCGTCATTGGCGATCGCCGCGCTCACCATAGCCATCTGCAAAGGCGTGACCGCAACACTGAACTGCCCGATGGCGGACTGCGCGAGCTGTGCCTGATCCATACCCGTGGGGAACTGGCTGGCAGTGACCCTGACCGGGACGTAGAACTCTTCACCGAAACCGAAGTCCTGTGCCTGCTCCAGGACTGCATCCTCGCCGAGGTCCCAGGCAATCTGGGCAAAGGGGGTATTACAGGACTGCTCCAGAGCGAACTCCAGGTCAGCCGTATCCCGGCTGGCGCAGCCGCCGTTGGTGAAATTGGGCAGTCCCACGTCGGTTCCCGGCAGATCCAGCACGGCGGGGTTCGGGATGGTCGACTCGGCGTCGAACTGGCCGGATTCCAGCGCCGCGGCCGCGACGACGAGCTTGAAGACCGAACCCGGAGCGACCAGTGACTCAGTCGCCGGATTGAAGTAGATCGACAGGTTGGGAACCTGCGACAGTTCCTCGATATTCTGCACCACGGCGCCCGTGTCATGTGCGGCCAACAGGTTGGGGTCGTAGGAGGGTTTGGACGCCATCGCCAGGATGTTTCCGGTGTCCGGTTCCATGACGACGATCGAACCCTGCTGGCCCTCAGGGATCATGTCCCAGGCCATTTGTTGAAGCTGCGGGTCGATGGTGAGCTCAACGGACGCGCCCTGAGCCGGCGCTCCTGAGAAGAGCCTGGTTACGCGGTCGATGAACTGGTCACTGCTCTCACCGGAGAGCACGTCGTTCTTCACTTTCTCCAACTGTGACGTTCCGCCGACCAGCGAGAAATAGCCTGTCAAGTGCGCGTACATTTCCGGCTGGTTGTAGACCCGCTGATAGTTGAACTGGTCGTCCGAGGGTACCGACTCAGCGATAGGGCGCCCATCGACGAGGATGGCGCCACGGTTCTTTCCGTAGTCTTCAAGGATTTCCCGGGTGTTCCAGTCGTTGCCCTCCAACGCCTCGGCCTCGAAGAACTGAACGAAAGTAAGCGAACCCAAAACCAGTGCGAACATGCTGATGGCGACGATCCAGGAACGGCGGATGGCCTGATTCATGCGCTGACCTCCCGGGTGTTGTCTGTGGCAGGTGAGTTACGGTTCTGCTTGCCCTCCGGGAACGTCTCCCGGACCGGCCCTTTGACAGCGGGCCTGCGGGCGGTTTCTGAGATCAGCAGGAGCAGGGCGACAATGATCCAGTTCGCCAGCAGTGACGAACCGCCTGCGGACATGAACGGCGTGGTCAATCCGGTCAACGGAATGAGACGCGTAACGCCCCCGATCACCACGAAGCACTGCAGCGCGATGGTGAAGGAAAGCCCGCAAGCTAACAACTTGCCGAAGCCGTCACGAGTTCCCAGTGCAGCTCGGAACCCGCGGGATACCAGCAGGACATAGAGCAGGATGATCGCGAAGAGACCAACGAGGCCCAGTTCTTCTCCGAGTGCCGCGATGATCATGTCGCTGTTCGCATAGGTCACCAGGTCCGGCCGGCCCTCGCCCAGTCCCGTGCCCACTAAACCGCCGTTGGCTAGTCCGAAGAGTCCTTGCACCACTTGTCCGCTACCGCCGGGGTTTCGGTTGAAGACCTCCGGGTCAAACGCGTTGATCCAGCTGTCGATGCGAAGGGCGACGTGACTGAAGAGCTGGAGTGCCACAAACCCTCCGACCGCGATCATGGCCAGTCCAATCAGAACCCAGCTGAACCGCGACGTAGCGACGTAGATCATGGCCATGAAGAGTCCGAAGAAGAGGATCGAGGACCCGAGGTCGCGCTGGAAGATCAGCACGCCGATACTGACCAGCCAGGCCGCCACCATTGGTGCGAGGTCGCGGAACCGGGGAAACTGCAATGGCCCGAGTTTCTTCCCGGCCAAGAGAATGAGGTCGCGGTTAGTCGATAGATAGCCGGCGAAGAATATGGCGAGCGTGATCTTGGCGACCTCGCCGGGCTGGAAGGTGCCAAAGCCGACGCTGATCCAGATACGCGCGCCGTTAATTTCAAGACCCAGCGGTGTCAAAGGGAGGAGGAGCAGCACCGCGCTGACGATCAGAGAGATGTACGTAAAGCGGCGAAGAATCCGATGATCCTTGAAGATAATGAGAGTTGCGATCGAAGCGGCCATCGCCACCGTTGTCCAGAGGAACTGGGCTGGTGCAACCGGATCAACATCCGCTGGCAGCGACAGGTCCAGACGATAGATCATCGCCAGGCCGATCCCGTTAAGAGCGATCACGATCGGGAGTATTACTGGATCGGCATATTTAGCGCGGAAGCGCAGCACCAGGTGGAAGATCAGCGCGAGAGCGGCTAGCGTTCCGCTCTGGAGCCAGAAGGCGGAATCGAAGGGGTTTTCCTTTTCCAGGCCCACGATCCAGTTGGCTCCCACGGCAACGGCCAGTGCCACCACGAGTAGGAGTGCTTCGACGTTACGCCGGGGCTTGGGAACTGTCAGGACATCACTCATTGCGCTCTCCCTCCGCACAGGGCGGGATCGCCCGGATCTGCTTGTGCGCTCGCTGAGGCACTCGCGCTCGCTTCGGCGGACGGACTTGCCGTTTCGGATTGGTCAGGGCTGGGACTGGGGCTTGGCTCGGCGGTTTCCGAGTTCTCTTCGCCCGTTGGGGTCGGGCTTGCAGACGGACTTGGGTCATCAGCAGGTGGACATGGAATGGCTCGAAGGGACTGACGCAGGTCAGCGACGATGTCCTGCGCATGGGCAAGGTCGCGGGCTGCGAGGGTGTTCTCGAGCCGGTTGCGTTGGAACTCCGGCAGGCTCGCCACCGGAATGTCTGTAGTTTCGTCCACGTGACTGAGGGGGATCGGTCCCAGCGTTTGGGCGACACCGTTGTAAATGGCCACGTTGCTCTCGTAGGTGGCTACGTAGTAGCGGGTTTGCGTCCACGTATAACCGAACCAGAGAACACCCGCCAGCATGAGCGCCAGTACACTCAACGCGGCAGGCAAGAGCCAACGGCGCCGGCGGGGCTTCGAATCGTCGTCGTTCTCGTCGTCGTCATTGACGTCGTCCGACTCCGCTTTATGAGTCAGCATCATCGCCGCACGGCGTTCGGTGGAACGCTGCGTGACAATCGGGATCTGGCCGGTCTCAGTCGCAAGGGCTGCGGAGCCCACCAGGGTGTGCGGCCGCGAGGACAGGTCTTCGCGGATAACGTCGGCGCGGATGGCGGCGCCCGGCAGCTGGTCCTCCCCAGTCGCCGGGGTGTCCCCCTCTTTCTCACCTGCAGCTTGTCGGGCGGGTGGTAACGCGGTGAGCGCCGCGGTGCGGAGGTCCTCGGGGGAGGCGGTGTCGACGTCGACGATGACGATGGTCACGTTGTCGGGCGACCCGCCCGCCAACGTCAGCTCGACGAGCGTGTCCACACACGCGGTCCGGTCCGGGGTTTCGCGGATGACGCGTTCGACGGTGGCATCGTTCAGGACCGCGTTCAATCCGTCGGAGCAGAGCAGCCACCGCTCACCGGGCGCGGCATCGTACGTGTTCAGGTCCAGTTCCGGGCTGGCATCCACGTCGCCGAGGACGCGCATCAGCACGTTCTTGTGCGGGTGGATGTCTGCTTCCTCGGGCTTCAGCCGGCCTTCTTCTATGAGCCGCTGGACGAAGGTGTGATCGACGCTGACCTGCTCGAAGACGTCGTCCTTGAGGCGATACGCCCTAGAGTCACCGATGTGCGCGAAGGAGATTTTCTCGTCGTTCAGGAGCATGGCGGTCACGGTGGTTCCCATGCCGGCCAGCTGCGGGTTGGTGCTGACGAGTTCCGAGAGAAGGGAGTTGGCGGTCTGGATCTCGTCAGCGAGGTGGGTGCCGGCGTCGTCGTCGTAATCCTTGCGGTCCAGGTGGACCAGATCCAGCACGGTTGAGGCGGAGGCGACATTTCCGCCCGCGTGGCCACCCATCCCGTCGGCTACAACGGCGAGATAGCGGCCTGCGTAGGCGGAATCGTCATTCTTCGAACGGACCATCCCCACATCGGAGCGGGCCGCGAAACGAAAGACCAAGGCCATGGACTACGGCCTCAATTCAATGACCGTCTTACCGATCCGAACGGGGACGCCCGGCTCCACCGGAAGGGCTCGGGTTAGTTGATTACCGCCGAGGAATGTTCCGTTTGTGGAACCAAGGTCCTCGATAAACCAGCGGCTTCCCTGCGGGAACAGGCGTGCGTGGCGGCCGGAGGCGTAGTCGTCCTCCAGAACGAGCGTGGCTTCCTGTGCGCGGCCCAGAAGGATGGGGCTGGATGCGAGCTCAAGAATGGTGCCGGAGAGGGGGCCTTCGGTGACGACCAGCGAGCGGGCCTGCGGACGCGAGGGGGCGTCCTCAACCAGCTCGGGGTTTCTGCGGGCTTCACGTGCCGTAGGCGTTCCGGTCCGGTTGCGCCGGCCCACCACGAGATCCCGGCGGAGTGCGCTCACAACACTGAGTACCAGGACCCAGATCAGGAGCAGAAAGCCGTATCTCAGGAGCGTTTCGGTCAGTTCACTCATACCTGGCGGCCACCGTTCTGCACGGGAACAAGTCGGAAGGTCATTTTGGTGCGCCCCATTGTTATGACGGAGCCGTCCGTCAGCTCCGCCTCGCCCTGGACGCGCTGGCCGTTTACGTAGCTGCCGTTAGTGGATCCGAGATCAACCGCGCGGGCTGTGCCGGACCCGGTGCGGATTTCGAGGTGGCGGCGAGACACCCCTGTGTCGTCGATAAGAATGTCTGCTTCGGAGGAACGGCCAAGCACCACTGTGCCGGCGTTGAGGGAGTAGCGCTGGCCGTCCAGCTCGAGGATCGGCTGGTAGCGCGTGGGTTGGCGATTAGGTGCGCTGGGCGCTGCCGGGCGGCGCGGTCCGGATTGCTTCTCGGTGGCCGAATCGATCTCGAAGTTGCCGGGCTTGAGGTCGGAGTCGCGGGTAAAGGACACCTTCACCGGGCCCTGCAAAGTGTAATTCTGACTGTTTACGTGCTTAATGACGACGTCGCACAACTCCTCCGCGAGGGTGGCGCCCCACTCCTGCGCGAGGGCGAAGTCAGGGTCGGAAAGCCTCGCGGTGAAAACATTGGGAGCGAGGGTGCGCCCCTGGGCGAGTGTCATCGACTTGTTATCGAGCTCCCGACGAAGGGCGCTGGCGATCTCAACGGGTTGAACCTGGGAGCGGGAACCGGTGGAGAAGGCGCCCCGAACCATCTTCTCAAGTCCGCGCTCGACGTTATCCAATAAGCCCATGTTCAACCTCCTCACCTGCGTATTTGTGCTGCGGAACGTGCCCACGCTGAAAGCCGCGGGGGCATGCTGGATTGCTGCTCTCTTGGTTCGATACTACTTGGGCGTCCCCTAAATGGCCTTAACTGTCGGTTCTGCCCACCGATTACTGACAACGATTCTGATCTCCCTTGAGTTGCGTTTGGTGCTCCACCTCACGTTGGATCCTGCGCGTTTAGGTGTTTTCGGCGGGCCTCCGTTATGCTTGTTTCTGCTGTTCTTAGGAATATTTCTTACACGCGCGAGTGGCGGAACGGCAGACGCGCTGGCTTCAGGTGCCAGTATCCGAAAGGGTGTGGGGGTTCAAATCCCCCCTCGCGCACCAAAGTAGTACCTTTCAAACCCTCACGACGTGATCGTGGGGGTTTGTCATTTCTAGGGGTCATGAGGGTGGCGCCTAGGCTTTTCACTTCTCCGCTTGGCGCTGGCTCGTCGTCCCGGCCGTGGGCGATCTGCAGAAGTGTCGCGAACGGCTCGTGCAGATCGCCGTGGACAGTATCGTCCTCGTCGACGAGGATCTGAGTAAACAGGGCCTGGTTGAATAGTCGACGCTGGTGTTCGGGTGGGCCTTGTACGCAGCATGGCAGTTGGCCAGCAGGTCGAGCGCATGCCTCATAGTTGATTCGATCGCAGCGAACGTTGTGGCGGTTTCGGATAGACGCTGTTCGACGCGATCCAGGCCGCTACTGATTCGTTCCTGTTCGCTCTTCAACAAGTCCATTGGCAGGGCGCCAGCGTAGTGAGCCTGCAAAAGCTTCTCTCGTTCGCCTTCCCGCGGTTGGTGGCCCGGTCAACCTGACCTGGCACAACCAGCTGTAGACGCCTAGCGCGAAAAGTGCGGCAACACAACATCCGGTGATCAAGCCAAAGGGGGAACGGTCTTGTAACCTTCTGCGCAAGGTCAGCGTTGGCCTCTCGCCTAGACCGGGGTTACATTTGTTTCATTCGGCGCTCGATGACAAGCGCAACGGTGACCGCCGTGAGCACTCCGATGATGGTCAGGATCAGAAGGAGCAGCAGCAGGTCTCTGGGCACGACCAGTGCGAGAAATGACATGAGGGCGACAAGTACTGCGGCACTCAAGAGGACAGCCATCCGCAGTCTTCTCAGCTTGGCTCTAGCGGGAGCAGTCTCAGAGGCTGGTTCCTTACTCTTGCTTGATTTTTCGAGCACAAAGGCCAGGCCCATCCCCACGATTCCCACGAAAGGTATGGTAATCATGAAGGGCGCGGCAAGGTTGGGCTGGGTGATCGCTAAGCCAGCCATTCCGAGCATGATCGCAACTGCTGGAATAAGGACTGCTAGTCGAAGCTTCAAGTTCATCTCATGTTCCAAAAGTGATGAGCGCCACGGCTGGGCACGCGATGAGGCCGCCAATAAGACCTACTCCAAGTGACGCGATCCCTAAGAGAGTGAAGCCGACGCCGCATATCAAGTTAGCGGCGAAGTCGTTCTCTTCTTCGGTCAGGAGGCCGGTTGGATCTGTGTTGTTCGTTGGACTGCACTCGGCGTAGGTGTATCTATTCTGCTCGAGAGCTGATGGGTCGGGTTGGGTGAAGCGTCCGGTGGTGGAGTCGTAGTATCGGGCGCCGAGTTTGGTGTATCCGGTGGCGGCGTCTTTGTAGCCGCCGGTGAATTGGAATGGATTGTTGGCGGCTTGGGTTCCGGTGGTGGTGGTGTTGCCCCAGGAGTCGTAGGTGTAGGTGGCGGCTTTGGCTTGGGTGTTGTTGGTTAGAGCGATGGTGGAGCCGAGAGCGTCGGTGGTGTAGTAGAAGGTTCCGGCGCTGTTGGTCATGCTGAGCAGGTTGCCTTGAGGATCTCGAAGGAACGAGGTCGTTGCACCGTTGTTGGTGGTGCGGGTGATGCCGAGTATTCCGTTGAGGATGTTGATGGTTCCGGCGGTGGTGCGTTCGGTGTTGGACGGTCCGGCGTAGGTGAACGATGTGGTGGTGCCGTTGCGGGTGTGTGCGGTCATCTGGTCGAACACGTTGTAGGTGCTGGTTGGAGTACCGGCTTTGGTGGTGTTCCCGTTGGCGTCGTAGGTGTAGGTCGCGGCCCCGGAGGGTGGCGTAGCGCAGGGACCGGAGGTGGCTGCGCTCCAGCAAAGCTGATCGGCGGCGTTGTACGCGTAGTGCACGGTTGGGGTGCCGGTCTTAGCGGCGGTGAGCCGGTTGCCGTTGGCGTCGTAGGTCCAGGACTCGGTGGTTGATCCGGTGACCGCTGCGGTGAGGCGTTGCATTTTGTCGTAGGTGTAAGTGGTGGTTGCACCGGTTTCGGTGGTCATAGTCTTGCGCAGGGCGCCGTCTTTACCGCTGGCGCCGACGGTGTAGGTGTAGGCGCGTTTGGTGAGTACCGTGCCGCTGCTGTTGGTCGCGGTGATGGAGGCGATGCGACCGGCGTTGTCGTAGACGGTGGTGTTGGTGACACCGTTTGGATGTTTGGTGGCGGTGCGCCGGTCGTTGTCGTCGTAGGCGAAACCGGTGCATTTGGTGCTGTTCGGGAAGACCGGAGTGGCGGGGCAGGAACCGCCGGGAGCGGCCAAGGCAGTGAGCCGGCCGTCGTCATCGTAGCGGTAGGTGACGGTGCCGGCTGGGTCGGTGTGCGAGGTGACGTTGGAGGCGTGATCGAAAGTGAGAATTGTGGTGGCCCCGCCGATGGTTTTCGTCGTGGGCCGGTTCTGCGCATCGAAGCTGTAGGTGCTGTTACCGGCGGCGTCGGTACGGCCGGTGAGGTTGCCGTTGGCGTCGTAGCTGTAACTCACGCAGGTCGCAGTAACACAGGTGGCCCCGTAACGGATTTGTGTGAGCCGGTCGACCCCGTCGTAGGTGTAGGTGGCGATCTGGCCTTTGCCGTCGGTGCTGGTGGCGACCCGGCCTGCGGCGTCGAAGGTGTTCGTTACCACGCCCATGGGTGCCGGTTCGGCGATAGTGACCGGGTTCCGGGCACTGTTGTAAGTGATCGAGGTGGTGTTGCCCTTGCCGTCGATGGTTTTGCAGAGCTGACCACGGAGAGCACCGCAGGTGGTACCTGCAGCATCACCCTGGTAGCGGTTGACGAGGGTCCCGCCCTGCCCGGACGGCGTGAGCGTCTGGTACGGGCGCTGCGTGACAGAGTCGTACGTGTAGGTGGTCGTATTGCCTTCACTGTCGGTGGAGGAGGTCGGCTGATACTCCAACCATGCATCCCCCGCGGTGGCCGGCGGGTAGGTATACGTGACCTGTGTGCCAGTGCCGCCGGCCGCGCCCGCCGGAGACGTGACTGTGGCGAGGGTGTTGTTCGGGTTCCATGTCTGAGTTGTCAGGTTCCCGAGTTCATTCAGGGTGCTGAGCACGTCATCGTGTGCGTTGAAGGTCCTCGTGGTGGTGTGCCCGAGCGGGTCGGTCACGGCGGTGACCTGCCGCGCCGAATTGAAGGTGTATGCGGTTTGTCGGTTATCGGTGTCCGTTAGGTAGGCGGTGGTGGAGCTATAGGAGGACAGGGTGTCCACGCTCCATGCGTCGGTGCCGAACCCGAAATGTACCTGCGCGGCTTTGCCATCGTAGTAGGACAGGTCGGTGGTGGTGTTCCGGCCGTCCGTGAAGGTCTCCATCAAACCGTTGCTGTAGTAGGAGAACCCGTAGTTCTCTCCGGTGGGGTCGGTGATGTCATGCATGCGGCCCTGGGAGTCGTAATCGATCCAGATGATCCGGCCCAAGGTGTGATCGGTGACTTTCGAGGGTTGTTCGGTGTTATCGGAGTCGTGATAGCCGAAGCTGACCTGCCGGCCGTTCGGGGTGGTGATCGAAGCGAGCCGCCCGCTGGAATCGTATGCGTAGGCGATCCGGTCCGCGGTGGCACTGTAGTGATCTCCCGCGTAGGCGAGCCGGAACACGCCACTGATTTTCTGGTAGAAGTTTGTGTGACCGGTGTCGTTGAACCGCAGCGTGATAGCGGTGGAGCTGAAGGCCGCGATCGAAGCGTTCAATCCCGGTGGCATGGTCCAGCCCCCGCCGGACTTCGGCATGAACTTATACGTTCCGCCGTCAGCGGCCGTGTACGTGACCGAACTATCGGTTCCAACTGTCAGCGCGGTTTCGTGAGTGCCCGCGGAAAGAGTGGGCCGGTGATCGTTAATGCTGTTGTATCGCCAGAACAGGTCGATATCCCTGTCCGCGCCTTCCAAGTGCAGCAAATCCCCGGTCAGCATGATGTTCCCCGTCGTCGGGTTCCATGCCAGGCGCACCGCATCAGTCAGGTCACGGCCGACCATTTCAGCAGCCTTACGATTCCCCGACAGATGGCCATCCGGACCCGAAGCCGACGGCAAACTTGAGCTCAGCGCGAGGTTCTGCGGCATCGGCCCAGGCACGGCCCTAGCCGTTGATGCATCCGCCGTAATAGCGGTTGGAACCTTCGGCGCTGTCACTACGGTTTTCGGTATCGCGGCGGCGGAAATCCCAGCCCCAGTCACCATCAAAGTCGAAGTGATTACACTGACCAAGAACGCGCGCCGAACTCCCATCGAGGGACCCCCAGATGCCGGTCTATCACCCGCCCAGCGCGGGATAACCGAAAGTGTGGACCCGATTGGGCAGGATGGCAATAGCGAGCCTCCGCTTCTCTCCGGACTTACAAGAAATTCCCAAGTGCTCGCTTACGGGTAGCAATCATACAGCTCACGCTGGTGCTTTTAGCGTTGTCTTGTTCTTAGGTCTAATGCGGGTGGGCAAGGAGGCCCACTCATGCCACGCCTCACCAACCACAGTTTCATTCACCGTCACCAGTTCCTCCACACGACCTGGCTCAATTTCCCTAAGCTCTACGCCATCCTGTCTTCGCGGGAACAGTACGACCTGCACGCTTAATACCAACCAGCCAAAGATCTCAGCAGCGAAGAGCTGCTCGCTCAGCGCCAGCATTTTGACCAAACACAGCCAGCGCTTGGTCACCAGGCAGGTAAGTCCTATGCCACGCTGCACCGGATCTTCCGTACGGCCACCAGTGCCATGGATTTCGATCCTCGTGTGGTCAACCACGCGGCGCACGCCCATCTCCAGCGCACCGAACCCCCACCGTCCGTCGAAGCCTCCCGAGAAGTCCCAGGTGCACCGGGTCTCCACGACCGCGCAATCCGGCATACGGTATCCAAGAGTGCTGCGGGTCAGTAGCGTCGTGCGGCCGGAGCTTGACGTCGAGTTGCTGGTCCGTGCACTGCGCCAGATCGCCGAAAGCCAACTCAAACGAGCAGTCTTCACTCCGCCGAGCCCACCCGACTGGCCTGGAAGTTCAGCACCGCCCGACGATCCGTCACGTCAGTAATACCGAATCGGTCACCGATCCGTTGGTAGCTCCAGCCAGTATCCCGGAGTTCGCTGGCATGGCGGTGTTGCTCCGGCGTCAAGGCCCGCAGCGGCCGCAACGTCACCCCACGCCGCCGCAGATGGGCTTTTACAGTTTGCTCGTGGATGCCGAACAGCCGGGTCAGATCCCGGACTGAGGTGCCGGCGGCGTACAGCTCGACCAGTTCATCTACTTCGACCGGCGTCAGCTTCTTGTTGGGCTGCACCAGCTTGGTGACGCCGATGCTATCAGCAGTAGGCGACTCAGGCTGTAAATCCGCGGCTTCCAAGGATTTGATCAGCCGCCGGAATGGTTTGCCAGGGTTCGCAAGCGATCCCCCTCGCGCACATTTGTTGGAAGCGTCCCGGTCATGTGGCCGGGACGCTTCTGTTTTTGGATCGAATCCGATTCGGTGTGCACCGGATCAACGGAAGTCCCGGGATTTGGTTGCCGCCTTCAACCGGAGAACCTCGAACTTGTCCGCCACGAGATTCACCACCCCTTCCTTGGACCGTTCCAGCACACCGCGGACCAGTACGCTGCTGGCTTCCCTGGCGATCCTTCGATACCGCTGCCACACCCCCACGGAACAGATGACGTTCACCAACCCGGTTTCGTCCTCAAGGTTCATAAAGGTGATGCCGCTGGCTGTGGCTGGCCGCTGCCGGTGGGTCACCACCCCACCCACCTCAACCCGCCGCCCCGATTCGGCGTGGTGGAGGTCCGCGGCGCTCAGTGCGCCCCGGCGTCGTAATGTCGGGCGGACGTGGCGCACCGGGTGGTCATCAGTGGTGATGCCGGTTGACCACAGGTCTGCCGCAACGCGGTCGACCTCGGTGAGGTCAGGAAACAGGGGCGGCTGGATGTAGACGGTGGTTCCCTTGATTTGACCCTCACGCTCGGTGGAGGCAGGCCCGGCATTCCATAGCGCTTCACGCTGGGACAGTCCCATTGAGTCGAAGGCTCCGGCTGCGGCCAGCGCTTCAAGGTGATTGGAGTTCAGTTCTGTGCGGCGGGCGAGTTCGCCCATGCTTTCGAACGGGCCGTTGGCCTCACGTTCCTCAACGATGACCTTTGCAAGTTTTTTGCCGATCGACTGCACGCTGTCCAGGCCTAACCGGACCGTGAAGTTGCCGTCCCGGCGGTGAGCGTCCGAGTCGAAGGGGACACTGCGATCGAACTTGCCCACCGGCGGCTGATCGTAGTTCAGGCAGGCGGCCGAGCCCGTGGGGCCGTCGTCGTCGTGCTCCCGCTCAAGGTCCGCATGAATCCCTGAGAGCAGGATGTCGGGGCGAAGCACCTTCACGCCGTGCCGGCGGGCGTCGGCGACCAGGGTCTGGGGGGAGTAGAAGCCCATGGGCTGTGCCCGCAACAGCGAAGCCAGGAACGCGCCAGGATAGTGCAGCCGTAGCCAGGAGCTGGCGTAGACCAGCAGGGCAAAGCTGATCGAGTGGCTTTCAGCGAACCCGAAGTTGGCGAACGCCTGGATTTTCCGGTAGACGGAATCGGCGACCTCGCCGGTGATTCCGTTCTCTGCCATGCCCGCGTAGAGCTTCTCCCTGAGGGTGTCGATCCGCTCCAGGCCGCGCTTGGAACCCATGGCGCGGCGGAGTACGTCGGCGTCGGCGCCCGAACAGTTACCCACCACCATGGCCATCTGCATGAGTTGCTCCTGGAACAGCGGTACACCGAGCGTGCGCTTGAGAACCGGCTCAAGTTTGGGGTGCAGGTAACTCTCGTCCTCCTCTCCCAGTTTTCGCTTAATATACGGATGAACCGCTCCTCCCTGGATGGGGCCGGGGCGAACCAGCGCCACTTCGATGACGAGGTCATAGAACCGGCGGGGTTGGAGCCGCGGCAGCATGCCCATTTGGGCGCGGCTCTCCACCTGGAACACCCCGACCGAGTCGGCAAAGCACAGTTGGTCATAAACTCCTTGCTCCTCCCGGGGGATGGTGTGCAACGTCCATTCCTCGCCGAAGTGTTTCTTCACGAGGTCGAAGTTGTACTGGATGGCCGCCATGATGCCGAGGCCCAGTAGATCGAACTTGACCAGGCCCATCCACGCGCAGTCGTCCTTGTCCCACTGCAGGACGGTGCGCCCCTCCATGCGGCCGTGTTCAATGGGGCAGACCTCTCCGATGGGCCGGTCGGTGAGAACCATCCCGCCTGAGTGGATTCCCATATGCCGCGGAAATTTCAGTACTTCCTGTGCGAGCTCGACCACGGGTTCGGGAATGTCGTGATCATCACTGGATACCAGCGCACCCCACCGTTCCACCTGCCGGGACCAAGCATCCTGCTGACCGGGACTGTGACCGAGCGCCTTGGCCATGTCCCGCACCGCAAACTTGGGCCGGTAGGTGATGACATTGGCCACCTGGGCTGCGTTGAAACGCCCGTACTTCTTATAGACGTACTGGATCACTTCTTCGCGGCGGTCGGAGTCGAAGTCGACGTCGATGTCCGGCTCCTCATCCCGCAGGCTGGAAAGGAAGCGTTCAAAGGGGAGTTCATACAGGATGGAGTCGACGGCGGTGATCCCCAGCAGGTAGCAGACCGCGGAGTTCGCCGCTGATCCGCGTCCCTGGCACAGGATGCCCTTGCTGCGTGCGAACCGGACCAGGTCATGGACGATGAGGAAGTAGCCCGGGAAGTTCTTCTCCGCGATGACCTTGAGCTCTTTCTCGATGCGCTCGCGTACGTCGTCGCGTCCGGCATAAAACTTCGCGGCCCCCTCCCACACGAGTTTCCGCAGCCAGCTCATCTGGGTGTGACCCTCTGGAAGGTAAAGCTTGGGAAGCCCGGGTTTCACGCTGCTGAGCGTGAACGCCAGCTCATCAGCCAGCTCGACCGTCCGCTCCACCGCCCCCGGGTAGGCGGCAAAGCGTGCAATCATCTCCGCCCCGCTGCGCAGGTGTGCCGTGCCCGACGCCGGCAGCCACCCATTCATCTCATCCAGCGACCTGCGCGCACGAACCGCAGCCAACGCCGTGGCCAGCCTGTGTTGCTGCGGGACGGCGTAATGCACGTTGTTGGTGGCCACCACAGGGAGTTTCAGCTGGGCGGCGATGTCCGCGAGGGCGTCGTTATGCGCGCTGTCCAGCGGATTGCCGTGATCATAAAGTTCGACGACGACGTTGCCCGCACCGAACAGGTCCACCAGACGCCGGGCTTCCCGCTCAGCTTCCCGAACGCCTTCATTCACAAGCGCATACCGCACTGTCCCTTTACGGCACCCGGTGAGGATCATCCAGTGGTTCTCGGCCTTAGCGGCAAGTTCGGCGAGGTTGTAGCGGGGCTTGCCTTTCTCGGCGTCGGGCTTTAACTGGGCTTCCGTAATTGCGGCGGCGAGCCGGTGGTACCCCTCGGCACCACGGGCCAGGATGAGTAGGTGCCTGCCTTCAGGGTCCGGTTCCCCGTTCTGCGGCTTATTCAGTTCCAGGGACAGTTCGGCGCCATAGATGGTGGAGAGCCCGGGGTATTTCTCTGCGGCTTCAGCGAGATGGACGATCCCGTACAGGCCGTCATGATCCGTCAAAGCCAGCCCGTGCAGGCGAAGGCGGTGGGCTTCCTCAACCAGCTGTTCCGGACTGGCGGCGCCATCGAGGAAGCTGAAGTTCGAATGCACGTGCAGTTCCGCGTACGGGACCACAGGTCCGCTGAGTGGGGGTGCGGGTTGCTCGGGCGGGAGGTAGGGGTGCCGTTTGAGGGACCACGCGGGGCTGTCGCCGCCATCGGCCCCCAGCGGAGGGGCGCCAGGACGACGCCGGTCGGAGAGCGTCCGCTCAAATTCCGACCAGGGAATCGGGGGATTGTTGAAGCCCATTCAGGTTCTCCGATCTTCAGTCATAACTGGCCTCCGCCCACCAGCGGTGGTCTTCCAGGAGAAGCAGCCAGGCGGTCCCGGATTCATCCACCACCTGGAACCGGTTGAGAGTTCGGCCGGAGGAGTCCCACCACCGCTCGGTGATGGGCCACGGTCCGGCCCAGGAAGAGACTTCCAACCGGGTTGAAAGGGGAGCCGAGAGCAGGGCGGGGACCGCTGTCAGCAGCCCCCGCTCATCAACATCCACACTGTTTCCTGCACAGTCCAGCACCAGGACGGGATGGGGTTTGTCGAAGACTGTGGCCGGAACGGGGCCCGGAAGGTTTCCGGGCCACGGGAGTTCACGGCTTTTGGCCACCGCTTCTGACGGTGGATCGCCCCAGGGAATATAGACCCGCCTGTCCGTGAGCATGCGTCCACCCGCCACCATGGCGGTCAACACTGCACCGTGGCCCAGCATGCTTTGGACCCGGGCAAGGCCATGATGGATGTTTGCGTCAGGCCCGGTACCCCATAGCCCATCCGCGTGGTCGCTGAGATCCTCCACCGTGTCCGGCACTATCTGGACCCGGCTGATCCCCGAACTCAGTCCGTGTTCAATATCCCCGCTGCCCTGCAGTTGCCAGCGCACGCGGTCCAGCGCGTCCTCGGCGTCGAACCAGCGGGGATGCTGCCAGCGTCGCTCCGACTCTTCACCCGATTCCGACTGCAACCGGACCACCAAGGCAGTACACACCAGTCCCGCATCCCGCAGCCGGTCCACAAAATTTTCGGTTGACAGCCGCAGGGTGAAGGTGAGCTCATCAATGCGTGTGAGCGGGGGTTCACAGTGCACGACGACGTCGAGCTCGGCAGGCGGTTTTCTTTCCACTACGCTGTGGTGGTCAACCCCGCTTGCCTTGAGATGGGCAACGGCACCTTCTGCTCCGAACCTGTTGCGCACGTCGGCTCGGGTGAGCGCAGCGAAATCGCCCAGTGAGCGGATTCCGAGGCGCCGCAGCAGCACTGCAAGGGTTGGCTCCTCCAAGACCTCCAGCGGAAAGCTAGACAGGAACGCGGCCGACTCTCCGGGCGGAATGATCCACACAGGGTCAGCGCCGGAATCTTCCAGGAACTGGGTTGCCCTCGCTGCGTGCTCAGCAGCAAAGGGGCTGTCTGCCACTCCGATCCGCGCAGCGGTGAGACCGATTGCCGCAAGCGCTTTTAAAAGGACAGCTGCAGCGTGGTCTTCACTTCCGTAGTAGCGGGCCGGCCCTTTGGCGCGCAGGGCACACAGGCCGGGGCGTACCAACTGCATCCCGGGCATGATCTTTTCCAATGCGGCAATAACGGGTTCGAAGGCTCTCGCATCGAGGGCCGGATCATAGGAAAGGACGGCGAGGGTGGTGCACCGGGCCTGGGCTTCCCGGACGCGCAGCCCCCGCTTGACGCCCTGCTCCCGCGCAGAGGGCGAACAAGCAAACACTTCGCCCTTCTCAATCAGCGCCACCGGGTGCTCAGCGGGGAGGTTGTGTTCACGCAGTGCCGCAGTAATAGGCCAGTCAGGGCACCAAAGCACCATGGTGCGGGTAGTTGTTGGGGCTACCGTCTGGGGCCTCATGACGCGTGCGCCGTTTCGGAAAAGAACTCCTGCTGCACGGGTACAGCCGGCACTGTGCTGACAGGATCCGCCCATGGCCCGTGTTGAAGGTCCGGGAGCCACAAATCCGCGGTGCGGGAGCTTCCTGTGGAAGCGTGTGCCGTGATTCTCATCCGACGGCTTCGAAGGTGCCCCGTTCCCGAACCCAAACCTTGCCAGTTGCTTCCGGTCACGCTGAGTGTGGCCTCGCTTTGGGGCCATGGCCCCAAGGTGACCAGGGCCGCACCCCGCTGCCGCAGGCGTGCCATGAGACGGGACGCGTCCGACGGCGTGACGTGCTCGGGTGCACGGGTGAGGACGATTGACACCACATCCACCATTGCTGCGGTGACGGTGAGCCACTGATCCCCGGGCTGCGGTACCAGCACCAGTTTGTCCAGCGCTATACCGAAACTTGCTGCGGCTTCCACGCTGAAGGTGGGCATGCCAACCACGCTGCACCAGGCGCCGGCGCCCGACGGCCCCGCCAACAAAGCCATGGCGAGTGTGGTGGAGTTACTGACCGAATAGGCTGCTCCCGTCTGCAGCCCACCACCCGGAAGGATTCCTGCCAACACGGGAACGGTAGGTAACCGCCGGGATGAGAGCCGACTGCTCTGCATGGAGTTAATTTTGGACTGCAGTTCCGCCTTGAGCCGGGCTTTATGGTCCACGGCAGACAGCACCCGCTCGGCGCGCTGCGGGTGTTGACCCGCGGACACCTCTTGGGGGACGGCTGCTGTTGAACTCACACTTAATATTCGAACTCATGTTCGATTAAGTCAATCGGCTATTGGCGGCTGTGGAGGAGGGGTATTCAAGTACCCTGTCCACATGTGCGGACGCTTTGTAGTGGCAGGCTCAAACAAGGATCTGGTGGATCTTTTCGACGTCGAGACGGTGGCTGACGACCTGCCGAAACCCTCTTGGAACATCAGCCCCACCGATCCGGTCCGCATGGTCCTCGAATCATTGAAAGACGACCACGTCACCCGCCGCATGGAAGCAGCGCGATGGTGGCTCACGCCGTCGTTCTCCAAAGAACTCAAGACAAAAGCGCCCACCTTCAACGCCCGGGCAGAAACCGTGGGGAGCAAGCCCACGTTTAAGCCCTCACTCGAGGGTCGGCGCGCGCTGATCCCGGCCAGCGGCTACTACGAGTGGCGGACCGAAGGGAAAACCAAAATCCCGTTCTACATCCACCTGCCCGGTGAACCGGTGGTGTTCGCGGGACTCTATGCGTGGTGGCGTAACCGGGAACTGCCGGATGACCATCCCGAACGATGGGTGTTGTCCTCCACCATCCTGACGCGGGAAGCGGTCGGGGGAGTGGCGGAAATCCACGATCGCACACCGGTGACGTTGCCGCGGGAGTTTTGGAACGAGTGGCTGAACCCGCGGACCAAGGGTACCCAGGAGCTTGCCGATGAGGCAGTCGCCGCGGCTACGCCGGTGGCGGAGCGGCTGCAGTTCCACGAGGTAAGGCCAGTCCGTGAAGACAGCCCGCTGCTGATTGAGCCGTTGAACCCGGCGTAACTATAGGCTAAAAGTCAGGCTACCCATAGGCCGGAATTCAGGCTAAAATGGAGCGTATGAAAACTGTGCCCCTTAGCGAAGCAAAGGATAAACTTTCCGCTCTTGTCGAAGAGGCGGACAAGACGCACGAGATCATTCAGATCACCCGTCATGGGCATCCATCCGCTGTGCTCATGTCCGCTGATGATCTGGAATCGCTCCAGGAGACAATCCACTGGCTCTCACAGCCAGGTATCCGCGAAGATCTGGAGCAATCCAAGCGGGATATTCAGGAAGGCAATATGGTTAGCGGTGATGACATCCGCCGTGAATTCAGGCTGCCGCCGAGGTGACTTCAGGAGAACCTTCATGGAGGGTGGAAATCACCGGCCCCGCATTGAAAGGGTTCCGTCGTCTGCCTGAGAAAGCAGCAACCGCGATCGTCGAATTCGTCACCGGCGCTCTAGCCGAAAATCCTCAGAGGCTCAGCAAACCCCTGACCAACGAATTGCTGGGCTTTCACAGCGCGCGCCGCGGGGACAACCGGGTGCTATTCACGCTCGATGTCGACGACCATGTTTTGTATGTTCACCGCATCGAGCACCGCTCCGACGTCTACAAGCCACGCTGACCCCGGCGTAGGGAGTCTTTCTCCACCCCCGGGCTGATGCTAGACGAGCAAACGCCTGATGAACTGGGTTGATGCGTAACCCACCGGTCATCCTTGTTGCTGCGGCATGCGTGATTTCGGCCTTGGGCTATGCCATGTACATCTTCGGATCCCCGATACCCGGCGAACGTTTCATCCTTGTGCTGCCGCCGGTGCTCATCGCGGCTGCGGCGGCGGTGATTCTGACCCGCTCCTTGAACACGCGGGCATTGCCATGGATTTTCGTTGGGTTGGTAGCCCTCAGCGCGGTGTCAGTTCAGCTGTTCGGAGCCAGTTTCTCGGCAGGGATGGACGCCGCCGACGCCGGTCGTCAAGCCGGACCGTTGGCAAACCTCGCGCTTCCCATCGGTGTGGCGGGCATTCTGGCCAGCGGCGCTGCGGCGGGGCTGCTTCTTGGTTTGACCCTGTTACGCAGACGCCCGCCACCACAGCGCGCCATTCTGGCGGCGCTCGCGGGCCTGCTCCTGGCCGTACCGCTGTTCGTCCTGCAGTTCAACCCGATGCACGCCGTGATTCTCAGCTTCGTGGTGCTGCTGGTACTGGTCCTCCCCAGGACGCTGTCGAAAACCGGAACGCAGTCGAAACCCGGAACGCTGCCGGAGGACCAGCAACACCAAACTGTTGCACAACCCGCAAGTCCACAGAGCTTGCGCATACTCGGCGCGCTGGCGCTTGTGATTCTTCTCGCTGTGTGGGGTGCGGGTGCGTGGGTTGGTTTCCGTGAAATGGGCAGACCCGAAGCGACGACGGCGATGGGTATCGCAGCGGGCGCCGCAACGTTCGCGGCTCTTCCGCTGGTTCGTGCTGCGGCCCTGATCGGTCAGGCGAGGACGTCGCGACGCCGGTGGGTCACGGCGTCCTTCCTGCCGCTGGTTGGCATAACGGCGGCGACAATCATCCAGCTCATCGGGTACAGCCCCGACGGATCCGGACTCTTCACGGCCGCAGGCATCGCGGGAGTCAGCGTAGGCGTATGGCTGGCCATCGCAATAGATTCGTCAGCGGCGATGCCACACGTACGAATTGCTGTGGCTCTTGCGCTGACGATCGGAGGAACCGTGGTGTGGTTCTATACGGTGCCAACGACCGGAGGAATACTGCTGGTAGTGCCTGCACTTCTCCTGATCTTCAGGGGCAGGAGGTTCAGCCGCCCGGCAGTAGCGGTCAGCTAGCGCGTTTAGCTTTTCGCCCGCCGGGCTTCCTTGGCGCGCATTTCCTCGGCCCGCACGCGCGCCATGGTGGCGCGCTCCGCGACCAGCCACACCGGCGGGGACTGCAGCAGCTCGGTGATTTCCGCCGTCGTTAGTGGTTCTGTGATGCTGCCGCGGGCGAGTCCGCTGATCGAGACACCCAACTTCTGCGCCACAACCGGTCGGGGATGCGGGCCGGTGCGGCGCAGCTCGGCGAGCCACTCCGGCGGATTCTCCTGGAGCACGTTGAAATCGCCGCGCGTGATGTCGGTGTCCTGGAACTCCTGCGGCGTCGCAGGCAGGTAGACGCCGAGCTTCTTCGCGGCGGTGGCCGGCTTCATGGTCTGTGGGGACTTCGCGGGGGTCATTCATTCAGGGTAACGCCGACTGGGCTACTGTGAGGACGTGCCCCCGACCCAGCTTCCCGCCCTCCACATCGGCTTTGTGCCGGGTGTGACGCCGGGGAAGTGGGTGGGGCGCTGGCGGGAGCGGAACCCGGACCACCCCATCGAAGCCACTGAGTACGACGACGACGGCGCGCTGGCCGCCGCGCTCCGCGACGGTTCGGTGGACATCGCCTTCGTGCGCCTCCCTATCGACCGGGATGCCCTCAGCGTCATCCCGTTGTACGAGGAGTTGGCGGTGGTGGTCGTTTCGAAGGAGCACGAGCTGTCCCTGCTTGACGAGGTGCCCCTCCCTGAGCTGGACGACGAGAAGCTCCTCGATGTGCAGGAATGCGGCGGCCCGCGGTTGGCCGTGGAGGTTGTGGCGTCGGGAGCCGGCGTCGTCGTGCTTCCGATGTCCGTTGCCCGGCACTACAGCCGGCGCGACGTCGTGGCCCGGGTTGTGCCCGATGCTCCGACCACCACCATTGCCGTCAGCTGGATTGCCGATAACACCACCGACGAGATCGAGGAGTTCATCGGGATAGTGCGTGGCAGGACGGCGCGCAGTTCACGGCAGCCATCCGCGCAGCAGGATGCCCCGAAGAAGAAGCCGGCAAAAGGGACGCAGAAGACGAAGCAGACGGGCAAGGATCAGCGACGCAAGCCGGGTTCCACAAAGGGCGGGCCACCGGCGAAGGGCCGCGGGCGCCGTCGTCGTTAGCGTCAGGACACTTCGGCGGCAAGCGGGGCAGCAGCTCCGGATGAGTGCTGAGCGATGATCTCCGCGTACCGGTGGAACGACGCCCGGGGAACCCGGTCGAGGGTTGACGGTTCCATCCGGATCAGCCCGAACTTCTTTGTGTAGCCCTCCTGCCATTCCCAGTTGTCCACCAGCGTCCAGTGGAAGTAACCGCGAACATCGACGCCGTCGGCAACCGCATCCCCGATCGCCGCCAGATGCTGCTCCAGGAACTCGATCCGGCGGGTGTCTTCAATGTCGCCGCCCGGGCCGTCGTCGTAGGCGCAACCGTTCTCGGTGATGTAGATCGGCGGGATGTTGGGGTACTGCTCCTTGAGCTGCTTCAGGATGGTGGTGAGGCCGCTGGGAATGACCGGCCAGTCGAAGTCCGTCTTCGGCACGTCCGGGTAATCACGCGGCATGAACGGAACGGGAAACAGCGGTGGTGCGGCGCCGATTTTCGTGGGGAAGTAATAGTTGATGCCGTAGAAATCCAGGGGAGTGGAGATGATGTCCATATCGCCGTCCTGGATCACCTCGAAGGACATCCCCTCAATCTCCGCGAGGTCCGCCGGGTACTCACCCGTCAGCAGTGGGCCAGCGAACTGCCCGTTGTGGTAGTGGTCGTAGAGGAGGGCGAGGTTGCGGTCCTTCTCGGAATCGCTGGCCGGTTCCACGGGGGAATGGTTATTGACGACGCCGATCGGTGTGTCCAGTGTCTCGCGCAGCACCCGGACTGCCCGGCCGTGGGCCAGCAGCAGGTGATGGCCCACCGAGAACGCGCTTCCCAACAGCATGAGCCCGGGCGCTGCCCGGCCGATCGCGTGCCCGATGCCCGTGTGCACCACGGGCTCGTTGACCGTCATCCACGCCGCGACCTTGCTCCCGAACTCGTCACGGATGATGCGCGTGTAGTTGGCGAAAGCGTCGATGGTGTCCCGGTTCTGCCACCCGCCCGCGTCCTGCAGCGCTAACGGTAAATCCCAGTGATAGAGGGTGACCCACGGCTCAATGCCCCGTTCCAGCAGCGCGTCCAGGATCCGGTGGTAGAAGGCGATGCCGTCCAGGTTGGCAGCCCCGCGTCCCGTCGGCTGGATGCGCGGCCACGCAATCGACATGCGGTAGGCCTTGGTGCCCAACTGTTTGAGCAGGTCGAAGTCCTCTTCGTAGCGGTGATAGTGATCGCATGCGATGGCGGGGCTTGAGGCATCCAGGATGTTCTTGTGCTGGCTCGCGTACTCGTCCCAGATGCTCGGTCCGCGCCCGTCCTCATTGACCGCGCCCTCGATCTGCGCGGCCGCCGTCGACGTCCCGAACACAAATTTCTCGGGCAATCCGAACCCACTCATGCGCACTCCCTGCTGTGATGTCCCTTCACTAAAGGACTCCCCGCGCCCGGCGTCAACCGTTTGGTCCACAGAATCTTTCCCGGAAGGGCCGGTAGGGTGCTTTCATGGACCGATTTCCCGATCCGAAGCCTGGTGCGCCGGCCCCGGGAGCCACGTCGTCAGGCGTGCATGATCAGCTTCGCCTCGCCAACCCCGCGCAGGTTACGGCGGACGGACTTGTGGCGCCGCGTTGGGGTGCGGGCCTGGCGCTCATCGGCCTCGTGCTGGTGGTGGCGCTGCCGTTGGCTGGGACGCTGGCGCTCGTCGAGGTGCTTCCCTTCGGGCCGCCCCTCGTTTTTGCCTCGCTCCTGTTGACGTGGACCGCGATGCTCGGGGTCAGCATCTACGCTTCACGACGTCACGGGTTCCGCTCACTGACCCGTGATTTCGGGTTGCGGTTCCGCTGGGTGGATCTTGCCATCGGCTTGGGAGTAGGCGTAGCAGCGCGCATCATCCTCGCGTTCCTTCTGGCGATCATCACCCTGCTGTGGCCGCTGGAAGAAGGTGAAGTGATTCAGGGCAACGCCGAACAGTTCGTCACGGGTGACACTGTCTGGCTGATCGTTAACGGCGTTCTTGGCGGTGTGCTCATTGCTCCCTTTCTGGAGGAGCTCTTCAATCGTGGCCTGGTTCTGCGGGGGTTGCAGAATGCACTGTGGTTGCGGCGCACGGGGCCAAAGGGGCAGGCGGTTACACCGGGCGTCCAGCGCCGGTCATTGATGACTTCAACTGTGATAGCCGTCCTGGCGAGCTCGCTTGCTTTCGGCCTTCTGCACACCGGTGCGGTGGCGGACCTCCGTTCCTCCATTTACCTCCTGCTCAGCACCTTCGTGGTGGGACTGGTGTGCGGTGTGCTTACGGTGATCACCCGGCGACTTGGCGCAGCGATAGTCACGCACATCGTATTCAACGGCACCGGAGTGGGCTTGCTGCTACTTGTTCCTCCCGAAATGCTGCCCTAGGCGGCTCCTTTCTTGGGGACCAGATCCCCCAGCGTCCCTTGGCCGAGGAACGGCTGCGAAGCAAGGAACCGGATCTCCCAATGCTGAGGCAGATGGTTATCAGCACCCACCATCCAGTACACCTGCAGCGCACTGAACCCTTCCCCACCGTAAACCTGGCACGCATCCTTCAGCCTCCGCAGGGATTCCTTGCGCACCTGAACGGTCTGCCCGTCGAACTGCCCGTGAAAAACCTTCAGCCCCGCCTGGGTAAGGCTGTGCAGCACCGGTTCGATCAGCGACCACGCATGCCGGACGTGCCCAGGGCTCTGCCCGTACAGGATCAGCTCCGGCAGCCCCAACTCGGTCAGCCCAACCGTGTAGGCAGAAGGCAATTCCGTGCCGGCCTGAGTGAACCGGAGAAGGAAGCCCTCGTGCCCGATCCGCTTCCTGAGCCACGCGGGATCCTCGGGCTCATCCCGCCGCAGGTCAACGAACTCCAGCGCCTGGCACGGTGGATGGAAGATGAGATCGGTCATGGGTTTGCTCCTTCGATTCGCCTGCCTCAAACCTGCCATCCCGCTCCGACATTTTCGGGCTACGCTCAAACCATGCAGTTTCCCGCCTACCCCACTCTCCTCACAGATGCCCGCGGCTCCATCCTGACCATCACGGTCAACCGGCCCGATGCGCTCAACGCCCTCTCCTCTAAGGTGATTGAGGACCTTGAGCACTGCATCGGTGCGGTGTCGGAGGCTCTAACGAACGACGACGGCGCGTGGCCGGTCCGCGGCGTCGTTATCACGGGAGCGGGCAAAGCCTTCGTCGCGGGCGCCGACATCCGCGAAATGACCGACATGACACCGGATGAGGCGCACGCGTACAGCTCCCGCATGCAGCAGGTGACGCTCGCGATCGAACAGCTGCCGGTTCCGGTGGTTGCTGCGGTGAACGGGTTTGCCCTGGGCGGCGGATGCGAGCTGGCGATGGCCTGCGACATGATCTATGCAGCTTCCACGGCCTCCTTCGGCCAGCCGGAAGTCAGTCTTGGGCTGGTTCCCGGGTTTGGTGGTTCAGTGCGTCTTCCCCAGTACGTTGGGCAGGCGCTCGCTCGGGAGCTGCTGTTCACTGGGCGCCGACTAACCGCGGAAGAGGCGCACAACGCCGGCCTGGTGGCAGCCATCTTCGAGACCGTTGATGACCTGCTCGACGGTGCCCGGAACACCCTGGAGCTGGTGGCACGCCAGTCTCCCGCAGCCGTCGCGCTCGTCAAGAAAACTGTAGGGCAAACCCAGGGACTGCCTACGAGGGACGGGCTGAAGATCGAAGCTGATGCTTTCCGTCAGGCCTTCACTACCGCTGACAAGGCCGAAGGGACCCGCGCTTTTCTGGCGAAGGAGCGGCCGAGCTTCCCGGGCCGCTGACCGACTCACTCCAAAAGGTTGGGTAACTTGAGAATTGTCGCCGCTATTCGTCGCTTCGGCTGCAGGTTCGTTGCGCTCGCCCTCTTAACGGTGATCACTCTCTCGTCGTGCGGCACCCAAAGCGCTGACCAGACCGGCGAGCCTTCCACGTCAGTGGAAGTTGACGTCCTGTCCGGCGGGGATAACCCGGCGTGGATACTTATCGACGACGAAGCTGCAGAACTCCGGTCCCTCATTGACGATGCGCAGAAGAGGGGTGCAGGCGCTCCAGCTCAGAGCGGACTCGGGTTCCGTGGATTTATTGTCCACAACCTGGGATTCGAGTCAGGCGCGGAGTACGACTCCCTCCGGATCGATCAGGCAGGTATCTTCCTGGAACGTGGTGGCGCCGTCGTCGAAGTTTACGAGGATCAAGACCATGAAGCCTTCCGCTGGCTTCGTGAACGCGCGAAATCGCAGGTGCCGGAAACCATCTACCTGGACATCCCCTCCACAGAACCGTAGACAGTTCAGATACTTCGTGGCCGGAGGGGTATGTTGCAAAGTATGGGAAGAATTCGTCGTGCGGTGCTTCTGGTGCTGCTTCTACTCGGTCTGAGCGGTTGTGGGATCGCCATCCCACAGGATCCGGAGGGGACGCTTGAGAAGGTCACCGGTGGAACGCTCAGGGTCGGGGTCAGTGAAAATGCGGAGTGGGTGCAGCTGCCGCCCACGGGAGACCCGCACGGGATCGAGCCTGCGCTTGTCGAAGAGTTCGCGGACACACTCGATGCGACGATCGAATGGGTCCCCGGCGCCGAGCATGAGCTGGCGGATGACCTCTTTCACGGTGAACTGGACATGGCGATCGGGGGCTTCGGCGCCGACACCCCGTGGACCAAGGAAGCTGGCATCACCCGGCCGTACACGGAAACCACCGACGAACGCGGCAAGACGGTCAAGCACGTGATGCTCGTACCGCTCGGCGAGAACGCGTTCCTGCTGGAGCTGGACCAGTTCCTGCTCGCCCAGGAGGTCACGTTATGAGCAACCTGCGTGAGAAGGGAACCGCGCGCTTCGGGCACACGGAGCTTCCCGAGAAACAGCAGCAGGCCCTTCGGAAAGCCGTGAAGTGGGAGTGGATTACCCTTGGATTCCTGACGGTCTCCACCGTTCTGGTGTACCTCGTGCTGGGCAATTCGCAGGCTATGAAGGCCGCCTGGATCGAGGACCTGCTTTCGTTCCTTCCGCCGATTTCGTTCCTCGTGGCAACACGGGTGATCCGTCGTCGACCCTCTGAAACACACCCGTACGGCTACCACCGGGCAGTAGGCGTCGCGCACCTGGTTTCGGCCGTGGCCCTCGTAGTCATGGGCGGCTACCTCATCGTCGATTCGGGGATCGGGCTCGTCACAGCCGAGCATCCAACTATCGGCGGCATCCAGCTGTTCGGATCGACTTTCTGGCTGGGATGGCTCATGGTCCTGGCGATGCTGTTGACCGCCGGGCCGCCGGTGGTCCTCGGCATCGTAAAGATGAAGCTCGCCCGTACGCTCCACGACAAGGTGCTCTACGCCGACGCCGATATGAACAAGGCCGACTGGATGACGGCGCTGGCCGCCGCCGTCGGTGTTCTCGGGATCGGTCTGGGACTGTGGTGGGCAGACTCCGTGGCGGCGCTGCTGATTTCCTTCAGCATCCTGCACGACGGCGTCAAGAACCTGCGCGGTGCGATCGGCGGCCTCACCGACACAAGAGCGACCGTTTACGACGACTCCAAGCCCGACCCCATCGGCACTCAGATCGATTCCTACCTCCAAAGCCTGAGCTGGGTGAAGGAGGCAAGGTCACGCGTCCGCGATGAGGGCCACGTGTTCCATATTGAGTCTTTCGTGGTGCCCCGACAGTGGCGGCGGGCCACCCTGCACAAGATAGAGAAAGCCCGCGCCGCATGCGTGGACATTGACTGGAAGGTCCAGGACATGGTGATCGTTCCGGTCGCGGAGCTGCCGGAGGAGTTCCTGCCGGGTCTCACCAAAAGCGGCGGTGAGCGAAGTTGAGGCGTTAACCAGCGAAGAGGGTGGAGGCCAAGCCTCCACCCTCTTCGTACCGGTTGCCTACTTCTTGGCAGGCTTTACAACAGTTGCGGTCGGTTTCATGTTTTCCGCATCGACCATCCAGGCGTACTGCTCCAGCTTCTCGATGAAGCCGTGCAGGATATCAGCGGTGGTGGGATCTTCCTCGTCAACCTGGTCGTGGACGTCACGCATGCGGCCGACGGCGGACTCGAGCATGGCTACCACCATTGTGACCGTGTCTTTGGTGTCAACCAGACCGGAAGGGAATTCGTTCAGTGAGGTTCCCTTGGCGACGACGGCGCTGCGGCCGTCCGGCACGGCATGGAGGGCGCGCATGCGCTCGGCCATCTGATCCGCGAAGAGCCGTGCGTCTTCGATGATTTCGTCCAATTGCAGGTGCAGGTCACGGAAGTTCTTGCCGACCACATTCCAGTGGGCTTGCTTTCCCTGCAGGTGGAGCTCTACGAGGTCAACCAGTACTGCCTGCATGTTGTCGGTCAGGGTCTTTGACGCCTTCATAACATCCTCCATTCGTGACGGAATCCGGCCGCTACGCTGCCGGCATCAGCATCAGCCTAGTGCGGCGGATTCCGCGGAATCCAATTTGCTGGGAACATTCTAAGTAAACTTACCAATTTATTGATCCGTGATCCATGGTGGGCTAGCGTGGCGGTCAAGTGGTCAGCCGAGCTTGGCTCGCGAGGATTGCCCACGTGATGTTCCAACAGAGATTTTCAACCAGAAGGAGGAACAGGCAATGGCAACAGTTCAGGAATCGATTGACGTTTCAGTTCCCGTATCCACCGCGTACAACCAGTGGACGCAGTTCGAGACCTTCCCTGAGTTCATGAGCGGCGTAGAGTCCATCACCCAGACCTCTGATACGCACAACCACTGGATCACCAAGATCGGCGGTGTCGAGCGCGAGTTCGACACCGAGATCACCGAGCAGCATCCGGATGAGCGCGTCGCCTGGAAGAGCACGGACGGAAAGTCCCATGCCGGCGTCGTGACTTTCCATCGACTGGATGACAGCAAAACACGCGTGACCGTCCAGCTCGATTGGGATCCCGAGGGCTTCACTGAGAAGGTAGGCGCGGCGGTTGGCGCAGACGATCGCCAGGTGAAGTCCGATCTTGAGCGCTTCAAGGAGTTCATCGAGAAGTCTGGCGGCGAGACCGGCGCCTGGCGCGGTGATGTGGACGCCCCGGGTTCGGGCACGGCCAGCCGGACGGCAGATCCGTTGGCGGGCGGCGCGGGACTCGCCGATCCTTCACTGGATGATCCGGAATCCGGCGGTCCGCGGGCAACCAACCCCGCCTAAGTCGACGCAAAGAAGAAGGACCCACTTCAGTTGAAGTGGGTCCTTCTTCTTTGTTAGTCAGTTTTCGACGCTGATGGTGTTGATCGCTTCGGTTGCACGCTCTGACAGGCTTTCCGAAATGGGCGCGCTGCCCGCGGCTTCGGCGGCAGCCTGCTGTCCCTCTTCACTCACTACGAAAGTGCCGAAGGTCTTCACGAGGTTGGCGGTCTCCTCCTCTTCATACGTGGAGCAGAAGATGTGGTACGAGACCAGCACCAGCGGGTACGCGCCGGGCGCGGTCGTCTTGCGGTCGAGGTTGAGCGCGATGTCGAACTCGGCACGCCCTTCAACGGGTTCCGCTTCATCGATGGCGGCCGCGGCCGCTTCCGGGCTCACCGCAACGTATTCGTCGCCCACCAGGAGCTTCGCCCGGCCGAGCGGCGGCCCGACGGCGGAATCATCTGCGTAGGTCACCGCACCCTCCGTGCTGGAGACTGTGCTCACCACACCAGCGTTGCCCTTCGCGTTTTCACCCGCCAACTCGCCCGGGAAGGTGCCGTCGGCTTCGTGGGTCCAGATCTCGGGAACCACGGCGTGCAGGTAGTCGGTGAAGTTTTCGGTGGTGCCGGAGTCATCCGAGCGGCTGACCGGCGCAACGCGAAGGTCCGGCAGATCGACGTCGGGATTCTGGCTGGCGATCGCGGGGTCAGTCCAGTTGGTGATCTCGCCCCGGAAGATGCGGGCGATAGTCTCGGCGTCGAGATTCAGGCTCTCAATGCCCGGCAAATTGAAGGCGATGCTGATCGGCGCAACGTAGGCGGGGATGTTGAACGCGCCCTGCGGACCGCAAACTTCGCGGGACTCCTCGAGTTCTTCGTCGCTGAGGTAGGCATCGGACCCCGCGAAATCAACGGCACCGGCAAGGAGCGCCCCGCGACCTGCCCCCGATCCATCCGGCGAGTACTGCACGCGGACGTCGGGGTGAATCGCTGCGAACTCGGCCTGCCAGGCGTTCATCGCCGGCCCCTGCGCAGAAGATCCAGCGCCGGTGATGGTTCCGCTGAGCGTGGAGGTGGCGTTCTTCGCGGCTGCCTCCTGCTCGGGTCCCAGCGGGTAGTCCGAGCCGCAGGAAGAGACAGCCAGGCCGGTGGCACAGCTGAGGACAAGGGTAAGGATGCGACGGGAAACCACACGCCCACGATACAGGCGAACGTCCGGTGAACTCATGTCGAACAACGGGTGCGGGTTTCTCCACGGAAGGGATGAAAGAACGACGACGGCGGGTTGGTTGCCGCTTTCGGCGTTGTCAGCGGGTGTAGACGCTCACGTGACGTTCACTTGCCGCCGTAAACGGTTCGCCCTTCCAACCGGCCGAGCGCTCAACCAGTCGTAGGCCGGCGATGCGAGCCATGAGATCCATCTCGCTCGGCCAGATCAGGCGACACGAGATCGGGCCAAGGCGAACGCCGTCGTTGGTTAGGGAGATGTGGCTCTCGTCCAGGATCTGGGTCACGGGATCGTATCGATTGACGTCGAGGACAACTCTGTCATTGGTCAGCTTCTCGACGTTGATGAACTGGTCGCGCCGGATCCAGGCCGCCGGAACGCCCGCTTCCACTACAAACACGCCGTGGTCGGAGAGGTGCCGGGCCGCATTCTCGAAGCAGCGCACCTGGTCCTCCTGGGTGAGGAGGTTGTAGATGGTGTTGTAAACGAGGTAGGCGAGCGGATAGTCATTGCCCGGAGCGTCAGCGGTGGACATGTCGCCCACAACGACGTCAATCTCCGCGCCGCCGGGCTTCGTCCGGAGCTGGTCGACCATGTCCTGCGAGAGCTCGATGCCGTCGACCCGGGTGCCGCATTCGCTCAGAGGGAGCCCTATCCGGCCGGTTCCGATAGCGAACTCCAGGGCGGGACCGCTGCCTGCCAGATTCGCGAGGAAGGCGACGGTTTCGGCCTCGTCCCCCCGCGGTGCGTCGTCGTAAGTGCGCGCGACATCGGGGCCAAAACTGCGAGCTGGGTCGAATCCGTCCATTGTCTGAGACTAACCAAGTGATTGAAGTTTGCCAACCAGTTGGTTCAAGGAGCTATACGAGCGGCGAGGAATGCTGCCGCTTTATCTACTTCCATGGTCTTGTCTGACCAGTGATCGCGCGCTTCGCCGAGGTAGCCGGCGCGAGCCAGGGCAACGACGTCGTGATGTTCCTGCGCAAGCCGTGCCAAAGCCCATTCAGCGGCAACGTCCTTTGGCTCGATCAGGCCTGTCTCAATGGTCATCCACATGCGGGTCAGCGTCAGGATGACGTTCCGCTCGTCACCGCGAAGGTCCTCGAGGAGCATCGGAAGACTTTCGATCACCGCTCGGCGGAGGTCCGCATCGGGAATGGGATCGAGCAGGTCTTCCGCGGGCGGACCGAGGAGCGGACGACTGTCCCTACGTGCGGTTGCGAGCAGGATAGCGAGGTCAGGATTGGCGGTGGGTGGGCCGATTCTCCCAGCCTCGAAGTCTGTCCGCAGCCATTCCCCATAAAGGAGCTGTTGAATTGGTGGAAATCGCCACGGCACCACATCATCCAGCATGACGACGGTGACCTCCGCGGGGCGCGCGGGCCCGGCGGTTGCTCTTGAACCGGAGATCTTCAGCAGTTCAGCGACCAGGCAGCGCTTCGAGGCGTCCGAGGGGGCTGGTGGGCCGGCGCCATGCCACACTGAACCTCGTGGTTATCGCGTCAATGAACTCCAGCAACCAGAAACCTGATCCTAAAGTCCAGATACGCCCTTTCGCCGAAGCAGATCGCGGGTTCTTTACGACCTTGGCCAAGGATCCCCGCGTGGTTCGTTTCATTGGTGACGGCCTTCCGTGGGACGACGAACGCATTGACGCGCGGGTCAATCAGGCACTCGAACGTGCAACCGTCGATTCGGAAGGTGCCGCTCGCTGGTTCATTGCTTCGGAGCCTCAGACTGGGAAATCTGGACGGGTGGGCTTGGTGGTCGCCTGGCTTACACCGGACGGGGTGGAGGTCGGCTACTGGGTGCATCCGTCTGCTTGGGGACGTGGAATCGCGCGAGCTATGGTCAGCCAGGCGCTTCCGCTCATCTCTGAACTCTATGGCCCGGAACGATCGCTGTGTGCGCAGGTCGATCCGGCGAACCTCGCATCGGTGCGGGTTCTCCTGGGTTGCGGATTCGAAAGGTCGGGAAGCGTGGACGGTCGTGAGGTCTACGCGTTGAGTCCGCGCGGATCGGCTTGATCTCGCGAAGGGTGCGGCGGCAGTTGAGGCTGGCGAGGCTTCGGCAACGATCTGAATAAGAGTTCGGCGAAACGCTGTGCGGCGGCCTTTCCGGGAGAAGAATGCACTGATGGGAACGTTTGCCTACCGTCAGCAGGCGGTGCGCCAAGGCACTGTGTCGATGCTCGCCGCCGTCGTTTTCCTGGCGGCTTCGGGATGTGCCTCCGTTGACCCGAACTTTGCTCCGTCCTGTCTGCCACCGCCGTTCTCGTTGTCCTCTTCCACAGTTCAGGCGGGGGAGGAAGTGACCGTCCGTGCATCCGACGCGGACTGCGACCCCCGATATGGCGCAGGCGCCCAAATCGAGGTGCACCTGATTAACCCCGGGCACGACGTCGTGGCTAGTGGCATAGGACCGATGGGTGACGCCGGCGCATTCGAACATGTGCTGACGGTTCCCCTCGACGTCACCCCGGGTAAGTACGTGATCGCCGCGATGCCTTACCGGCTTGACTGGTGTGACGACACCGGGCGTAACAACCGCGTGCCTCTGGAGGGTGCAGCGCTCGAGCGGGCATCATGTGTGCGGCCGGAGGAGCCGCTTACCGTAACCGAGGCGCCCTAGTATCCCTGGTTGCGATGAATCAGGCGTACTTGGAGAGCCAGGGGGAATACAACAGGTAGATCCTGAGTCCCTCGCCGCGGGAAGAAGAGACCCCGGAGCAGGTCTTCCTCATAGTCCACAGGTTCATCGCTCCGCAGCGTTCGGATGTGAGGCCCATTTCAGATGCAAGTGAGTGTTCGGTGTGCGGGGATTTGACGTCTATGACCATCACCCTCCAACAACCTCCGGATCCGCACTGAGTGGAAATTTCCGTCACTTCGTTGGGTGGCGGAACAGACTGGAAAGCTGAGTCGGGCGGAACTGCGCCCTCATCGATCGAGGTCCATAGAACCGAACAGAACCACGCGACCAGTATCCACGGAAGAGCGAACATGAAAGAAATGAATACGCGCTGACGAGTCGTTCGGGCCTGCAATATTCTTCTCTCCCCATCGGCCACTATCCCAGTATGGCGTAGGTCTTAAGGACCAAAACCCTAAGGCGCCGAAAGGTCTCTCGTCGCCGGACCCTCGAGGCGCGTCCCGTCGTAAGTGAAGCGCGAGCCGTGCAACGGGCAGTCCCACGACTGCTCGGCGTCGTTCCAGCTCAGCACCCCACCCATGTGCGGGCAGACCGCCGATACCCGGTGCGTCACGCCGTCAACCTGGCAGATACCCACCGGCCGAGCGCCCTCGCGCACCACCGAGCCCTGCCCCTCGGGCGGTTGGGCATGCGAGGAGCGGGTCAGCCCGCTCAACCAGCCGCTCACCATTTCGAGCCCGACGCCGGCCCCCGCCTTCGCGGTGCTCAGCGCGTCCTGCTTGCCGACACGCGTCTTGTACAGTTCCTTCGCCCACGGCATGTGCCCACCGAGGATCTCGGCCGACAGTGCCAACGCCGCCGCCACTCCGTTGGTGAACCCCCACTTGTTGAAGCCGGTTGCGGTGTAGATTGAGTGCCCGCCTACCGGCATCCGCCCGACATAGGGAACCGACGACGCCGGCCGGTAATCTTGCGCGGACCAGCTGAACGAGGCCTGCGCGGTGGGGAAATGCTCCTGCGTCCACCGGATGACGTCGTCCACCAGCGCCTGCGTGTGTGCCTGGCGCCCCACCGCATGGCCGTTACCGCCGACGATCAGGTAGGGCCGGCCCTCGACGTCTGCGGTCCGCAGGGTTCGGGACGGGGAATCGACGGAGAGGTACATTCCACGGGGAATCTCGTCCTGAACTGTGAACGCCACCGCGTAGGAACGCCGCGGTTCGAGGACGGAAAAGTGGCCGCCACGGTCCAGAATGGGCGTTCCGGTCGCAAGGATGACATTGTGCGCAGCCAGGTCACCACGGGGAGTGTTCACGCTGATGCGGTCGCCCTTCGCGCTGCCGGTTTTAACTCCGGTGACGCGGACGCCGTCGAATAGCTGACCCGAGTGTTTCCGCAGGTCGGCGGCGAGTGCGGCAAGCACTTCCATGGGATGGATCTGTGCCTGACCCGCCACGCGGAGAGTCCGCTTCACCGGGAACGGCAGCTCCGACGTGTCCTCCAGTGTGGCCGTCAGGCCGCCGTCAGCGCAAGCGTCGCGTTCTTCGCTCAGGAGGCGGGCGCCGTCGTCGGTCACGGCGTAGTTGAAGGCGTCCCTCGTGTCGTAGCCGACCCCGTGCTCGTCACAGAAGCGCAGCAGCCAGCTCTGGCCCTCACGATTGCCGGTGACGTAGTGGCGGGCGAGATCAGCCCCGTGGTGCTTGATGATCGCGGACAGCTGGGTGCCCTGCAGGAGGGAGACCTTCGCCGTGCTGTTTCCCGTGGCTACCGCGCCCACCGAGCGCGCTTCCAGGACGGCGACCCGTTGCCCGGACCGGGTGAGCAGCGCGGCCGTGGTCAGCCCGGTGATTCCGGCTCCAACCACCACGGAATCGTATTGGGCATTCGCCACAAAGGTGTCAGTGGGGATCTGCGGGGACGATTCGAGCCAAAGGGATTTCACGGTGGACCTTCCTCCTGCTGTTCCGGATATCTGAAGCCCACCGGAGAAAACGCCCCACGTCAAGGGTTGTAGCTACCAGTCCAGATCCACGCGGCCGGCATCGAGTGATTCCTCCGGCATGATGCCGACGTAGATCACTGCCCCGGTGAACTCGTTCTGGACGAATGTGTGGAAGGTGCCTGGCGGCGGCTCGTCGGCGATGGACGGGAAGCGCCGCTCCACCGACACGGCGTCACTTTCCGTCTCGATAGGCAGACCGTTCTCATCGACGCGGAACTGGTCCCAGACAATGCCCGTCGCAGGATCAATGACCAGTACGACGTCGGCCGGCCATCCTTCAAGCGGCAGGATGTCCTCGCCTGGAACGAGCATCCCGGACCGGCGGTCGTAACCGCCAAGATACTCGCCGCTTTCGGGTCGGATGAGCGTCGCCCGAGCCGGATAGCCTGCGGATTCGGGGGAGTCTGTAAGCGTGCTCCACCATCCGCCGTACAGCGTGAGCATGGGAAAAACGTCACCCGGCTCAAGCTCGACCGCAGCCGGTTCGAAGTAGGGCGGGGACGGACGTGCGCCCACCCCCTGGGAGCAGCCCGAGAGGAGTACGACGGCGAGAAGCGCGGCCGCGCCCACAAGGCGCCTTTGCACGGTCATCACCTCCGTTGGCTCAACGCTAGACCTCTCCGGGGAGGGGCTCAAGGGCGGAACCGAACGAAACCGCACTGTTGACTGTTAACAGTAAACGAAGGTAACGTGATCTGGCACACAAGAATTCCCTTAGGAGAAACATGTCACGCACCCAGCGCACCGCCGTCGTCACCGGCGCCACCTCCGATAAAGGCATCGGCATGACCACCGCCCGCCGGTACGCCCGCGAAGGCTGGGCCGTAGTGATCCTGGACCTCGACGGCGAGAGGTCCGCGGAAGTTGCACGGAGCATCGCAGGCGAAACCGGAGTGCCGGCCTTCGGTCACTCCGTGGATGTGACCAGTGAAGCGTCCGTCACTGCCGCCCGTGAGGCAGTAGCGGCGGAGGTCGCCGCCGGGAACCTGCCTCCGGTCGGAGCGCTCGCGAACATCGCCGGCATCACTTCCCCGGTGCCCTTCCTCGAGACCACCCTCGAGCTGTGGCACAAGGTCATGGACGTCAATGCCACGGGCACCTACCTCGTCACCAGGGCGTTCCTCCCGGACATGCTGGAGAACGGGTGGGGGCGAATCGTGAACATGTCCTCCGTTTCCGCACAGCGGGGCGGGGGAGTGTTCGGCAAGGTGCCCTACTCCGCCGCGAAGGCCGCAATTCTCGGCTTCACCAAGGCGCTGGCCCGGGAACTCGGCCCAACAGGCGTGACCGTCAACGCCGTCACCCCAGGAGCCGTTGACACCAACATCCGCGTTGGCAGCACCCCCGAACAGGAAGCCGCCATCGCAGCGGACGTTCCGGTAGGCCGCACAGCCACCACCGAAGAGGTGGCCTCCGCCATCACCTACCTCTCCTCCGAGGACTCCGCCTACCTCACCGGGATCACCCTGGACATCAACGGCGGCAGCCACATGCACTAATACGAAAGCTGCAACCCCACCCTCAAATCTTGGAGAACCAGTGAATACGATCGTTCTGATACACCTCGCCGTTGCGGTCATCGGAATCATCCTGATGATTGTCTGGGCGAAGGTAAACCCCGTCGTCTCCCTTGTTGTCGGCGCGCTGTACCTTGGCGTGGCCAGCGGACTCGGCTTCGATAGCTCTGTTGCAGCCGTCAACACGGGGTTCGGCAACCTCATGGCGGAGGTCGGGTTGATCATCGGCTTCGGCGTGATGATCGGCACCACCCTCTCAGCCACCGGCACCATGCAGCGCGTGGTCGACGGATTGCTGCGGATCGTCGGGCCGAAACGCTCGCCCTACGTCCTCGGCCTCACCTCCGGCATCATCTTCCCGTCGATCTACTTCGACGTGGCGCTGGTCATTCTCGCCCCGATCGCCGGCGCGCTCGGTAAACGGACCGGCAAGAGCATCGCCACGCTGGCCGGTGCGCTCGCGATCGGTCTCGAAGTTGGCCTGCTGATCGTTGTCCCCGGTGTTGCGGCGCTCGCCGTCGCCGGACCCCTCGGCGTCGATATCGGCACCATGCTGCTCTGGGGAATCCCGCTGGGCATCCTCTTCATCATCTCCAGCATCTTCCTGCACGACCTCCTGATGCGTAAGATCTTCGACCCCGTCAAGGACCGTGAGCCGGACTTCGATGACTCAATCTTCGGCGAGTACGACGACGACGGCGGCACGGTTAGCAGGGCCCAGCGCACCGTGGATGCCACTAACGAAGGCACCACTGAGGTGGCAGGCAAGGGCATGCCCGGTACGATCGCCACGGCGACAACCCATCGGATGCCCCTGATCGTCGCGATGCTTCCCGTCATTGTGCCGATCCTGCTCATCATCCTGGACACCGTCGCCCGGGCAGCCGGTCAGGATATCGCGCTGCTCGGCTTCCTTGGCAGCCCCGTCGTGGCGCTGCTGATCGGCCTGATCATCGGCATCATCTTCGCGGTGCCGGTTGTGACCCGCCACGGCATCGACGACCTCATCACCAAGGGCGCCCAGACCTCCGGCTCCATCCTCCTGTTCACCGGTGTAGCAGGGTCGCTCGGCCAGGTCATCACCGAGGTTGGCATCGGCGACATGCTTGGTTCGCTCTTCTCCGCCAATGCCGCGATCCCGGTCCTGCTCGCGTGGATTGTCGCCGCTGTTCTGCGCCTGGCTCAGGGTTCGGCGTCGGTCGCGGCCATCACCGCTGCAACCCTGCTCGCGCCGATCATGGGATCCATCGACACCTCAGCGATCCTTATCCTCCTCGCTTCGGGCACCGGCGCCGCTTTCGGTGGGCACGTCACGGACAACACGTTCTGGATCTTTAAGCAGATGCTCGGCTTCACCACCAAGGGGACGTTCAAGATCTACACCATGGCGCAGTCGACGTTCGCGGTGGTCGGGCTCGCTGTCTGCCTCGTGCTCGACATCTTCATCTGACCCAACACCCCCAGGAGAGCAACATGTCCTCAGTTCCACGCCGCGTCACCTTCGTAGGAATAGGCGCCATCGGGTTGCCGATGGCTGAGCAGCTGCTCGGTGCCGGGTTCGAGGTAACCGGCGTCGACCCCTTCCCCACCCAGCGCGAGAAGGCTGCCGCCCAGGGGATCACCGCCGAGGCGACCGCCGCTTCCGCGGCGAGTGCCGACGTCGTCGTCTGTATGGTCGCCACCCCGGAGCAGCTGCGGACAGCGACAATGAACGACGACGACGGCCTGCTCCGGCAGATGCGTAGCGGAAGCGTTCTGCTGGTCATGAGCACCGTTGGGCCCAGCGCTGTGCGGGAAGCGGCGGCTGCCGCTCCTGCCGGGGTGCGGGTGCTCGATGTGCCGGTTACGGGTGGTGTTGCCCGCGCCGTGACGGGTGAGCTGAAGCTGTTCGCGTCGGGTTCGCCCGAGGCGCTCGAGTATGTGCGGCCGGTCCTCGATGCGCTGGGGGCCGTCATCGATTGCGGGACGGAGATCGGGCAGGGTCAGTCCTACAAGGCCGTGAACCAGCTGCTGTGTTCGGTACATATTGTCGCTGCGGCCGAGGCCCTCGCGTTGGCGAAGGAGCTGGGCCTCGATCAGGAAAGGGTGCTCTCGGCCGTTTCCGGCGGGGCAGGTGGATCCTGGATGCTGTCCGATCGTGGTCCGCGCATGCTGGAGGGTCTTGATGCGGAGGTGACCAGCACCGTCGGGATCTTCGTCAAGGATTCAACCCTGGTGAAGGACGTTGCGGAGGAAGTGGGTCTGGATGTGCCGCTGCTGCTGGCGGCGAGGGACCGGTATCTGGCGGCTGTGGATGCCGGCCATGAGCGGCGCGATGACTCCCAGGTGATCCAGACCTACGCGCGGTGACGGTGGGTCGAAACTAGGCTGTTCGGATGGAACCCTTCGAAGTCACGATTGAGCAGGAGGTCTTCTGCATCAGCGAGCGGCGGCAGCCCACCGGGAACATGAGCTATGACTTCCTCTGGCTCAACGGTCCGGTTGAGGGGTACGGCTATACCGTCGCGCTGTCCCATCCTGACTCCCGGATGTCACGCGAAGAACTTGTCGACGAGGTCCGCGGTTTCCTGCAGGGGTTCTATGAGCCGGGAGGGATCGGAGAGGAAGACTTCCCGGATCACGGTCCGACGGCAGGCCGCTAGAACGTCTTGGGCACCGGCTGGCCGGGCGTTTGGTAGCTTGATGATCGAGCTCGAGCCGGTCGGACTCGGTTAGGAGAAGATGCAGGGATCGTTTGCTCTGCTGCTGGGTGGTTTTTGCGTCTTTTCGGCGATTGTTCTGCATCTGATGCTCAAGGCCATCGGACGTCGCAACATGAACCCTTGGCGAAACGAACGCATCACTGAAAGCATGCGGCACCGCGCCCGTCTACTCATTTGTGGGTTGCTGGCTGGCGTTGGTGTCTACATTGCAATTTTCTATGGGATCGCCGTTGGAAACGATGAACTGGCGGAATCCGTTCGCTTCCCGTTGTGTGCGATGGCTGTCGGGATCAGCTGGTTCATCTTCCGTCAGGAAATTGCCCTGTATCAAAGGGAGCTCATTTTTCGACGGTTCGCCACTGGTGAGGATCCTGTAAGCGGCCTTCGGATGTTCGGAACGTTATTTGCGAGCCTCATGTTCGGAGTCGGGCTTCTGCTTCTGGTCATTCTCGTCGCTCACCATGTTGTCTCTTGACCTTGGCGAGGAATTAGCTCAACGTCGAGCGAAGTGAGAGTCACGGCTTCCGAGCGATGATCGTGTACGTACAGGGCGCCAGGTTGCGTTCAGTTTCTGGCCAGGCGAAGCCGCCCGGAACCTCCACCATGCGGGGCGAAAACTTCCAGGGAAGAGTTGTGTCCTCGTCCATGCGAAGAATCTGCAGACCCGCTCCAATGAGTGAGTTGAGGATGTCGGACAGAGGATGCGCCCACTCATAGGTCCTGGCGTGCTCAACCTTCCCATCGCCAGCGTACGTCGATTCGTCATCCCACACCTGCGCTTCGCTACTGCTGAAGTATGGATATCGAAGTTGCAGACCGTCGGCGTTTTCATCGATCGCGTAGAGAATGGGGTGTCCGTCGCGAATGTAGAACGTCCCGCCGGGTCGTAGAAGTCCGGCTATCTGCGCAGCCCAACGCTTGAGATCCGGAAGCCAGGTGATGGTTCCGATGCTGGTGTAAACAAGATCGAAGTCACCGTTCACTGCTGCGCGGGCGTCGAGGACGTCGGTTTCGACCCACTCCGCTTGCAGATCCAACCGCTTCGCCAGTCCAGCGGCAGACTGTAGGGCGCCCGGGGAGAAGTCGACGCCGGTCATACGGGCACCTGCCCGGGCCAGCGAGAGCGTGTCCGTGCCGATATGGCACTGCAGATGACAGACATCCAGACCCGACACCGTACCGTTCGGAAGGAATGGCGCGAGCGCAGCCAGATCAGTCCGGACGACCGAGCTCAAGTGGTTGGGATCCTCCAGATCGCTGATTCCATAGGCTTTCTCGTGCAGCGGAACCCGATCTTCCCAGTTGGCGCGGTTGTTCGCCCGCGCATCATCCCAATCGATCAGAATCCGATCATCACTCATACGTCGAGCTTATGATCTTGTGCCGTGGACACAACATCGAGGGCCAGCGCTTCCTCCCAGTCCCATGCCGTGGGACGAAGACGTACACAATGCGGTTGCCATCCGGCAGTGTGAGCGTGACTGAACCTTGTGGGGACGCTCTTCTGGGACAAGAATCACCCCATGGGGAATTTCGAGGAGCAGACCGAACTACGCCAGTCCAAAGGCCTTCTGGCCGCTGTACTTTGCGGGATAGGCTTCGTGGTTTGTGCGACGTTGATCGCATCGCTCACCTCCCGGTACTTCTGGGTCGAGGACTCCGGACTTGAGGAAGGTACGGCTGTGTTCAGCCATCTGGTGAGCGTAACTCCGGCTGAGCGCGGCCTCTTCGCTTTCGCGGGACTGCTTTTTGTGCTCGGCGTGGCCGTCTGGATCTGGCGTCTTGCCACCCCTGCGTCAGCCGGCAAATAAATCGCACCCCTGATCGGACTGGGTGCCCTGAATAGCCGAAACTGCTTCCGCTAACCGCAGAGAAGCAGGTCAGTTTCCTGCGCTGTCGAGCCAGCTGCAGCGCAGTCGGAGTGCCCGCTCCATGCTGCCCAGCACGGCCCCGAGCCCCAGTGCGATGTTGAGCCATAGCGGCAGCTGTACGGGCGACTCAAAAGTCCCAAAGCGCTCAGCCAGGGGAGGTACCTCTGAAATCGGTCCCGCTATCTGTAGGAGGAGAAGAAGCAGGCCGATGACAAGGAACGTCGCCGAGAGGAACCCAATCCCACGGCTCAAGGACGGATGTTCGCGGTCGAGACGGGCACGCCTCCCTTCCGCCGAGCGAGGGTCTGGAATGAGTTGATGTTCGGCACCGTTGGCGGTGATGTAGTGGCAGCGCTTCAGCCCGAAGCCGCTCATCGCCACTTCCACGATGCCGCCCTCCTTCAGGGGGAAGGCGGCAGGGAGCTTCGACTCGGCGTAACGCCTGCCGTCGCGGTATAAATCAGCCTTCACCTCACCGCTCCCTTGATTTCCCCAGTGCCGGATATCGACGGCGTATAGAGCCTGGTAGCCATCGGGGTTGGACAGCCGAAGATGAAAGAGGTTGCGCCCGAAAGTCTGCCACCAGCGGAAACGCTGCAAGGGCCGACCGTCTCCGCTCTTCACACGCTTGATGGCCCGTTGTCGCCGCCATTCATCGAACATTTGGTCGTCTCCCGGCTCTAGATCGATTTGTTTTAACACACTGTGCTAGTGGAACGGTTAGAACACTAACATAGTGTGCTAGTACAGTGTGCGAGGAGGTGGAGATGACGAAGAAACAAAAGAGTGAGACCAGCACGCGGGAGAGGATTCTCGTTGCCGCCATGACCATGTTCGGCGAGAACCCGGGAACCAAGCTGAGTGTGCGGTCGGTCGCGGCGCGCGCCGGGGTGAGTACGGGGTCGCTCAGATATCACTTCCCGACGCAACGCGCACTCCAGGACGCGGTGCTCGCGACTATCTACGATGTTGTACTTCCGGACGACGGGATCCACGATGAGTCGACACCCGCCCGGGAGCGCTTACTCGGTTGCCTCCGGCAGGTGCTCGCACCCGCCGGAGTGGGCAAACAAGCGCGCGAGGCAACCAGCAAGGTATTTCATACCTTTATCGACCCTGAACCGAACGGGGAGACTCGCGCAGCATATTTCGCTATAGCGGGGGAGGCGCAACGCCGAACCGAATATTGGTTGACTGTCCTCGCGAGCGAAGGTGCGATCGCCGAGGGTGACAACACTCGACGTGCGAGGTTCCTGCTCACTGTTCTCAACGGACTTTCGTTGGAAAGAGCGCTGCCCGCCGATGAGTCGATTCTGGCATCTGAGACCAGCACGCTGCGCGCTGCCGTGGACTGCGTCTTCGATTCCCGCACCTGGTGAGAACCGGCATGTGGAAGATGCCTTAGCTGAGACTTCCGCGGAGCCTAGCGCAAGCTCGCTGATTTAAGCGCTCGCACCATTCGAACCGCCCGAACGCCATCCTCGGTTCTAACTGCGCCGTCTGCGATGAAGCCGCTCTTTCGGTAGAAGGCCTGTGCACGTGGGTTGGGGTCAGCAACCCACAGCGCAGCTGGCGCTTGCTGGTCGATGACTGCGTTGAGGAGCATCCTGCCAACCCCCGAACCGTGGAACGCGGCGTATGCGTAGAGGAGGTACAGCTGCTGCGCCTCGTCGCCGTCATCAAGGGAAGGCCCTGACATGGCGATGCCGATCAGTGTGCCCTCATGCGAAGCGACAGCGACGGTGTTCTGGCTGTACATGGGATCAGTCAGGGCTGCGGCCCAGAATTTCTCGCGCCAGTTCAGGAGCGCAGGATCATCCAGCACAGCGTCGCTCATCAATCCCCGGTAGGTTTCGCGCCAGGTGTCCACGTGAACTCGCGCCATGCCCGGCGCGTCCGAAGGGTCAGCGCGTCGCACGTCGAAGCCGCTCATTGCTCAACGGTACATGCGCTGCCCAGACTCAGTCGGGACGTTCAGTGTGCTTCGGATCGAGCAGCGACTTGACCCGCTCCACGATCTTCGAGGTGCTGAGTCCGTAGCGGTCGTTCAAGGTGGGGAGGGCGCCGGCGTCGAGAAATTCGTCTGGCAGCCCCACGGGGGTGATCTGCCGGAAAACGCCGTCCCGGATTGCTGCGTGCGCGACGGCGTCGAACAGTCCGCCAATGACAGTGTGGTTCTCGCAGGTCAGCACAACGCGGTCCCGCCCCAGCTCGCGCAGGATGGTTTCCTCATCCAGCGGCTTCAACGTGGGAACATGCAACACCGCCACGTCCACCCTGTCCTGTGTCAAGGCCTTAGCCGCCTCCAATGCGCGCTCGGTCATCAGGCCTGTCGAGATGAGCAGCACCTCTGCGCCGTCGCGCAGCAGCTGCGCCTTGCCCAGTTCAAACGTGTAGTCGTACTCGTCCAACACACGAGGCACCTTGCCCCGCAGGATGCGCATGTAGGTTGGCCCGTTATGGGCGGCTAGCTGCGGGACGGCTTGCTCGATGTCTACGGCATCGCAAGGGTCAACGATGGTGAGGTTGGGCATCCCGCGCAGGATCGCCACGTCCTCAGTGGCCTGGTGGGAGGGCCCGTAGCCGGTAGTGAGACCGGGCAGCGCACACACCATATTGACGTTCAGGTTGGCCTCCGCGATATCCAGGCACAGAAAGTCATACGCCCGGCGAGTAGCGAAAACGGAGTACGTGGAGGCGAAGGGCACAAACCCCTCCATCGCAAGGCCCGCCGCGGCTCCCAGCAGGGCCTGCTCGGCCATGCCTACCTGGTAGAAGCGGTCCGGCATCGCGTCGCGCAGTATGTGGAGGTCCGTGTACTTCGCGAGGTCGGCGGACAAGCCAACCACCCGCTCGTCCTGCTGTGCGAGCTGCACGAGTGCGTGTCCCAGGGGCGCCGCAGTGGTCCGCTGATCCTCCCCGGCGAGGGAAGCGCTCATGGCGTCGGAAGTCAGTCTCTTCTTCTGGGTAATGCTCATGCTTCGAACTGCTCCTTCAGCTGTTGGTGGGCAAGCTGCCATTCATCGGCTCCGACGGACATGAAGTGGAGTTTCTCCCGCTCCTCGAGGAACTTCACACCCTTGCCGAGTTTCGTATTGACGATCAGACAGCGTGGCTGCGCGGCATCCGATGCGCGAAGCTCCTCGAGCGCAATGACCACTGCCTCGACGTCATTCCCGTCCACCCGCCGCGTGATCCAACCGAAGGTCTCAAATTTTCCGTCGATGGGCTCCATACTTAGCATCGCCTGACTCTTGCCGTCAGCCTGCTGGTCATTGAAGTCCACGATCGCGATGAGGTTGTCCAGTTTGTGGTGTGCAGCGACGGCGGCGGCCTCCCACGTGGAACCCTCATTGAGCTCACCGTCCGAGAGGATGTTGTAAACGAAGGCAGGGTTCCCCTTGCGCTTGAGCCCGAGGGCCACTCCATTGGCGATGGTGAGGCCGTGGCCCAATGACCCGCCGGAGATTTCGACTCCGGGAGTATAGGACGCCATGGCCGACATCGGGAGGCGTGAATCATCGGTTGCGTACGTCTCAAGTTCCTCATGGGGGAAGAACTTCGCCTCTGCCAGTGCTGCGTACAGTGCGATCGCATAGTGCCCGATGGACAGGAGACACCGGTCCCTGTCCTCCCACTCCGGATCGGCAGGGTTGAACTTGAGCTGATCGGTGTAGAGCACCGCCAGGACATCCGCAACGTCCAGTGCCTGCCCGATATAGCCCTGCCCCTGTACCTCGGCCTGGATCAGCGCATTGGTTCGGATGCGGTAGGCCGCCTCCCTGATGCGTTGCACCCGCGCGGCGTCGACGGCGGCGCCTTCAGTAGTCGATTGCATAATTCTCACCTCGTACGGTTGTTTGTGCAGCACCCGGCTTTGTAATGCGTCTCACAGTAGTCTGTTCACTGTTAACAGTCAACATAAGACTGCCAGCAGTTGGCCGTATCATTAGGAGAGCTACCAGGTGAGGGATGGGATGAGATGACCACACAGATAACGGCGCTGGCAGGACTCGCGAAAGTTAATCTGCGTGAGCAGGCGCTCACTGCCCTTCGAAGCGGGATCACAAGCGGTAATCTGCCGCCAGGAACGCACCTTGTTGAAACCGAGCTATCCGAGCAACTGCAGATCAGCCGCGGCACCCTGCGTGAGGCCATGCGCCAGCTGCAGCAGGAAGGCCTTATCTCCGCCGGACCGCGCGGCAGGCTCTCGGTTCGCAGCCTGGACACCAAGGAGATCCTCGACATCTTCGCGGTACGCGGCGCGCTGGAGTCCCTCGCTGTGCGCGAGTTGAGCGTGGCGGAGGACCGGGGTGCCGCCGTCGTCGTACTTCGCAAGGCGATCCAGGCGATGCAGGACGCCATCGAGGGCACGCTGGATGAACGCATCGAAGCTGACCTGAACTTTCACCGCACACTCTGCCGTCTTACGGGCAATGCGATGCTGCTGCACTCGTGGGAGGCGCTGGAGGGAAACATCCGTATGTCGATCATGTGGGCCGGGCAGGCAAGGGCAACCGGAAACATGCGGGTGGACCGCCACAGTGAGCTGGTTGACGTCATTGAGAGTGGAGACGCCGCTGCAGCCACGGACGCCATGTTTGCCCACATGGATGCGGCGGCAAGTAACCTCGTGTCCTAACCGGCGCGCCGGATCACACTCAGCACGGAAGGTGAAGGCATATGGCGATTGCCCTGTTGATCATCGATATGCAGAAGGCGTTCTTCGAAGACGAGTCGCTGGGGAAGCAACAGGAATCACTGGTTGGAGCCTGCAACAAGCTCATTTCCGAAGCGCGTCAGGCGAATGTTGGTGTCTACGTGATCCGCACCGAGCACCAGCGGGACAAGTCCACGTGGACGGTAAGCATGCTCGATGATGACCAGGGATTCCTGTTCAACGGAACCGAGCAGGCAGAGCCGGTTGACGGGCTCAACATCGACGGCTTGCCACAACTTGTAAAGACGAGGGACAGCGCTTTCTTCGGAACCGACCTGTTGCAGCGCCTTCGGGTTCTGGATGTCGATACGGTGGTGCTCGCCGGTGTTTCGACGCACAACTGCGTGGCGCAGACCGCCGCCGACGCCTACGCGAACAACCTCCGGGTCAGCTACGCCACGGACGCCACCGCATCCACGAACGATGGATACGCGCAGGACGTGCTCAAAGTACTCATGGATGAATACCGTCAGCAGGCGTTGGGGAACGACGACGTCCTGAAGCTTTTCGCACAGCAGGAGACCTGAGGGCGTCAGCCTCGAACGGTGTACCCGTCTTCGCTGTGGATCAGGCGACGCCCGGCGCCGTCGTCCATTCGAACCCAGACCACCGACGCATCGTCGGATCGATCCTCGAGGACGCCGGAAATCACGCTACCGGAGGCATGACGCAGGGTGACCTGCTGGCCTCGCTGCAGGGTGGAAAAGCTGGTGGACGCGAGTTGTTGCGTAGGAGACATGGAGAGCGCCTTTCGATGTGACTGATGCCACAGTAGAAGGGCTTCCTGAACGTCCGATGTATGAAAGCTGTCGGCAACCTGAGGAATCCCTGACGTTTAGCCTTTGCGCCAATCGTGGCTTGTCAGATGAGAGCCTGCCTGCGGTCCCATCTGCAGCATGCCTCCGTCCACGCTCCACGACGCTCCGTTGACATAGCTCGACGCCGGAGATGCCAGGAAGGCGATAACCGCCGCCACCTCCCGTGCATCTCCGGGACGGCCGAGGGGGATGCCGGGCCGCTCAATCTTTTCCGGCTCCTCGTCCTCGGCGTTGTTCATCGAGGTGGCTATCTCTCCCGGAAGAACAGCGTTGACGGTCACGCCCTTGTCGCCCAGTTCCTGCGCCATTGTGCGTAACAGTCCGCCAAGGGCGTGCTTGGACGCGTCATAGGCCGACGAACCCACCCGCGGTTGCTCCTGATGGACGCTCGTCACGGCGATGATGCGCCCGCCCGTGCCCGCAACGACCATCCGTCGCGCGGCGCGCTGCATGCAGACGAAGGCGCCGTCGAGATTGGTCGCGAGGATGGTGCGCCACGTGTCGAGGTCCGTGTCGAGGAAGGGCATCGGCTTGTTCATTCCGGCGTTGTTGACGAACACATCCAGACCGCCGAGTTCTTCAGCCAAGTGGTCGACGACGTCGGCGCATGCAGGCACATCGGAAGTATCCATTTGAGCGACGACAGCCTTCCGACCCCTCTTCTCGACACGACGGGCAGTCTCCCTGGCGCCGTCCTCTCCCGTGTGCCAGGTGATACCTACGTCAAACCCGGCATCTGCAAGGGCAAGGGCGGTCGCGCGACCGATACCCGAATTTGAACCGGTTACCACCGCGGTCTTAGGCGAAAAAGTCATAAACCCCATACTTCCCGCGCAATGTTCCTTCTGGCAACGGTTATCAAAGAGTTAACTAAGTGTGCTTCATATTCGGCTCTTGCTATGGCACGCTGACAGTACAAGTGGCGGGAAATGCTGTTCATCAACTCGCAACACCAAGTGCCGGTGGCCCGCCAACCGGCCAGTCAGAGGGGATAGTGCAATGGCATCAACACATTCATCCGGGTCGGGCGTCGCCACCCGGACCAACATTCAGAAGGCCGCGCTCGCCGTAGGAGTTGTGTTCCTGCTCGTTGGGGTCCTTGGCTTCGTCCCGGGCATCACCAGCAACTATGACACGCTCGGTTTCGCAGGGAGCAACTCGGAGGCAATGCTGCTCGGCGTCTTCCAGGTTTCGATCCTCCACAACATCGTCCACCTGCTGTTCGGTGTAGCGGGCGTATTGATGGCCAAGACGGCCACCGGCGCCTACAACTTCCTGCTGTGGGGCGGTGTTATCTACGCAGTGCTCTTCATCTACGGGCTCATTGTTCCTGCAGATTCGGTAGCCAACTTCGTTCCCCTGAACGTAGCGGACGACTTCCTGCACCTGGTCCTGGCCATCGGCATGATCGGTCTGGCTCTGGCGCTCAAAGGCAAGAACCATACGGCACGCGCCCGGTAGGGATCGCAGCCAAGTAGCACAGAACAGAACGACGACGGCGGACTCCGGTCCGCCGCCGTCGTTCTGTTGTGTGCGTAGAGACCAGGCTTCCGAAACGAACGAAAGCCCGCCCCGCAACGTGCGGGACGGGCTTCCTTGAACAGTGCCTGCGCGGGGCCTCGATCCCCGGGCCTTCCGCGTGTGAAGCGGATGCTCTACCAGACTGAGCTACACAGGCGAATAGTTCTTGGCCAGTTTAGGGCATTCCTATTGTGCTCGCGCAAACGGCCTCCCCAATGTCGGTCCTGCGTTGGCGATGCCGCACCTTGTGCGAACTGGCCTTGAGCAACCTGGACGCGAGCGGGATCAAACTGGAGATCGGTGAACAGTATTTCACTCCAGTTTGTCCAGCTTCGTCACCGAAGCGGGGGAAGCGGGAGAGTCGCCCGCTGTCGTACGGTGCTAGATATTTCATCGGGTAGTAAGTAGCCTGACTATTCCAAGCTAGATTCATCCCGGTGCGCGGTACGCCGCGGCCGAAGAATTACGGCGAAGGAGTTTGGCCATGAATGATCAGGACATTTTGGCACGCATCCAGTCACTGGTGGACGAGGAGCACGAGCTGCGCGGAGCACCCCCGGGCAATGATGACCCGGGCCGTGACCGGAAGGGACGGCTGAAGCGGGTCGAAGAGGAACTGGACCAGTGCTGGGACCTCCTTCGGCAGCGACGGGCTAAACAGGACGCCGGAGAGAGTCCACAGGAGGCCGAGGCCCGCCCGGTCGACCAGGTTGAGGGCTACCGACAATAACCACACCGACTCAGCAGGACATGCCGCTACCGCAACGACGAAAGCGGCGTTTCCTGAATCGTCGATTTAACGGAAGGAAAACCTATGGAGAACCTCAAGGCATTCGCCCTGATCTGCACGCTGACACCCTCGCCGGATGAGTCGAGCAGCGACCTCATGGCCAGCCACATCCTCGGCAAGCTGAAGGAACAGGGGGTGACGACGTCGTCGGCCCGGGTTGTGGACCACAACGTGGCTCCCGGCGTGCAGATCGACATGGGCAACGGCGACGAATGGCCGCAACTGCGCCAGCAGATCCTCGACGCGGATATCTTCCTCCTCTGTACGCCCATCTGGGTGGGCCACATGTGCAGCCTCGCGCAGCGCGTATTCGAGCGCCTGGACGCCGACCTCTCCTCCACAGACGACGAAGGACGGCCCATCATGTACAACAGGGTCGCCCTGACTGCGGTCGTCGGAAATGAGGATGGCGCCCACCACGTCACTGCGGAGATGCACCAGGGCCTCAACGACATCGGCTTCACCGTCGCCGCGCAGGGCGGCGTGTACTGGGTGGGCGAAGCAATGCAAACCGTCGACTTCAAGGATCTCGACGAGGTTCCGGATCCCGTCGCATCCACAATTTCCTCCATGGCCACCAACGCCGTCCACCTGGCGAAGTCGCTCAAGGTTGCGCCTTATCCGGCACCCTAGAATCGAGGTGGCAGGGCACGCCGGGGATGCGTATTCGCTCGCGGTGTGTCGTGCCACTTCGACGACGATACGCACCGGATAGGCAGGCAGCTTGAACGACGACGACGGCGACGCACGACGGCGGGAACTCGGCGACAATGCCGGTCCGGTTGAGGAGGAGATCGAGGAATCGTTCGACCGCACCGTCGACGAGGGTGCGCAGCGTCTCCACCGGACCTTCCCAGATGTCCTGATTACCGGCCTCTTCGGTGGCTTCGAGATCGGCATCGGCGTTATCGCCTACCTCGCGGTGCTTCACGAGACCGACAATCATCTGCTGGCCGGCTTGGCGTTCAGTGCGGGCCTTATCGCCCTGCTGCTGGCCAAGAGCGAGCTGTTCACGGAGGGCTTCCTGGTCCCCATCGCGGCCGTAACCGCAGGGCAGGCCAGTGTGGGCCAGCTCGCCAAGCTGTGGGGCGGAACGCTGCTGGCCAACCTCATTGGCGGATGGATCTTCATGGCGCTGGTGATGACCGCATTCCCGGAGTGGACCGAAACCATAACCACTTCCGCCGAGCACTACGTTGACGCAGGGCTGAGTTGGCAAACCGTGTGTCTCGCGCTGCTTGGCGGAAGCACCATTACGCTCATGACCCGCATGCAGCACGGAACCGAGCAGATGGTCGGGAAGCTCGCGGCCGCCGTCGTCGGTGGTTTCCTGCTCTCGGGACTGCAGCTCTTCCACTCCATCCTCGACTCCCTGCTGATCTTCGGCGCGATCCTGTCTGGCGCGGACATCAGCTACCTGGACTGGCTGGGCTGGTTCGCATACACGGTCGTGTTTAACGTCATTGGGGGTGTTCTGTTGGTCACCGCGTTGAGGTTGGTGCGGGACCGAAAGTTGGTTGAGCAAGAGCGCGAAAAGGCAGAATGACGAACAGGTGAACAATAGTCAAGACTTCAAGTTCTGAGCGAATGTAACAAAAAACAACTTGTTCCAATCACTAGTGCTCAACTAGCGTCAGGTGTAATACTCGTCACTGTGTACGAATGCTCCATCTGACTCGCTCGCTCTCGCGCCTTATCAACAGAGGAATTCATGAACAAGAAGAAGGTCTCAGTACTCACCGCAGCCGTAGCCCTGGGTGCTACCAGCATGCTCTTTGCACCCCCAGCATCCGCAGCCCTCACCACCCGTTGCGTGGGCGAGGCTGGAGCCGTAACGGTTCCCGGCGATCTGGTTGTTCCCAGGGACAAGTCCTGCAATCTGGTCGGAACAACCGTCCTCGGAAACGTCCGCGTAGCGCAGGGTGCTGACCTCGTCGCTGAGGACGTGACCATCGAGGGCCAGCTCAGCGGTGCCATTGACGCCTACGTCGAGTTGATCGGCGGAACGGTCAATGGACAGGTTGTGCTCAACGGCGCATTCGGTGCGTACCTGGACGGCGCCACCGCCGGCGACCGCGTCCTGACCCGGCCGAGCGGTGATGTAGCGATTGGCGGGTTTGTTTACACGGCGAATGCCTCCATCGCCGGTGACCTGGTCTCCCGCTCCGGTGAGCTGTTCATCGAGACCACGGACATCGTGGGCTCGGTTGACTCACGTGATTCGGCGTACACCGATCTCCACCAGAGCTGGGTCGACGGCGCGCTCCGGGTTCAGGGCACCTCCTTCGGCAGCGTCATCTGCGGTACGTCAGTCGCTGGCGAGGCAGTGTTCGCCGACAACACGGACATGCTGCAGATCGGAGCGGACGGCCCGCTCGATGAGTGCACCTCGGGCAACTACTGGGGCAGCAACGTCAGCGCAACAGGCAACACCGGCGGTGTTGTCATGGACAACAACATTGTCCGTGGATCCGTAGCGCTGACCGGGAACAACCCCATCGCCCAGCTCGGTGTGAACAATGTCCGCGGTGAGGTCACAGGTGAGTTCGAGGAATGGACCGGCGCCCCTGCCGAGGCCCAGGCCGCTGATGCCCCGGCCCTGAACCTGCCCCAGACTCCGTCCAAGAATGGTGGGGCTTCGACCACGCCTGTTCCGATGCAGACCCTGGACAACGCTCCCACCGAAGCCCTGCGCACTGCACCGGCAGAGTCCCGCGAAGCGGCGATCGAGAGCAAGATCGAGCAGCGCCGCGCCGAGGCCGTCAAGAGCGCCGACGCAGCCGGACCGGCGAACATCGGTAGGTAACCGCTGACCTGTCGAAGGGACGCGCCCCCTGCGGACTATCCGTAGGGGGCGTGTCCTTTTTCGCGTCGCTCAGCTTTGCTGCCTCTTTGGAATCGGTCACTGCAATAGCGCGCCAAAGCGCGGGTGGTTCCGAAGTGAGCAGACTGGAATGGCTTATTCCCTGCGCGCGAGCCACCCGAGCGTGATGCCGCCCATGGCCGTGCGGAACACGCTGTCGCCGTTGGCAAGTTCCAGTGCCGCCCACACCATCAGGCAAGCCTTGCTCGCCGCAGAGAGCGCTTCGCGGTTCTTCTCCTCAAGCGCCATCATCGATGCGGCACCCAGCAGGGCCCACCCGATGATGGGAGCGTTCGGTGGTTTGGCGATAGTTTGCTCTCCGAACTCGTTTCTGATGAACCCCATTACGCACCTTTCTTGGTTTTGGACTTGGAACCTGACGCTTCCTTCTCCTTTGTGCTGGAGGCCGCGCCCTTCTTCTCGCGGTTCTTTTCAACGCTCCTGCGCAGTGCCTCCATGAGGTCGAGCACGTTTCCGCCCTCTTCGTCCTCGGTTTCGCCGAACGTCTCGTCGGTGTCGAGGGCCTCGCCCTTCTCCAGCTTCGCCTCGATGAGGGTGCGCAGCTGCTCCTGGTACTCGTCCTTGAAGTTCTCAGGGTCGAAGTCGGAGGAGAAGGACTCAACCAGCGCCGCCGACATCTCCTTCTCCTTCGAGGAAATGCGCACCTTCTCATCCAGCGACGGGAAGCTTGCCTCGCGGACCTCGTCCTCCCAGAGCAGTGTCTGGATCATCAATACGTCACCGCGGACGCGAAGGGCGGCCAAACGGGACTTTTGCCGAAGCGAGAACTGGACGATCGCCGTCCGGTCCGTCTCTTCCAGGGTCCGCCGTAGCAGGACATAGGCTTTGGTCGACTTCGAATCCGGCTCCAGATAGTAGGCGCGGTCAAACATGATCGGATCAATCTGGTCGCTTGGAACAAACTCCACGACCTCGATCTCGCGGCTCTTCTCCACGGGAAGCGACGCAAAATCCTCGGCGGTGAGCACCACGGTGCGCTCGCCGTCGTCGTACGCCTTGTCTATGTTCTTGTACTCCACAACTTCGCCGCAGATCTCGCACCGCCGCTGGTAGCGGATCCGGCCGCCGTCCTTGTCATGGACCTGATGGAGGCTGATGTCGTGGTCCTCGGTTGCGCTGTACACCTTCACCGGTACGTTGACCAGCCCAAACGCTACCGCGCCTTTCCAGATGGCTCTCATGTTCCTAGTGAACCAGTGCTGCCCGAAGGAGTAAACGGACGGTCTACGATTGCTTAGGTGAACACCGAACCGATGGTTACCAGGACGCTCGCCGACGGACAGCCCGCTCTCTGGTTCGAGATGCGCTTCGATGCGTCCATGCAGGTGATGTGGAAACACCTCACGGACCCGGCCAAGCTGAAGTACTGGTTCCCGTGCGAGTTGGACATCCTGCCCCGCGTGGGCGCCACCGTCACCTTCAAGGTCCATCGTGAAAGGCCCGTGGAGGGCACCGTCCTCGAGGCCGCCAAGCCGCGTCTGCTCGCCTACACCTGGGACGAGGAAATCCTGCGTTGGGCACTCGAGGACGACGACGGCGGCAGCCTCCTCACGCTGACCAATACGGTCCGGGAGGGCCAGGACATTGCGCGCTCGGCCGCCGGCTGGCACCTGACCCTCATGGGATTGGACGACTACCTGAACGAACGTCCCCTCGGGCAGAACCCTGCGCTATGGGACGAATACGTTGCGCGGTATGAGGAGCAGTTCGCGGACTGAGTCCGCTGCCGCGCAGAAGCGTTGCCGGGCTGCAGCACTCGACGGGTGCGGGCCGCCGCTACTGCCAGGCGCCCCGCTCATACTGAGGCGGCCACGGTGTGCCTTCGGCGCCCAGCCCGAGTTCATGTTGGGCGCGCATCGGCCAGTTTGGGTCACGCAGCGCAGCGCGGGCCAGCATGATCGCGTCGGCGCGTTCTTCGGCGAGGATGCGCTCGGCCTGTGCGGGCTCGGTGATCATCCCCACGGCGCTCACCGGGAGGTTGGAGTTCTTGGCCACGATCGTCGCGAGTTCCACCTGGTAGCCGGGTTCGACAGGAATATCGGCCTGTGCGTTGCCGCCGGAGGAGACGTCGATCAGGTCGACTCCGCGCTCCCTCAGGAGCGCCGCCGTCTGGCTGGTCTCGGCAACGTCGATGCCTCCGTCTGTCCAGTCAGTAGCCGATACGCGCACGAACAGCGGCTTGTCCTCCGGCCAGACCTCCCGGACGGCGTCCGTCACTTCAAGCAGGAGGCGGGCGCGGTTGGAGTGTGAGCCGCCATAGCTGTCCGTCCGGTGATTGCTCAATGGCGAGAGGAACTGGTGCAGAAGATAACCGTGGGCAGCATGCAGTTCGACGACGTCGAAGCCGGCTTCCAGCGCGCGCCGCGCTCCACGGGCGAAGGCACGAGGAACTTCCCGGATCTCCGTCATGGTCATTTCGCGTGGTTCCCTGTAGCCGGGGAAAGCTTCGGCGGACGGAGCGACGGTATTCCAGCCGCCTTCGTCCGCCGGTACGGTGCCGCGTCCGCGCCACGGTGAGAAAGTGGAGGCCTTGCGGCCCGCGTGTGCAAGCTGGATACCGGCGACGCTGTTCTGTGCGTGAATGAAGTCCACGATCGGCTTCCAAGCATCGCGCTGGCGGTCATTCCAGATACCCGTATCTTCCGGGGAAATGCGGCCATCCGGTGTGACGGCGGTGGCTTCGGCCAGAATGAGGCCGAAACCGCCGGCCGCCCGGGCGCCGAGGTGCACATGATGCCACTCGTTCGGCATGCCGTCCTCAGCCGAGTACTGGCACATCGGTGCAAGCCAGACCCGGTTTTTGAAAGTGGTTCCGCGGAGGGTGAAGGGTTCAAACAGCTTTGAGCTCATACCGTTGGCCAACGCGTCGGCGGGAGAAGTTATGCCCGGGTCAAGGTGGGCCGCCTTTGGAGCGGGCTGTGCGCCGTCGTCGTACTCGGGTCTTAACGGGCGCTGAGTGCGTAGATAATGACTGAAAGCTTCGATCGAAGCGTCATCATCTACGCACTCAGCGGGCGGTGCTTCCGGTCTTAGGAACCGGTCACTCCCGAAACAGAGGTGATCCAGCTGATGCCGTGCGGGACGGAGGAGTACCAGGACGAGGCACGGGTGTTGGTGCCGCCGCTCGCGCTGGTTGAAGCCACGCCGATCACCTTTCCGCTGACTACCAGCGGCCCGCCGGAGTCGCCCTTCCAGGCTTGGCCGTCAACGCCCACGTGACGGTAGGCGGGTCCGCCGTACGCGTCATCCTCGAGGGACTCGATGTAGACCGAAGCCGTCTTCAACACTGGAGAGGCTGGTCCGTTGGCTGTCTCGCGACCCCAACCGTAGATATTGCCGGATGTCTGGTACTGCAGCGGGTCCTTCTCGAGGCTGGCGTAGCTGCCCGAAACAGACCGCGACAACCGCAGGAGCGCAAGGTCTCCGCCGTTGTAGGAGTAGGTCTGGGCAACGGACACCCGTGTTCCGCCGCCCAGGTTCGCCGAACCGAGGTTGACGGACATGTTGCTGCCCAGGCAGTGCTTCGCCGTGAGGATCCACTGGGCCGAGATCTGCGAGGCGGAGCAGGCAAAGGACCCATTGATATTAACCTGTGCGGTGTACGGTGCGGCGGAGTGGCTAACGTCTTTGCCGCCCACGATCTGCATGTCGGCGCCGCCGTCGGGTGCTGCAGAGGCCACGCCGGTGGGGCCGAGCAGTGCCGTGGCGGCAAGGGCGGCAATCGCTGCGAGTTTCAGCTTCTTCATCTCTGGCCTACCTTCCCGTTACGCCGGAGATCGAGGTGATCCAGGACATCGCGTTGCTGACCTCGCTGTAGTTGGCGGGGCGGTCATAGGTGTCGGGATCGCCGCTGCCGGTGGAGAGCACGCCTACCTGCTGGCCGTTGACCATGAGGGGTCCGCCGGAGTCACCCTTGAAGACCTGGCCGTCCTGGCCATAGGTCTGCAGGGCCGGTCCGCCGTAGGCGTCCGATGAGTAGGCGGTGATGCTGACCTGAGCGGTCTTCAGGGTGGGGGAAGCGTTGCAGACGGAGCAGGTGCGGCCCCAGCCGTAGGCGCTGGCCGGTCCGGCCTGCGTTACGCGGTCCCGATCCAGGGTCACCGTCGCGCCGCTGTAGGGAGAGCTGAGCTTCAGCAGGCGCACATCACCGCCGGCGAAGGCACGGTCCGCCACGATGGTGCGAACCGTTCCACCGGAGCCGTTCGAAGCTGAGCCGAGCCGCACCGAGCGGGTTCCTTCACAGTGCTTGGCCGTAAGGACCCACTGGGAGGAGATGAGTGATCCGGTGCAGTTGAAAGCGGTACCTGTGGTGTTGACGTGGATCTGCACCGCGTAGGGCGCGGCGCTGATGGGGATGGTGTCTCCGCCGACAATGTCGGTACCGGCCGGTGCCGCGGTGGCGGCGGCCGGAGCAAGGAGTGTTCCCGCTGCGAGTGCGGCGGCTGCAAGTAACCTAATCGATTTCAATGGACAACTTTCGGTTCTGGACGCAGGGCGTTGTAACGCACTGCGATCGCTTGGACGTGTTCTTGATCCTGATGAACTTCGCTGGCCAGCTGTGATCCGAATCACTGGCAACTGTAAGGATGCTGTTCATCCGGCGGCCACCATTTCTGGCGGTTTCATTCGATTTGCCGCAAAACAATCTGAAAACGAACGTTCGGTATTGACAGGGCGGGCGTATGGACGGTTCGATGGTTGGCTGCCTCGACGACGACGACGACGACGACGACGACGGCTCGCGCTCGGCCCGCGATACTGGCGCAAACGCCGGTTCCCTACAAGACTGGGTCAATGGCCCCCAGCAGCGCGCAGCAGACGGTTACAGTCGAGGGCCGGCGCCTGAAGCTCACGAGCCTGGACCGCGTCATGTACCCGGAGTCCGGCCTGACCAAGGCGGACGTGCTGGCCTACTACGCTGCAGTTGCCGATTACCTCATCCCGCACGCCCGCAACCGGCCTGTCACCCGCAAGAGGTGGGTCAACGGCGTCGGAACGGAGGAAAAGCCAGGGGAAGTGTTCTTCCAGAAGAACCTGGACAAGTCGGCGCCGTCGTGGGTTGAGCGTTTTGGTATTGAACACAGCGATCACCTGAACGTGTACCCGATGCTCAACAACCTTGCGACGCTCACGTGGCTTGCGCAGATCTCCGCGCTGGAGATCCACGTGCCGCAGTGGAAATTCGGTCCGAACGGGGAAACTAACAATCCCGACCGCCTGGTGCTCGACCTCGATCCGGGACCGGGCGCCACGCTCGTCGAGTGCGCGGAAGTGGCACGGCTGGCACGGGAGATCCTGAACGAGATGGGACTGGATCCGCGGCCCGTGACCAGCGGATCGAAGGGGATCCACCTGTACGCGGCGCTGGACGGCAAACAGACCTCGGACCAGGTTTCCGCCGTCGCCAAGGAATTGGCACGTGTGCTGGAAGCTGACCACCCGGATCTGGTGGTCAGCGACATGAAGAAATCCCTGCGCGGCGGGAAGGTGCTGCTGGACTGGAGCCAGAACAACCGCAACAAGACCACGATCACGCCCTACTCACTGCGCGGGAAGGCTCGTCCCATGGTTGCGGCGCCGCGTACCTGGGAGGAGCTCGAGGACCCGGACCTCGATCAGCTCGACTACGAGCAGGTGATGGAGCGCGTCCGGAATTCAGGCGACCTGCTTGCGGACATGGATCCCGGAACCGCCGGGCAGGATCTCCAGAACGACGACGACGGCCCGGACCGCCTGCACACGTACCGTTCCATGCGGGATGCCTCGAAGACCCCCGAGCCGGTTCCGGAGAAGGTCGGCGAGGCGGGCGGCAACAGTTTTGTGATCCAGGAGCACCATGCACGCCGGCTGCATTACGACTTCAGGCTCGAGCGCGACGGCGTGCTGGTGTCGTGGGCCATTCCCAAGGGCCCGCCGGTCACAGCAGACCAGAACCATCTTGCCGTGCAGACCGAGGATCATCCGCTGGACTACGGCTCGTTCGAGGGCACCATCCCGAAGGGCGAGTACGGCGCCGGCGAGGTGTACATCTGGGACTCGGGCACATACGAGGCGGAGAAGTGGCGGCCGGGCAAGGAGGTCATCTGCACCCTGACCGGGCGCGACGACGGCGGGCTGGCCAAGGGCGGTAACGCCGTCCGCCGGTATGCGCTGATCCACACCGGCGGGTCCACTGATTCGGCCGAGAAGAACTGGCTGATCCACCTCATGAAGGAGCAGCCTGGGCAGGCGTCGCCGCCGGCGTTCAAGGAGCCGGTCAAGGAAGAGCTGCCGAACCTCAAACCGATGCTGGCCACCACCGGGGCGCCGGGTTTCATCCGGTCCGAGGAGGGCTGGTCGTTCGAGATGAAGTGGGACGGGATCCGGGCGATTGCCACGGTAACGCCCGAGGGTACGCGGCTGATGAGCCGCAACGGTAACGACCTGACGAAGGCGTACCCGGAGCTCGCGGACCTCGGAAAGTACGTCAACGCGGAGCAGGCGGTGCTCGACGGCGAGATCGTCGCCATCAACAAGGCAGGCCGACCGGACTTCGGGCTGCTGCAGGGACGTATGAACCTGACCAAGACATCCGAGATCGAGGCGGCCCGCAAGCGGACGCCCGTGCACTTCCTATTGTTCGACCTGTTGCACCTGGACGGGAATTCGCTGATTGAACTGGGTTATTCGCAGCGGCGTGAAGTGCTCGAGGAAGCGGTCGATCCTCCGCGCGATGGTCATGTTCAGGTGCCGCCGGCGCTCGATGCAACCCTTGATGAAGCAATCGAGGCCAGTAAGGAACTGGGTCTCGAAGGAGTGCTCGCCAAACGGGTGAACAGCACCTACTCGGCCGGCCGGCGCTCGGAATCCTGGGTGAAGATCAAGCACTCGCTGACGCAGGAGGTGGTCATTGTGGGGTGGCGTCCCGGAAAGGGGAACCGTGCGCACAAGGTCGGTTCGCTGCTCGTCGCGATCCCCGACGGTGTGGATCTGAAGTACATCGGCCGTGTGGGCTCCGGCCTGACCGAGCGTGAGCTGGCCGAGATCGGTTCGCGGCTGAAGAAGATGGGCCGCAAGACCGCACCGCTTGACGACGTCCCGGCGCTCGACGCGTCCGACGCGCGATGGGTGCGCCCAGCGCTCGTGGGCGAGGTTCAGTTCAGTGAACGCACGTCGGCCGGCAAACTGCGCCACCCCGTGTGGAGGGGATGGCGGCCCGACAAGAAACCGTCCGACGTCGTCGTCGAAATCTAGAATCGACTCTCCCCAAACGGTGCTTATGACGCAGATTTGACCGTTCATAACGACCATTTGAGGAGAGTCGACGCGAAAGAAGGGGAGTCATGAACGTTGAAAAGCTGGACGCCTGGTGGCGGGCCGCGAACTATGTTTCGGTCGGCCAGATCTACCTGCGCGACAACCCGCTGCTGCGCACGCCGCTGCGCCGGGAGGACGTGAAGGAGCGCCTGCTCGGGCACTGGGGAACGACGCCGGGGCTTAACTTCATTTATGCCCACCTCAACCGGGTGATCGCCGAGCGGCAGCAGGAGATGCTCTTCATCACCGGGCCGGGACACGGCGGGCCGGCGAACGTCGCGAACGCGTGGCTTGAGGGCACCTACTCCGAAATCTACAGCGCCATCACCCCGAACGAGGCCGGCCTGAAGGAACTGTTCAAACAGTTCAGCTACCCCGGCGGCATTCCCTCCCACGCCGCGCCCGAGACGCCCGGCTCCATCAACGAGGGCGGCGAGCTCGGCTATTCGCTCGCGCACGCGTACGGCGCCGTTTTCGACAATCCGCAGCTGATTGCCGCATGCGTGATCGGCGACGGCGAGGCCGAGACCGGTCCGCTGGCGGCAAGCTGGCACTCGAACAGCTTCCTCGACGCAAAGAACGACGGCGCCGTGTTGCCGATCCTGCATCTCAACGGGTACAAGATCGCCAACCCCACGGTGCTTTCGCGGATACCTGAAGCTCAGCTTGAGCAATTGATGCGCGGCTACGGCTACGACCCACACTTTGTCACCGTCGCTGACCCGCGTGCCACGGACCAGGCACACCGGGACTTCGCTTCGGCGCTGGACGCCTGTGTGAATCGGATCGGAGAGATCCAGGCGGCGGCCCGCGAAGAGCAGCGTCAAACCGAGGAGCATCCAGCCTGGCCCATGATCGTGCTGCGCTCGCCGAAGGGCTGGACCGGGCCGGAGATCGTGGACGGTGACCAGGTGGAGGGGACCTGGCGTGCGCACCAGGTCCCGTTGTCGGGGATTCACGACGATGACGCCCACCTCCGCCAGCTCGAGGAGTGGATGCGCTCCTACAAACCCGGCGAGCTCTTCACCGACGAAGGCCTGTTGGACGAAGCGATTGCTGAACAGGCGCCCGCAGGGGACCTGCGCATGAGCGCCACCCCGTACGCGAACGGCGGCCGGCTGCTCGAGGACCTGAGGCTGCCCGCCTACGCGGATCACGCCGTCGTCGTCGATCGGCCGGGTCAGGAGAAGGCGAGCCCGATGGCAACGGCGGGTGGGTATCTGCGGGAGCTCATCACGCTGAACCCGGAGAATTTCCGCCTGTTCGGGCCGGATGAGACGGCGTCGAACCGGTTGCAGGACGTGTACGAGGTCACCGACAAAGTGTGGCAGCAGCGGATTGACGACGTCGACGAGCACCTCGCGCGGTCCGGCCGGGTGATGGAGGTGCTGAGCGAGCACCTGTGCCAGGGCTGGCTTGAGGGGTACCTCCTCACCGGCAGGCACGGCGTCTTCAACTGCTATGAGGCGTTTGTGCACATTGTCGACTCGATGTTCAACCAGCACGCCAAGTGGCTCAAGGTGCATCAGGACCTGCCATGGCGGCAACCGGTCGCGTCGCTGAACTACATGCTGTCTTCTCACGTGTGGCAGCAGGACCACAACGGTTTTTCGCACCAGGATCCCGGATTCATTGACCACGTGGTGAACAAGAAGGCCGACGTCATCCGGGTATACCTGCCGCCGGACGCCAATACGATGCTCGCCGTGACGGAACACTGCCTGCAGACGCGGGACCGCGTGAATGTGATCGTGACGGGCAAGCAGCCCACCATGACGTGGCTCGGTCCGGAGGAGGCCCGGCTGCACTTCGAACGTGGGATTGGGGTGTGGGATTTCGCGGGGCGGGAGACCGAGGGGGAGGAGCCTGACGCCGTCCTCGGCTGTGCAGGAGATGTGCCGACGGGCGAGGTGATTGCCGCCGCGAAGCTGCTCAAGGAGGCGCTGCCTTTGTTGAAGGTGCGCGTGGTGAACGTGGTTGACCTGATGCGGCTGCAGGACTCCTCCGAGCATCCGCATGGATTGCCCGCGCGTAGCTTCGACACGCTGTTCACCCGGGACCGGCCGGTGATCTTCGCCTATCACGGCTATCCGTGGCTCATTCACCGGTTGACGTACCGGCGGACCAACCACAGCAACATCCACGTCCGCGGGTATAAGGAGGAGGGCACCACCACCACGCCGTTCGACATGGCGATGATGAACCAGATCGACCGGTACCAGCTGGCCATGGACGTGATCGACCGGGTGCCGTCGCTACGTTCAACACAGGCGGAAATACGACAGCACTTCCAGGACGAACGGCAGCGCGCGTGGCAGTACACGCGCGATAACGGCAAGGACATCGACGCGGTCACCGGGTGGCTGCTGGAGGAATCTTCACCGGATGACGCCTCATGAGCGGATCGGAAAGCATTGACCAGTACCTTCACCGGCTCGGCTCAACGGCGCCGACGCCGGGGGCCGGGGCAGTCGGGGCGCTCCACGTCGCGCAGGCGGCTGCGCTGGTTGGCATGGTGGCCGGTTTCAGCGAGCGAGGCAACGACGACGTCGCGGGCATAGTCGCCGAGGCCCGGGAGCTGACCCGTGCGGCCGTTGAGGCCGCGGAATCGGACGAAGAGAAGTTCGGGAGGGTGGTGGATTGCTACAAACTTCCGTCCGGGTCGGATGAGGAGCGCGAGAGGCGCAGCGCGGGCATTGATGAGGCGCTCGTGGAAGCGACGCTCCCGGCGAGGGCGCAGCTGGACCTGGCTGCCGCCGTCGTCCGCTTGTGTGAAGAACTGGTGGACGTGTGCAAGCCGGACTTCCTCAGCGACCTTGCGGTGGCGGCCGAAGCCGCGCGTGCGGCAGCGGCTACGGCCCGGATTGTGGTCGAGGCGAATCTGACCTCAATGGAGGAGAACAGCATTCAGGAGTCGCTTCAGGAGCATACGCGGAAGGCGTCCCGGGTGGTGCAGAGTGCGGAGGAGCTCTCGGCGCGGGTCCGGGGGCGCATTATTCGTTGAACCAGCCGTGCTTTCTGCTGCGCGCGGCGTGGCAGGCTTGAGGCGTCATTGCCGGAGTTCTGTTCGAACAGTTTCTCGTTGGCCACGCTCGGACGCTTCTTGAGCTATCGCGCTGAGGGGGGGTACTCCTTCCTGGAATCTGACTGCGATGCAGGCATTGCATGCAGTGAGTGCATCGCACTCAAACGGTGAGGCAAGGCATGGGGCTCGGAAGGCGCTGAGCACGTTCTCCCGCTTGATTCTCCCTAACCCACACAAATCCCAAGGTGGCGCGAGTACGAATACGTGTTATGAGCACCATTCCGGTAAACGAGACCGCTGCGGCGGACCCAACCTCCGTTCTGGCTGCTGCCCGTAGTGCCGTCGCGGACGCACTCTTCGACCTCGAGCAGGCGTGGCGCAACCCCCGGCCCGAAGCCGTTGTGGCCGCTGCCCGCCGGCACCTGGCCGCAGCTGAGAACTGGGCCGACGCCCGTCGCGAAGGCGCCTGAGGAATCAGGGTACGACGACGGCGGGCCGCTGCACGCCGCGCTCGATAACCCGCAGGTACTTGGGCAGGGCGGCAATCTCCAAACGCACACCCTGTGCCATAACGGGCAGGACCTCGGACGACCGCTGGAGCTTGAGAATAGTGTCCGCCATCCCCGCGGGATAAGAGGGCCCGACGTCGTCGATGTTGAACGTGACTTCAGCCTTCGCGGGGCTCTGGAAGGCGATTTGACCATGGGCGGGAATTGCGTAACCGAAACGCCATTTGCCGTGGAAAGGACCGGCCGACGCTAGTCGGACGAAGCACGGATAACGCCCCCTATTGGCCGATCGCCGCAACAATCGCGACCTCAAGCTGCGTCCAACCGCAACGCCTGCGAGGGCAGGCAAGACCGCGCCCCAATCAGGTGGACCACTCGTTGTTGCCCAGACGGCCAATGAAATCACTCCGAGCACCAAAGCGAAGAAGCCTATCCACCACAGCACGAACCCGGTCCGAGTCATTGTCCCCATCTCTCCACCCTAGTGAAAGTCTGGGGATAATTGGAGACTGCCGTGCGCCTTTCGTGTAGCGTCATGGTGGCGAATGGCACGCGCCGGTTATCCTTACGTGCCTTGAATATGGGGAGTACCTGTGGAAATTGGCCTGTTAATCACGATCGGGGTGATCGTTGGCGCCGTCATTGTTCTGGGCATTATTGCCATGATCATCGCGCGCATGGCGCTGCGCATCGCGAGCCCGTCGGAAGCGCTCATCATCACCGGCAAGGGGAATCAGGAAGGTCAGCGGGTTGAGTTCGGCCGCACCTTCATCAACCCGTTCACGCAGCGGGCGTTCTCGATCTCGCTCGCCTCGCGCCAGGTCACCCTGCAGATCGAGGGCATCTCGCAGAACGGCATCGCCCTGCATCTGACCGGTGTTGCCCAGATTAAGGTCGGCGGCGACGAAGAGGCCGTCCGCCGGGCAGCCCAGCGCTTCCTGAACCAGCAGGACCAGATTGACCACTACACCCAGGAAACCCTCTCCGGCTCACTGCGTTCGATCGTCGGTACGCTGACCGTCGATTCGATCATCAAGGACCGTGCTTCCTTCGCGAAAAGCGTCAAGGAAGAAGCAGAGCACTCCATGCACAACCAGGGCCTGGTGATTGATACCTTCCAGATCCAGTCGGTGCAGGACAGCTCGGACTACTTGCGGAATCTTGGCCGTCCCGAGGCAGCGCTCGCGGAAAAGCTGGCCAAGATCGCCGAAGCCAACGCTGCGCAGGAGGCCGCGCAGGCAAAGGCCATCGCCGATGAGCAGGTTGCGCTCGCCGAACAGCGCCTCGCCATCAAGCGCGCGGAACTGAAGGAAGTCGCCGACGCGCGCCAGGCACAGGCCGACGCCGCCGGCCCCCTTGCCGCTGCGGACCAGAAAGAGGCGATCCTGCTCAAGGAACAGCAGGTCACCTCACGCCAGGCGGAGCTACGCGAACGCGAACTCGACATCGAGATCCGAAAGCCGGCTGACGCTGACAAGTACCGGGTGGAGCAGGAAGCCGCCGCGAAGCTGGAGCAGCGTAAGCGCCAGTCCGAAGCAGACCAAGTTGAGGCTGAGGTCGCACTCACCAAGCGCAGGCTTTCTGCCGAGGGTGACAAGGTGACGGCCGAAGCTGAGGCCGCCGCCAACACCGCACGCGGTAACGCTGCAGCTGCGGTGACCCGCGCCAACGGTTCGGCCGAGGCTGAGGTCATCAAGGTCCGCGGTCAGGCTGAGGCCGACGTCGTACGCCAGAAGGCCGTTGCCGAGGCTGAAGGTATCGAGGCACAGGCCCGTGCGTACGAGCAGTTCAACGACGCCGCCGTCCTCAACAAGGTCATGGAGATGCTGCCGCTGGTTGCCCGCGAGATCGCCGCGCCGATGTCCGCGATCGACAGCATGACTGTCATCTCCAATGACGGCGCCAGCCAACTCAGCAGGAACGTCACCGGCGGCCTGCAGCAGACTTTCCAGCTGCTCAAGGACACCACCGGCCTCGACGCGGTGCAGATGCTGCAGAACTGGGGCGGCGACGGCGCAAAGCCGGAAGCGCAGCCGGTTGCGTCCGGCCCGGCCGCACCATCGCAGAAGGCTCCCCGGAAGAACGACGACGGCGCCTCCACCGGCGCCTGACCCGTTTCCACGAAAGCGGCCGGTCACCTTCGAGACGGAAGGTGACCGGCCGCTCCTGCGTCCCGCCCGATGCGGTGCACCGTTGATGTGAGGACCCGTTGCAGCGGCAGCCGGATCGTGGATCAACCTGCGGGCACGGTATCCTCGGGAGCGGAGAATGCTCGACCACTTGCACTGTGCCCGTCTGCCTACCGGCTGACCGGGCGCGGCGCCGGCCTGGAGCACGGACGGCTACACGTTCGGTGCGCGCTTACCCTGTGCGCGCCGACCGATAAGACATCGAGGAGGGTCAATGAAGATCATCGTTCTCATGAAAGAGGTCCCGGACACCTACGGGGAGCGCAAGCTCAACCTTGAGACGGGACTCGCTGAGCGGGGCGCCGGCGAGGCGGTGCTGGACGAAATCAACGAGCGCGCACTCGAGGTGGCGCTCTCGCAGGCCGGAGAGATCAGCGATGCGGAGATCATCGTCGTGTCGATGGCCCCCGAATCCGCAGCCACCACCCTGCGCAAGGCTCTCGCGATGGGAGCGTCCAGGCTCGTGCACATAGCCGACGAGAAGTTGGTGGGGGCCGATCTCGGCCTCACTGCCGAAGTGTTGGCCGCTGCCATCAAGCGCACAGGGTTTGACCTCATCATTGCGGGAAACCTCTCCACGGACGGCTCGGGCGGCGTGCTGCCTGCGATGATCGCCGAACTCCTGGAAGTCCCCTACGCAAGCGCGCTCACTTCCGTCGAGGTCACCGCGGATCGGATAACCGGTAGCCGTGAATCGGACACCGGAACCATGCGGGTAGCCGCACCACTGCCGGCGGTCATCTCGGTCACCGAACGTTTTCCTGCCGGCCGCTTTCCCAACTTCAAGGGCATCATGGCCGCGAAGAAAAAGCCGGTGGAATCGCTCACCGCAGCCGACCTCGACGTCGACCCGGAGTCACTCGACACACCCCGGTCCATCATGCTCGCCGTCGCCGAACGCCCAGCCCGGACCGCCGGGACGAAGATCGTTGACGAGGGCGACGGCGGCGAGAAGCTCGCCGAGTTCCTTATTTCGAACCGACTGGCGTAAGGAACGAAAGTCATGACTACATTCCCGGAAGATTCGATCCTCGTCCTCCTCGGCACCACGCCCTCGGGCGAACTGACCAAGAGCGCCGCCGGACTTCTCGGTGCAGCGGTCGGCGTTGGCACACCGGTGGCTCTGGTTGTCGCATTGCCCGGTCAAGGCGCTGAAGCCGCCTCTGAGGCCGGTTCGCTCGGCGCGAAACACGTTCTGATGGCGGAAATGGAAGAGCTTTCCTCAGCTCTGGGCGTGCCGGTAGTGGATGCGCTCACCGTCGCGGCTGACCAGGTGCAACCGGACGCGATCCTGATCACCAACTCGCTCGACGGACGCGACGCCGCCGGCCGGTTCGCTGCGCGGAAACGCTGCGCCCTCGCGGTCGATGCGATCGGCGTTGGACGCGACGAGGAGGGCGTCCTCGCCCATCACTCGGTCTACGGCGGAGCCTACAACGTGGACTGCGCGCCGACATTCGGCCCGCTGGTAATCACCGTTCGCGAAGGCTCGATCGATGCTCGCGCAGAAGCCGTGACACCGACTGTGGACGTCCTTGACGTGAAACCGTCCGGAGCCGCAGCAGCTATCGTCGAGTCCTTCGAGGAGCAGACGGCGGCCTCAACCCGCCCCGAACTGCGTGGCGCCGCGAAGGTTGTGGCTGGCGGCCGCGGCCTGTCATCGCAGGAGCAGTTCGCCCTGGTTGAGGAACTCGCGGATGTCCTCGGCGCTGCGGTCGGCGCTTCACGGGCAGCGGTCGACGCCGGCTACGTTCCGAACAGCTACCAGATCGGCCAGACCGGCGTTTCAGTCTCGCCGCAGCTGTACGTTGCACTCGGTATCTCCGGCGCAATCCAGCACCGCGCAGGTATGCAGACCGCGAAGACCATCGTCGCGATCAACAAGGACCCGGACGCGGCCATTTTCGACGTCGCCGACTTCGGGGTTGTCGGCGACCTCTTCGAAGTGGTCCCGCAGCTGATCAAGTCACTTTCCGCGCGGAAGGGGTAGCGAATGGCGACGCACGGTCGCACACTGCGCCGGGGCCTGCCTCGCCGAAGCGGCGAGGAATCATGGCCGCCCGCGGACGCAGTCCTCACCGAAATACCTGGCGACACCGACGTCCCAGCACCAACGGCCACAACGGCGGCGGCAAGCCCGGCTTCCGGTTCTGACACAACGACGACGCCGGCACCTCCTTCCGCTTCGTCCGGGACTGATACGGCGGCGGCGGGCGCAACAGTTGCAGCTCCCGGCACTGATACGACGGCGGCGAGCCCGTCTTCCGTGAAGCCTGCGACGGCGCCGAGCGCCTCGCCGTCGTCGGGTGTTCAGGCGGGCGCGCCCGCGGTCGACGCAGGCGCCCGTCCAGTCCGGCGGGGGCTTCCCCGAACTCCCGGAGGGGACCCGTGGCCCCCCGCTGGTGCTGCGACGACGCCCGCTGTATCGACGCCCGCTGTATCGACGCCCGCTTCACCGGCTCCTGAAGCTCGCTCTGACGCAAGGCGCGAGGACGCGGCGTCGGTCAGCGAACCATCCTCAGCCGATGAAGCAGTCCCTGCCCGGCAGGAGGCTTCAGTGGAGGCGGCGCCGCAACCAGCAGCGTCGAATGAAAACCCAGCGGCCGCGCGTGTGGCCGCACAGGCCGGCTCCATGCAGCTTCTGCGGCGTGGATTGCCTCGCGTCCCAGGCGGCGAGCGTTGGCCGGCGGAGACCGCCGTCGTCGTCGAGCCTGTTCAGACGCGCACGGAAACCGAAGCAGTCGGAACGAAGGCCGCCGAAGAGCCTGCCCCTGTTGCTGCTGAGGTAGCGCAACCCGAGAAGGCGCCCGAGCCGGTCGCCGTTGCGACGCCAATCGAAGAAAAGGCGACGCCTCCCGAGGAGGAAGCGCCGTCGTCGGCTGCTGCTGGTCCCACGGAAACCCGCAAGCCGCTCCCCGAGAAGTCCGCGGACACCAGGGACACCGCAAAGGCGGCGAGCGAGCGGAAGCCCCGCAGCCGCATGGCCAATCTGTTGCTCGGCGCCGCGGGGCTCCTCGCAATCGCGCTGGGGGCTGTGCTGTTCACGCGCTGGTTTGTCACCCTCGGTTTCATGCAGGACTTCCTCACTACATACCCGGGCGAGACCCACCTGCCCGAAGGCGCGGAACCCGGCTTCCCGGCCTGGGTGCAGTGGCAGCACTTCTTCAACTTCTTCCTGATCGTGCTCATCATCAAGTCCGGGCTGCAGGTGCGCAGGGAAACCCGGCCGCCGGGATACTGGACGCCGAAGTGGTCCAAGGGCGGGGACGGAAAGATCAGTCTCAGCCTGTGGTTCCATCAGGCACTGGACATCCTGTGGCTGGTGAACGGCCTCGTGTTCGTGGTGCTGCTGTTCGTCACCAGCCACTGGATGCGGCTGGTTCCCACAACCTGGGAGGTCTTCCCGAATGCACTCTCTGCGCTGATCCAGTACGTTTCGCTGGACTGGCCCACAGAGAATGGGTGGGTGAACTACAACAGCCTGCAGCAGCTGGCGTACTTCGCAACCATCTTCGTAGCGGCGCCACTGGCGGCGATCACGGGAGCCCGGATGTCCGGAATCTGGCCAAAGAACGCCAAGACACTGAACCGGGTCTATCCGGTCGAATGGGCGCGGGCCGTCCATTTCCCCGTGATGCTGTACTTCGTTGTCTTCATCATCGGTCACGTGGCATTGGTCTTCGCGACCGGTGCCCTGCGCAACCTGAACCACATGTACGGCGGCCAGGACGCGGTGAACTGGGCGGGATTCTGGATCTTCTTCGTCTCGCTGCTGCTCGTGGTGGGTGCCTGGATTGCAGCGAAACCGCTGATACTGGCGCCGCTTGCAGGCTTGTTCGGGCGGGTCAGTTCGCGGTGACCTGATCAACGATTGGCACGGTAGGCGTCCCTGCGGTGCGCCACGTCAACAACGCAGACGGATCTCTGTGCTTCGTCGATTCTGTAGATGATCCGGTATGTGCCTCGGCGCGCACTATGGCTGTCCTCGAGCGGCGGATGGAGTCGCTTACCTACCCGGTGAGGGTTATCAAGAAGTGGGCCGACGATGAACTCATAACCCGCCCAAGCAACCCCTTCGGGAAGAACCTCCGCGAGTTGTCGCCGAGCGGTAGGTGTGACGACGAGCGAGTACCGCTCGGCGCTCACGCGTAGGGCCTGTGACGCCGTTCCATCGCTGCGGCGAGGTCCGATTCAGACTCGACTTCACCGTGTGCGAGCTCGGACTCCGAACTTGCCAGTCGCCGCATTGTTTCGGGGTCGGAGAGGATCGCGATTGTCTCCTCGAGTGATTCAAGGTCCTCGGGTGCCAGCAGAATCGCCGACGGCTTGCCGTGTACCGTAACCGTGACCCTCTCGTGCTGACCGCCCACGCGGACCACTAGTTCGGACAGGTGAGCCTTCGCCTCAGCCAGCGACACGGTACTACTCATAGTCATAAGTATGACTAGAAGTTGATGAGAAGTCTAGGCCGGGTGCGCCACCCGACTTCCGTGATTGGGGTTGGGCTCTGCGAAGAACAGCGGCGCCGGTGCGGATTGCTTCGGCGACTGCTTCGAGGGCGCTGGATCCGTGACGCCACTGCTGCCAGTAGAGCGGCACATCCACGTGCCCTCTTGGGACGAGTGCCGTGAGATTCGCAGCTGCTGGGTCATGAGCCAGCTCCAGTTCGGCGAGCAGGCCCCAGCCCATGCCGAGCCGGATGGCTTCCGCGAACTCCTGGGCCGCCGGAACGTAGTGCCGTGGCGGAGTGATCGCTCGCTTTGTCCTGCTTCGCAGGTACTGGTCCTGGAGGTCATCCTTGCGGTCGAAGACCACCACGGGGGCGCGCTCCAGGTTCTCCACGGTGGCACCATCGACGAACCAGCGCTGCTGGAATTCGTCAGTACAGACCGGGATGTAGCGCATGATCCCCAGCGGACTGGACGAACAACCCTGCACCGGGCTGGCAACCGAGGTGATGGCCGCAGCGGCCGCCCCGCTCCGCAGCAGGTCCAGTGAGTGCTCCTGATCCTCGCGCAGGATCTCCAGTTCCAGTGTTTCGGCAACCGGCACCAGCGCGCGAAGTGCCCACGTGTGCAGGGAATCGCCGTTGATCACGATCACGATGCGTTGACGCGGCGCATCCTTCGTTTCACGCAGCTCAGCCGACAGGTCCGCCGAGAGCAGCTCGAGCTTCCGGGCGAATCGCACGATCGCCTCACCCGTTTCGGTCGGCTGGACCGGACGGGTTCGCCGCAGGACGGGCCGGCCGACGGCGGTCTCCAAGGCGCGGATGCGCTGGCTGACGGCGGATGGGGTGATGGAGAGGTGGGAAGCAGCAGCGTCGAAGCTGCCCTGGTGAATGATGGCGGCTAGTGCCAACGCCTGGGTTGGATCAATCTCCTTCATAAGCAACTCTTACCATACTGTAGAAACTTTAGCTGGAATCAGCCTGGACCTACACTTAGCGTTGTATCGTGCTCGACTCCACGCTCACCGGCTTCGTTGCCGGTCTATCGCTCATCATCGCTATCGGCTCGCAGAACGCCTTTGTGCTCCGGCAGGGCCTGCGCCGATCCCACGTTGCCCTCGTTGTAGCTGTCTGCGCGCTTTCCGACATCGCGCTCATCACGCTTGGCGTCGGCGGCCTCGGGGTTGTCATTGAACATGCACCGGTACTGCTGGAGGTCATCCGCTGGGCCGGCGCGGCTTTCCTTCTGGGATACGCGGTGCTGGCGGGGCTACGGGCAGTGCGCGGCGAGCAACTCGACGTGACGAAGGGCAGGGGTTGCGGATCCTGGCGGACCGCACTTGCCACGTGCCTGGCCCTGACCTGGCTCAACCCGCATGTGTACCTGGATACGGTGCTCCTGCTGGGGTCACTGGCAAGCACGCACGGCATCCAGGGCAGGTGGTGGTTCGCGATCGGCGCCTGTGCAGGCAGCATCGTGTGGTTTACGGCCCTCGGCGTGGGTGCCCGCTACCTCGCTCCGCTCTTCAACCGGCGCCTTGCGTGGAGGATCCTCGACGGCGTTATCGCCGCCGTCATGCTTGCACTGGCTATCTCACTGATCGTGTAATCACTCAGTCTTCCCGCGCCCGGAAGTTCCGGATCTGCCGGTAGCGCCTCAGCAGGCTGTCCCTCCGCGACGTGCCCGCTTCCGGTGCATTTGCCGTCAGCTCGATGTGTCGTTCGCCGAAGTTCCACAGCAGCACGTCGTCGAGGAGCCGGTCCGGCCCCGGCGAGTAACGGTGGTCGAGGGCGCGCCGGACCGAGGTGATGGTGTCGGCCTGGAGCAGGGAGGCGAGGGCCGTCGTCGTCGTAATCCCGTGGGCGGAGAGGAGCTCGGCGGCCCAGCGCCAGTTGTCATCCGACTTCCGGTCAACGTGTGGGAGCAGGGTTTGCCAGACTTCCCGGATGCGGTCGGGGGTGAGTTCCACGCTGCCCTCGCCCTCGGGATCCCAGAATCCGGTCACCTTCTCATACCGGGAATGCAGGTCCGCGAAGGTGGATTCGACGCTCTCCAGCATGGCTGCGGTGGCGGTGAACTGCCGGTCGAAGTAGGGGCTCCACGCCTTGGGGTTGAAGGACTTGAACCGGATGTCGTGCTCGATCTCGGACCAGGCGTGTGCCAGCACGGTGCGGATCTGCGTCTCGAACATGTAGCTGCCGGAGTCAGAGCCGAGCAGCTGCTGGTAGGTGCGGACGGCGTCGTTCTGAATGGTCCGCAGGATGAGGTGGCGGCTGGAATAGCCGTACGTGCCCGATTCAATGGAGCCGATGTCCTTCTCCCGGTCACCCCGGCAGTCGAACTCGTGGCGCTGGCGCTTGATGAGATTCGCCGCGATATCCACTTCGTGCGGCAGCGTGGTGATGACCCGGACACCCACCAGGTCCGTCAGGTTCCGCAGCGGGTCCGGGAAAACGAGCGACGGCGGACCGTCACCGTCGCTGAGCATCCGCGAGGCCTTGTCGCGGAAGGATTCGACCGACTTTGTGCGCGCCGTGACGAACAGCGGCCGCAGGTCCGTTCCGGTGAAGATTTCCTGGATGCTGTCGCGGACCTCACGCGTGACAGCCTCCAGCGCCGGGCGCACCCGCTCAAACTCGCTGACACTCTCCTGGACCGCTGGCCTCAGCCGCTCATCCAGTTCTTCCCACGTACTCACCAACCCATCTAAACATCCGCCACGGACAGCGGCTACGCTACGAAGAATGACCGACCTCTCGCGGCGCGCAGTCCTCGGCGGGGCGTTGCTCTCCGCAGCCGCCCTCTCCGGGTGCGGTCCCACCCAACCGTCGGCGCCTGCCGGTGCGAGGAAGGAACCCATGCGCTATACCTACGGAAGTGATCCCAGCCAGTTCGCGGACCTGTACCTGCCGGAGGGGGAGCCACGCGGCGTCGTCGTCATCATTCACGGGGGTTTCTGGCGTAGCCAGTACTCCCTCGAGCTCGGTGTGCCGCTCGCGGAGGACCTCACCCCACGCGGTTTTGCCTGCTGGAACCTCGAGTACCGCAGGGCCGGCAACGGCGGCGGCTGGCCGGAAACCTTCGAGGACATCGCGGCAGGAATTGACCTGCTCTCCACAGCAGCAAAGGAGCACGGCCTCGACATCAGTACGACGACGGCGCTCGGCCACTCCGCGGGTGGCCACCTTGCGGTGTGGGCGGCGGGGCGGGCGTCCCTTCCGTCCGGAGCGCCAGGAGCCGGCACTCCGGCGGTGCCGCTGACCGGCGTCGTCAGTCAATCGGGCGTGCTGAACCTGCAGTTGGCGTACGAGGAACGACTGGGCAGCGGAGCGGTGCAGAATCTGCTGGGGGAGCCGGAGGGGGACAAGTACCGGCTTGCCGATCCGGTGACCGCCATCCCGCTGGCGGTTCCGGTGGTTGCGCTGCACGGGGAGGAAGATACGACCGTACCGCTGAGCCAGTCGGAGTCCTATGTCGAGGCCGCGGTTGCGGCTGGAGCCGAAGCGGAACTGATGCTCATCCCCGGCGACCACTTCGCTATGATCACGCCCGGTACCGACGCCTGGGAGCGCGTCGTTGACGCCGTGGAACAGCTGGCCTGAACCTGTCGAACATGGGGATTTCAGACAAATGTGGGATCCTGCACAGATGAGTGCGCGATCCCGGTTCCATCGGGCTGCCCATCGCACCGGCCTGGAAATCCTCGGCTGGACCCTTGTTGTGCTCGGAATCGCAGCGCTGGTGTTGCCCGGTCCCGGCCTGTTGATGGTGGTCGGCGGACTGGCGGTGCTGTCCCAGCAGTACGCGTGGGCTGAGCGGCGGCTGCACCCGATCAAGGAGCGGGCCTTCCAGGCAGCGCGCATCGGTGTGAAGACGTGGCCGCGCATCGCTGTCAGCGCGTTGAGCGCCTTCGCGTTCATGACGGTGGGAATCATCTGGATGACGCAGCCGCCCGCCCCGGGCTGGTGGCCGCTGGATGAGCGGTGGTGGCTGCCCGGCGGGTGGGGGACGGGCCTGAGCCTGGTCCTGTCGGCCGTGATCGCGCTGGTTCTGCTGGTCTACAGCATCCGCCGGTTTAGGGAAGCGCCTAAACAAACTTCTTGATGCGGACTTGCTTAGTGGACATGCCGCACCGCCTATGGATGGAAATTGCTGGAGAATACATCGTTGAGGGTGACGGTAGTGAGCGCACGTTCACGGATCAGCGCCTGCAACTCCGGGAACACACGGGTAACGGGGTCGAAGTTCAGGTGGCCGATGACAATGTGCTGTGGGAGGAACCACTGTTTGGCGTTGTCAATGATTTGTTGTTCCGTTAGCAGCGCCGAGTCCGCCAGCGAACCGTACCAAAGGGTTGGGGTGGTGTAACCGATGGAGGCGGCGGCCTGGAGAACGTGCTCGTTGTAGTAACCGTAGGGCGGACGAAAGAACGGTCGGGCGTCCACGCCGAATAACTCACCGATCCGGTCGTGCGCGCGCTGCAGTTCATCGACGACGCCCTGATGGGTCAACGATGTGAGATCCGGATGGCTCCAGGTGTGGTTGCCCAACTGCACCTGACCGCTGTCCACAAGTGGCTTGAGTGCCTGAACGTTCCGTTCCCAGGCTGGATACATGCAGGTCGCGAACAGAGTCAGGCGGGCTCCTGTCGTCGCGGCGAACTCGGCGTACGCGGCGACGACCGAGGGGTCCGTGCCGTCGTCGACCGTCCAGGCAAGGAGGTTTCCCTCACCGGGCAAACCCGTGATGACGTTCTGCGGCGCCGGCACCCGCACGAGCGGGGGAGCGGACGCCGCTGACGGCGGAGGGCTGGATGTGCTCGGGGATGTGCTCGGGGTTCCCGTCGGCGCGGTCCTGCACAAGTCCCCCTTCCAGAAGATTCAATGTCCACCACGATAACGTCCCGAGAAGACCGCTCGCAGATTTCGATGACAGTGCTCCCAAGTGACTGTCAGGACCCAATGCTAGGTTGAATCGGTGCTCACGGTTATTGGCGAAGCCCTCATTGACGAAGTCATCAGCGACACCGCGCCGCCCCGCGCCCATGTGGGAGGAAGCCCGCTGAACGTTGCCGTTGGGCTCGCCCGGCTGGGCCACCCCACCCAGTTCCTTGGCCGGTACGGCGAGGACCAATTCGGTCGCCGCATCCGCGCGCACCTATCGGAAAACTCGGTGCTGACGCCGCTGGCTCCGGACTCCCTTCCCACCAGCGTTGCCTCCGCCCGTCTCGATCCGGTTGGCGGAGCCAACTACACCTTTCAGCTCGCCTGGGAACTGCCGGACCTGAGCCGGCGGGAATTCCTGTTCAACGGAACCACTCTGGTCCACACCGGATCCATCGCCTCGATGCTGACGCCCGGAGCAAAGGATGTTCTCGCTGCCGTCCGGCATGCCCGGCCCTCTGCCACCATCAGCTATGACCCGAACTGCCGGCCCACCATCGTCAAGGACGCCGACTATGCGCGGGAACAGGCGGAAAAGTTCGTCGCCCTCGCGGACATCGTCAAGGCCTCCGATGAGGACCTGCAGTGGCTGTACCCGGATCGCGACCCGCGCGAATCCGCCCGTCGCTGGCTGTCGCTGGGCCCCGCCGTCGTCGTCGTGACGCGCGGTTCCAAAGGCCCGTGGGCCGTGGTCGAACGCGGTGAGTGCGAGGTCGCCGCGCCGTCAGTCCCCGTGGTGGACACCGTGGGTGCGGGGGATTCGTTCATGGCCGCGCTGCTGAGCGCACTGGTGGACCGGGAGCTGGACGGCGCGCAGCGGAGGAATGAGCTGCACTCCGTGTCCGTTGAACAGGTACAGGGCGTGCTGGCGTTCGCGGTTGCAGCTGCGGCGGTGACCGTCTCCCGCGCCGGCGCCAATCCACCAACCCGAGACGAACTCAAAGTACAAGGAGAATACGCATGACCCGCGACCCCTACGCAGATCTTCCCGACGTTCCTTCTTTCGACCTCACCAGCTCGGACATCCGGCACAATGAACCGCTCGACATCAAGCACGCCTCCGGCCGGATGGGTGCCGGCGGACACGACGTCTCACCGCAGCTCTCCTGGGGCGGCTTCCCCGAGGGCACCAGGAGCTTCGCCGTGACCGTCTATGACCCGGATGCCCCTACCGCCAGCGGCTTCTGGCACTGGGCGGTCTTCAACATTCCCGCGAGCATCACGTCGCTGCCATCCGGTGCCGGCACGGAGGACGGCGCGGGACTGCCGGAAGGCGCCGTGCAGTTGAAGAACGACGGCGGCTTCCCCGGTTTCGTGGGCGCCGCCCCTCCCGCAGGTCACGGCCCACATCACTATCATGTGGTGGTTCACGCGGTGGACGTCGAGCGACTGGACATACCGGCGGAAGCTTCGAATGCCTACCTCGGATTCAACCTTTTCTCCCATACCCTTGGACGCGCGCGTATCATCGGCACCTACGAGCAGTAAGCCCAGCCCGGGAGGCACGCCATGCTGATTCTGTTTGGATTCAAGACCGCCGTCAAGGAGCTCTCCCGCAGGCAGGCCGTGTGCCCAAACTGCGGCCAGCACGCGTCCCAGCGGATTGATCAGCGGGCAACGAAGTTCACGCTGTTCTTCATCCCGCTGTTCACCACGAGCCGCAAGTACTCGCGGACCTGTGCTTACTGTGGTGTCACGAGCGAGCTGTCGAAAGGCGAGAAGGACGCCCTCGTCTAGGTCCTTCAGGGCGCTTGGGTAGGCTTGAGTCCTACAACGCAAGGAGTTCTGCGCATGCGCCTGGTCGCCAGTGACATGGACGGCACCATCGTCGGCCACAACGGTCAAATTTCCGACCGCACCGTCCGCGCCTTCGAGGCATGCCTGGCCGCCGGCGTCGAGGTTGTGTTCGTTACGGGGCGGCCGCCCCGGTGGCTGGATCCGCTTCGGCAGCTCGGCTTCACGGGCACGGTGATCTGCTCAAACGGAGCGCTGACCTATGATCTCGGTGAAGAGAAAGTCCTCTCGGCGGACCTGCTGGACGCCGAAAGCATCCTCAAGGCTCAGGAGATCATCCGCGGGCTCTACCCGGCCGCAACCTTCGCGGCGGAGACCATGGATGACTTCCTCATCGAGCCGGGATTCGCTCCAACCGGATCAATCGAGTTGCTCGGCGGTCTCGAGCCGCGCCCGCTCAACGAAACATTGAACGGCAACGGCGCGATCAAGTTCCTGGCCCGCGAGGTGGACATCACCGCGGATGAATTCCTGCACGGGGTTGCGCCCGCCGTCGAGCACCTGGTCGCCACCACCCATTCCGCGCCTAATATGCCACTGCTCGAGATGAGCCTTCCCGGGATTAATAAGGCGGCCACGCTTGCAAAGTATGCGGCAGGCCTTGGGATCGAGCAGGAGGACGTGATTGCCTTCGGTGACATGCCGAATGACGTCCAGATGCTCGGTTGGGCCGGACACGGGTATGCAATGTCCTCCGGTCACCCGGAGGCGCTCGCAGCGGCTAATCTCCGCGCGCCGGCCTTCGACGACGACGGCGTCGCCCAGGTGCTGGAGGAGCGCCTGACCTCGCTGAAGTCAGCCTGAGACGGGTTCGAGGTCGCTGAAGTGCCGAAGCGTTACTTCGACAATCCCGGGCCCGACGGCGCGCAGCGGCCAATCGCCCTCTCACACCGCGGATTCGCACCAGACGGCAGGGAAAACACCCTGCCCGCGATGGCGGCCGCACTGGACCTGGGTTTCGCGTACCTGGAGATCGACGTGCGGACCACGCGCGACGGCGTCGTCATGGTCTTTCACGATGAGCGCCTTGAGCGCGTGACCGACGGCAGCGGCAGGCTCGCCGACCACAGCCTGGCGGAGCTGAGCGCGGTCAGGGTCCGGGGAAGTGAGCCCATTCCCACGCTTGAGGAAGTCCTGGAACGTTGGCCAGGCGTAAGACTCAACATCGACATCAAGGACGACTCCTCAATCCAGCCGTTCGCTGACCTCGTTGAGAAGCACGGTGTCCACGACCGGGTTCTGGTCGCCGCGTTCTCCGACCGGCGTCGGTTGCGGGTGCTGCGGAAGCTCAGCCGGCCCACGGCGTCGTCGGCTGGTATGGCGGTCAATGCCCTGATCAAGGCGTTGTCCCCGCTGAAGCTCACGCGGCTGATCGCGAAACTGGCCCGTGTGGACTGCGTTCAGGTTCCGCTGCGGTTCCGTGGACTTCGGGTTGCCGACCGCAACTTCATCCGACGGTGCAACGAGGCGGAAGTGCCGGTGCACGTCTGGACGATCAATGACAGGGCCACCATGGAGGAATTGCTCGACGACGGCGCGAGCGGGCTGGTGTCTGACCGCGCCGATCTCCTCGCCGAGGTCATGGTGGCGTGGGGAGCTTGGCCGCAGTACAATTAGTGCACTAACTATTCGTACACTATGATAGGTGTATGACGAAGAACTCCTGGCCCGAGCGGCTGATGAAAGCCACCGGAAAGTTGCGCATGGTCTTCGGCCCGGCAGACCAGGGCGCCCTCGGCGGGCCGGTGCAGTATGTCGACGACGCCGCCCACCGCGAGCGTCAGAAGCAGCTGCAGCAGTGGGATGTGGTCCGAAACTCGGACGGGTCAACGTATCTGGTGTCGCGCGTGAGCGATGGACGGGCATGAGCGTCTCGCAGGAGGAGGACCTGCTCCTCGAGCGGCAGCTCTGCTTTGCGCTCTCGGTTGCCTCCCGCAGCGTCATTGGCGCCTATCGGCCGGTACTCGAGGAGTTGAACCTCACCCACCCCCAGTATCTTGTGATGCTCGCGCTGTGGGAGAAGAGTCCGCGCACAGTCCGCGAGCTCGGCGAAGCGCTTGCCATGGAACCGGCAACACTCTCGCCCATGCTGAAGCGCCTCGAAGCGAACGGAATGCTCACCCGTCAGCGGGTGGCGGGAAACGAGCGGGCGCTCGCCGTCGAGCTCACGCCTGCCGGGCGGGAGCTGCGGCAGAAAGCCCTCTCCGTGCCGGGTACCATGATGGCCAAATTGGGTTTGACCCGCGAACAGGTGGAGGACCTCAACGCCACCATGGCGCAGGTCATCGCTGCAACCCAGCGAGCCTGACCGCGTTCAGCGCAGCGTCCCGGCCCGGATCTGCAGGTGGCCACCGCGCGCGGAGGCGCTGACTACGTCGTCGCACTCCTCCTCCACAACTGTCCAGGGATGCGCGTCGATGTCCGAGCCGCCCAGCGCACACGCCGCCCGTGCCAGAGGTGAGAGCAGCCCATAAGCACCCTTCGGCCTTTGCATGTCCACAATGCAGACCCGCGTTCGGCGACCGAGCGGGCGGACTACCGATTCCCAGACCATCCGCCACGCCGGAATGAGCGAGAGAACATACGTGGTGATGACGGCGTCAACGCGCGGGAGACCGGGGAGCGGTGAGGTGAGATCGGCGCAGACCAGATCGACGCCGGTTCCCCGGGCGCGCCGGGCCTGGGCCAGCATTGCGGGACTTCCGTCGACGCCGATAACCCGGCCGGTTGCGCCGATTCCGGAGAGCAGCCCCGGGAAGTTCAGGCCCGTCCCGCAGCCAAGATCCAGGACGGTCATGCCGGCCCTAAGCCCCAGTGCACGAATTCCCGCTTCGCGTCCGGCGGAGTACACGGGCCACTCGCCGGAGAGTGCGTTGTAGAAGGGTGCAAAGTGCTCGTAGCGGTCCAACGGCTTTCCTCCCGTTCGTGTGGGTGAAAGGCTAGCCGAAACGGAAGGGGAAGCGAATGTGGGATCTGGTCGTGATTGGCGGCGGGACAGCAGGCATCGTCGGTTCACAAACGGCAGCAGCGCTCGGCGCGAAGGTGCTCCTGATTGAGGAGGAGCGGACCGGAGGCGACTGCCTCTATACCGGCTGCGTGCCCTCCAAGGCGCTGATCTCCGCAGCGTCGGTCGCAGCGGAGGCAAGGGCCGGTAGCGCGTTGGGCATCCACGCCGAGACGCGCGTTGACTTCCCGCGGGTGATGGACCACGTGCGCGCTGCGATTCGCCACATCGAGCCGGTCGATTCACCGGATGCGCTCCGGAAAGCAGGGGTTACGGTGCGCAAGGGCCACGCAACTCTGGACTCGGAAGGCGCGGTCTCCTGCGACGGTGAGAAGCTGCCGTCCCGCAACGTCCTGATCGCTACCGGCTCCTCACCCCGGATTCCGGATGTCCCGGGTATTGAGCGCGTGCAGGTGCTGACCAATGACAACGTCTGGGAACTGGGCGAGCTGCCCGAACGACTCGCTGTCCTCGGCGGCGGTCCGGTTGGCTGTGAACTGGCCCAGGCCTTCGCGCGGCTCGGTTCCGAGGTAACCCTGATCCACTCGGGCGACCGGCTGCTGCCGCGCGAGGACCCGGATGCGTCCGCCATCGTGCGCAGCTCCCTTGAAACCGACGGCGTAACCGTGCTTACTCGCAGCCGGGCTGCCTCTATCGAACCGGGCGGTGCAGGAGGAACACTTACGACGACGGACGGTCGGACGATTCCCTTCACCCACCTCCTGGTCGGGACCGGACGGGTTGCACGTACCGCGTGGCTCGATGGCTCCGCTATGGCGCTGGATGATCGCGGCAGCATCATCACCGACAAGCACCTTCGGACGAACCTGCCGAACGTGTGGGCGGCGGGCGACGTCACCGCGAATCCGCGCTTCACCCACACCGCGGGCGTCCATGCGAGTATCGCGGCAACCAACGCCGTCGTCGGGCCGTTCCGCACTCTCCCATCACACAATCCGAGGGTGACCTTCACCGACCCGGAGGTTGCCGCCGTCGGGAATCTTGCGGGAGCACGCTCGCAAACTATCCCGCACACGCATGTGGACCGCGCGGTTGCGCAGGGCCGGATGGAAGGCTTCACGCGGGTTGTGCTCGACCGGCGCGGCCGGGTTGTCGGGGGCACCGTCGTCGGGCCGCGTGCCGGTGAGACGCTCGGCGAGATCAGCCTTGCGGTGAAACTGAAGACGTCGGCCTCGGCGCTGACTTCGGTGACTCACGCATATCCCACCTATAACGACGGCCTCTGGAACGCCGCGATTGCCGAGACGAGCGCCACCCTGCGGAAGCCCGTTGTGCGGCGGATCATGCGACTGGCGGCGAAGATCCGGACGAGGTTCAGAGCACCGGGTCGGTGATGGTCCGCAGGCAGTGCAGGGCGTGCGGGCCGTACTCTTCCATGGAGGCGTCGTCGGCGTGAATCAACAGGCGCAACCAGGACCCGTAACGGTTCAGCCGGCCCAATTGCAGCGCGGGCTCGAGCGCCTCCCGAAGCTCCGTCAGCGGCGCGTAGCCGGTCCAACGCTGCAGGTAGGAAGCGATGACGCGTCGAATCCGTGGGTCATCGGCCGGGACGTTCCAGCTCTCCAGCATGGCGCCCACCGGCACGTAGAGCGAACTGAACGGGTGCGCCCAGTAGGAGTCGCCGAAGTCGAAGAACCGTAGCGGGTCCGTGCTGGCGCCGGGGATGAACGCGTTGTTGGCGTGCAGGTCATTGTGGTCCAGTGAGAGTGGAACACCGAGTGCGTTGAGCTGTGCGGCCGCCGCTTCGATGCGCGGAACAGCGGCGTAGATCCGGTCCGCTGATTCGGCGTCGAGGTGCAAGGGGTGCTCCGGGGGCAAGCCGGTGTGCAGGAGGAGTTGATTGCTGACGAAGTTCCCTGCGATCTTGGGCTCCATCAAGGCAAGCCCGGCGTCCGCCAACTTCTTCCCGTGCGGTGCCACCTGCTGTTGAAGCGCGGCGAAATCCGTGACGACGCGTGCCCATAGCGCATAGTCCGTCGAGTCCAGCGAGGCGAGCGTTGCACCGTGGTCGGGGGAGATCATCCACCCTCTCGTGGGTTCGATCGCCAGCGGTGAAACCACGTGATCGGGCGCGATCTCGGCGAGCGCCGCCACGATCGAGGCCTCCTGGAACTGACCCGGATTGTTCTCCTTGAACCACATCTTGCCGTGATCGGTCGGGACGGTGACCTGCGCAGACCAGAACCGGATGCGCGGATCACTCAGGGGCCCGGTCTGCGCGATATTGAACGTTTCGAGCACCTGCGTGATCCACATCTGGATCTGCGACCGCCAGGCAGCGCTGGCCCACAGCTGGACGGGGTGCTGTGCGGGAACGGTCACTGGATTATTGTGTCATCACCCGCCACAGCGGAACCGTACGGTGCGTCTTTCACCCTTTTGTACCGTTCCCTGTAGCAGGTCAACCGTGCTGAAACAACCAGCTTTCGGAGGCACTTGAACGAAAGCCGCACCATTCCGTACGACGACGACGACGACGCCGCGTCACCCTGCGAGCGCCGCGTCCACGGCCGCCCGGGCATGCAGGGCCGTGGTCGGGAAAAGCGGCAGGTCGGCGTCGGCTTGGGATACGAGGAGCTCAATCTCGGTGCAGCCGAGGATCACGCCCTCCGCGCCGCGATTCTGAAGGTCCCTGATGATGCGCTGGTACTCGCGGCGCGAGGCATCCGCGACGATTCCCCGGCAGAGCTCTTCATAGATCACGCGGTGAACCACGGCGCGGTCGTCCGGGCCCGGCGTCAGCACTGTAAGTCCGTGCGCCGCGAGCCCGTTGCGGTAGAAGTCCTGCTCCATGGTGAACGCCGTGCCGAGCAAGCCGACCGTCGTCGTGCCGGTGGACCGCACGGCCCGCGCCGTGACGTCGATCAGATTGATGAACGGGATGTCTACGGCCGCGTCGATTGCCTGCGCCACCTTGTGCATGGTGTTGGTGCACAGCACCAGCAGCTCAGCCCCGCCTGCCTCCAGGTCAGCGGCCGCGGATGCCAGGACGCGCCCGGCCTCTTCCCAGCGGCCCCGCGCCTGCAGTTCCTCGATGGCGGCGAAGTCCACGGAGCGCAGGAGGCAGTCTGCTGAGTGGAGGCCGCCGAGTCGATCCTTCACCAGTTCGTTGATCAGGCGGTAGTACTCCGCACTGCTTTCCCAGCTCATGCCGCCGAGCAGACCGATTCGCAACATGGTCCCATCATTGCAGCGCTCAGACGACGAAAGGGCGTCCACGCAGTGTGAGACGCCCTTCCGTGTCGGATGGCTAACGATCCGAACCTGCGACCATGCCCTTCATGAACCATTTCTGAAGGAAGAGGTATGCCACCAGCACAGGTAGCACGGCCATGAGGGAGGCTGCAGCTGCTGCACCGAAGTTGTTCGACTGTGCTGAGAAGAACGCAGCGATGGAGGGCGCAATCGTCTGCATCTCGGGCTCTCGCAGGATGAACACCGAGAGCGCGTACTCGTTCCAGATCCCCACGCCCGTGAGGATCGCCACCGTTGCCGTGACGGGTTTGAGCAGAGGGAAAACTACTCGGAAGAACACCTGGAGGATGCCCGCGCCGTCGATCGTGGCCGCTTCCTCGAGCGAAAGCGGGATGGTGCGCATGAACGCGGCGTACAGGAACACGCTCAGCGGCAGATGCGAGGCGATCATCACCAGGATCGCACCCCAGTAGGTGTTCAGTGCACCCAGGTCACTAAGCAATGTGTACAGGGGCACCAGGATACTGAGCGGCGGAATCATGATGAGCCCAACAATCAGAAACATGACCGCCTTGTTGAATGCTGTGCGCCTGCGGGCAAGGGGATAGGCCGCGAGCGCACCGATCAGGCAGGTCAGCGCCGTCGAAACCAGTGTGATCAGCGCGCTGTTGCCGATCGATTGAAGAATGTTCCCGGACTCGATCGCGATGGCGAAGTTCTCAAAGAACAGGTTGTTGAAGGGGAGGATCCACTGCGAACTGAGGTCAGTTCGGTCCTTCAAAGCCGTGGTCAAGGTGACGTAGAAGGGAAGTAATTGCAGCAACGCCATAAGGATCAGCGCAACGCCGATGACGACGGCGACTGGCCGGTTCTTTTTGGTGACGCTCCGGTCTTCGTGGGTGATCATCTCAGGCCTCCAGTCGGCGACGGTTGAGCAGAGTGTTCAGGATGAGCGTGAACACAACGATGATGAGGAATAGCACCACGCCCATTGCTGCCGAGTACCCGGCGCTTTGGTTGTCGAAGTAGGTTTTGCCAATCAGGGTGGATACCGATTGCGTGGCGTACCCCGGACCTCCCCCGGTCATCACCTGGATGACGTCGAACAGTTTCAAACCGCCAATGAGGTTCAGAACGATGCTCGTGGCGAAGGCAGGCTGCAGAAGCGGAACCGTGATGTGCATGAACTGCTGCGCCTTGGTGGCGCCGTCCAGGGTTGATGCCTCGTAGTACATCCCGGGGATGGACTGCAGCCCCGCCAGGTAGATGATCATCGAGATACCGACGAACTGCAGCGAGTTCACCGCGACGATGATGAAGATGGAGGTGTTCGCGTCGCTGAGCCAAGCCACGCGTTCGCCGCCCAGTCCCACCACGATGTCATTGAATGCACCGTTGTTGTACTGGAACAGCAGGTAGTACATGGTGCCCATGATCACGGGGGATACGAGGACCGGCAGGTAGATGATAGCTCTCGCCGCGCTGCGTCCACGCATCTTCCGATCCAGCGCGACGGCGATCGCAAGTCCAAGGATCTGCTGGATCACCGTGCTGCCTACACCGTAGATGAAGGTGTTGAGGAGCGCCGTGCGGAAGATTTCGTCCTCGACCAGCCGCAGGTAGTTCTCGATGCCAACGATATCCCGGGCGGCGCTGTAGCCGTTCCAGTTGGTGAAGGAGATCCCGATGCCGGCGATGAGCGGATACACGGTGAACGCAGCCATGAGGATGACTGCCGGCAGATAGAGGAAGTTGACGGCAGCGCCCTTGAAGGGCTTCTTCCGACGGTGCAGTCCCTGTGGCGGTGACTGTCGGGTGCTGGGAGCGGCCTTGGCGGTTCCCGATAGTAGTTCAGTCATTGAGTCTCCGATGTTCCTGCCTGCCTGCCGGGTAGGGACGGGCCGCCCCTACCCGGCAGATCGGTTATTCCTGGCCGAACAGACTGCTGAAGTCCGCAGCCATCTGTTCCGTGACGCCGGCAGGATCGCTCTGGCCGGTAATCAGCGCATCGGTAGTGGTGACCATGGTGTCCCACATGCCGTTGGGCAGGTACACGCGGTCGAAGTAGGGCACGAGCGGGTATTCGCCGCCGTCGACGTAGGTCTCGAAGCTGGTCTGGAGAGCGCCGAGATCGGACTCGGCATTGGTGAGGCCGGGAGTTGCAGAGAATGCAGTAGCGAGCTTGGAGAGGTTCTCCGGCTCCGCAAGGAACTCGAGGTACTTCAGTGCGGCCTCTTTCTGGTCCGAGTCCTTGGCCACTCCGTAGGCGTTGCGCTCGCCGCCAATGAGGTAGGGACCTTCATCGTTGAGCGAGGGTACGGGGATGAAGCCGAGCTGCGCGTCCGGGTTGTAGGCCAACGCGTTCTTCACCAACGAGTTGGAGGTGAAGGCAAACGCTGCCTTGTCCTCCGCGAACGCCCGCGCCATATCGTCGCCCGTAGCGGAAACGTAGTCAGGGTTGTAGTACCCCTTCTCACGCCATTCGTCGATGGGCTGCATTGCGTTGGAGTAGCTCTCGGCGACGAACTCGCCTGCTTCCATCTGCGCAAGCTCTTCTTCGTTGAAGGCACCCGGCGCGATCCAGTCGGCGACGTTGCCGGAGTATTCGTCCTTGCCGCCTACGGAGATCGGCGTGGCTCCGCTGTCCAGCACCTTCTGGGCGGCCTCGTCAAAAGCCTCCCAGGTGGTGATGTCCTCAGGCGCGACGCCGGCAGCCCCGAGAACGGTGGCGTTGTAGATGATGCCCGCAATGTCGGTGTCGACGGGGAGAGCGAAGAACTCGCCGTCGTCGGTCTTCATCGCAGCTTCAAGGGAGGGGTTGAAGTATTCAGCCCATGGCTGCCCACCGAGGGGCTCGAGGAACTCGCTGTAGCGGTCCCGGGACCAGCCGTGGGTCCAGAAGATGTCGGGAACGTCGCCGCTGGCCAGACGAACCTTAATGTCCTTTTCGAACTCACCAGTGGTCGGACGGAGGTCGATGTCGATATCGGGGTTTGCGTCCTCAAACTCACCCGTGAGCTCCTCAAGGACTGGCCGCTGGCTGGCATCAACCGCGAGGCCGGTCTGGAACTCGATCGCTTCAGAAGAGGAATCTCCTGAACCCCCACCGCACGCGGAAACGGTAAGGGCGAAGACTGCAGCGGAGCCAATAAGAGCTATGCGTGACTTCATTGTCTGATCCTTCACTTTGGTTGGATGGGTACTGGCCAGCCTGAGAGGCGGCGGATGGTGCGGACGTAACTCAACCGCAGAGCTTTCCAAGTTTGTGACTCAGCTAACACAGTGCTAGTGAATCTACACGTGTAGCTACCGAGACACAAGGGTTTACAAAGAGATTGCCAAAAGTGTTGACTCGTGTAGATAGGAGTGGAAAACTCGTTTGCAGGCCCCGGCCAAAACCCTCATCTGCCACCGGCAACACGGCCGGACAATTCGAAAGGCAACCATGCCCATCTCAATCGGGATCATTGGCGCAGGCCAGTTCGCAGGCCAGTTCGCCAAGCTCTTCAAGCTTCACCCAGGAGTATCCCGCGTCCATGTGACCGATGTCCTCGCGGAGCGCGCGGAGAAGCTGAACGAGCGCCTTCAGCTTGACGGTGTATTCGACAACTTCGATGACGTGCTGGCTTCCGACGTCGACGCCGTCGCCATTTTCACCCAGCGCTGGACTCACGGCCCCCTGGTGGAAGCCGCTTTGCGCGCCGGAAAACATGTCTACTCGGCGGTTCCCATGGCGATCAGCCAGGAAGAGATCAGCCGGATCATCGAGGCGGTCCGGGAAACCGGTCTCACCTACATGATGGGGGAGACGAGCTACTACAACCCGGCCACCGTCTATGCCCGCAACCAGTTCGCAGAAGGCAAGTTTGGTCGGGTGTTCTATTCGGAGGGCGACTACGTCCATGACATGGACCTCGGCTTCTACAAGGCGTACCAGTACTCGGGCGGCGCTGAGTGGAAGAAGACCGCAAGCTACCCACCCATGCTTTATCCGACGCACTCCATCGGGGGTGTCCTCGGCGCGGTTCCCACCCACGCAGTGAGCGTGAGCTGCCTCGGAGTGAAGGACGACCGCGGCGACGGTGTCTTCGACAAGTCGGTCAGCATGTTCGAGAACGATTTCTCGAACGCGTCAGCGCTCTTTGAGCTTGCCGACGGCGGGACCATGCGCGTCAATGAGATGCGCCGGGTTGGTTACCCGAGCCACATCCGCGAATCACGCTTCCGCTTCTTCGGTACCGAAGGAAGCTTCGAGCAACTTGCCAAGGTCGCGGTTTGGCAGGACAAGACGGGGGTCGAGGACGTTTCGGACCTCGTTGAATCCCGTCCCACCATGGCCGAGGATGACCCCGCACTGGCCAACGTTGCACCTGAACTGCGTGATGCCTTCATGTCGGGTCTTGCGAAGGTGCACGACGCCGGCCGCCTCCCCGAGGAATTCCGCGGAGTTCCCAACGGACACGAGGGCAGCCACCACTTCCTCGTGGACGATTTCGTCACCGCGACCAACAACGGCACCCTGCCTACCGTGAACGCCTGGGTTGCCGCCCGCTACACGCTCCCGGGCATCATCGCCCACCAGTCTGCGCTGCAGGGCGGCGTTCGCCTGGACATCCCGGACTTCGGTGACGCTCCGTCACAGCCTTTGGATAGGGTAGAGCCAGCATACGCAGGCAGTTGACAGGAAGATCATGACGGAACTGGCGCCCGCACCAACAGCAAATTCGCGGGTAACAAGGCAGGATGTTGCGCGCTACGCGGGCGTCAGTTCGGCTGTCGTGAGCTACGTTGTCAACGGCGGACCAAAGCGGGTGGCTCCGGCCACTGCCGCGAAAGTCATCGACGCAATCGAGGTTCTGGGGTACCGGCCCAATGCGGCGGCCCGTGCGCTCAAACTCGGTTCTGCGGAGATGCTGGGGCTTGTGATCCCCAGCAATACAAACACTTTCTACGCGGACATGGCCCGTGCGGTCGAGGAGGCCGCCGCGGACCAGGGATTTGCGTTGCTGACGTCGAATTCCTCCGCCGGGACGGGAGCGGAATCACGCTCGCTTCGGAACTTCCGTGCCAGGCAGGTTGACGGCGTGCTTCTGGCGACGGGCTCGGCACAGCCCGACCTGAGCCAGCTCAAGGGCAGCAACATCCCGGTGGTCCTACTGGATGCCTTCACGCCCTGGCCGGACGTCACGACAATCGGTGTCGACTTCCAGACGGGGGCAGCAAGGGGTGTTCGGCACCTGATCGGCCACGGTCACACCGACATTGGGCTGGTCATCGGTTATCTCGCAGGCGCAATTCCCGACAAGCGTGAGCTGGGCTGGCTGGATGCGCTCACGGAAGCGGGTCTGTCCGAGGGCCCTATCGTCCGGACAACCTTCGACCGTGAAGGTGGTTACAGCGCCGGGCGCCGGATGTTCGAAGGAAAGCGGCGGCCGACCGCCGCCTTTGTCAGTTCGGACATGCAGGCGGTCGGTATGTTGAGGGCTATCCACGAGCTGGGACTATCAGTGCCCGACGACGTGGCGATAGTTTCCTTCGACGGCTCGGCGGAGTCGGAGTTCAGTTGGCCGCCCCTGACCACCCTGAAGCAGCCCGTCCAGGACATGGCGGAGAAAGCTGTCTCCGTTTTGGGCTCCGCTCGCCGCGGCGAGCCCGCTCCCGAGGGCCACCACGTCTACGGGACTGAACTCATTGTGCGGCGCTCCTGCGGGTGTTCCTTCTAAGTCCCGGTTGCCCACCAACGTAAGGTGTACTCCATCTGCTGAGCGTGAGGAGTGTCGTGGACCGTCCCAATATCGTCCTGATCTGCGTCGACCAGTGGCGGGGCGATTGCCTGTCCGCTGCAGGCCACCCGGTGGTCCGTACTCCCTACCTCGACGAACTGGCCGACGGCGGCACCCGGTTCAGCCGCGCATACTCGGCAACTCCAACGTGCGTGCCGGCACGGGTGGCGATGATGACCGGGCAGTCCCAGGAGGCCCACGGGCGGGTCGGCTACAGCGACGGCGTGAACTTCGATGAGGCGCACCCGGTGTCACTTCCGCGGGAACTCAGGAACGCCGGCTACCAAACCGAGGCGATCGGCAAGATGCACGTCTATCCCGAGCGCTCCCGGATCGGCTTCGACGACGTTCGGCTGCACGACGGCTATCTCCATGCCGCCCGGCGTCGTAATAGGCGTGACTTCCGCGAGATTGACGACTACCTGCCGTGGTTACAGGCCCAGGCGGGGGCCACCGCGGTGGAGGATTACACCGACAACGGGCTGAACTGCAATTCCGTGGTCGCACGGCCGTGGGATAAGGCGGAGGCGCTGCACCCAACCAACTGGATCGCCACGGAGGCGATCTCGTGGCTGTACCGGCGGGACCCCACAGCGCCGTTCTTCCTGTATCTGTCCTTCCACCGCCCGCATTCCCCACTGGATCCGCCGCAGTGGGCCTTTGACCAGTACGTTCATGGTCCGCTTGCGGAGCCGGTCACGGGGAACTGGATGGACGATTACGCCGAGCATCGGCGCGACGGAGCCCACAACGCTCTCGTCGGGCGGCAGGACGCCCAGACCCACCACCGGGCGAAAGCCGGCTACTACGGTCACATGTCCCACATCGACCAGCAGGTCAACCGGTTCCTCGAGGCGCTGTGGGAGATGGGCCTGCGCGAGAACACGGTGGTCATATTCACCTCGGATCACGGCGACATGATGGGCGACCACGACATGTACCGGAAGGGCTTCCCGTACGAGGGGTCGGCGTCCGTTCCGTTGCTTGTCTCAGCGCCGCGGGGGTATGGCGGGCGCGGGACCGTGGTTGACGACGTCGTCGAACTCCGTGACATCATGCCCACCGTGCTGGAACTTGCCTGTGCGGACATCCCGGACACGGTGGACGGCCGGAGCCTGGTGCCCTTCTTGCAGGGCGAGCGGGTTCAGTGGCGGGAGGACCTGCACGGGGAACACGCCCTGTTGGGGCAGTCACTGCAGTGGGTGACCGACGGGAAGCGCAAGTTCGTCTGGATGTCCGGGGAGGGTCGCGAGCAGTTCTTCGACCTGGAGGCAGACCCGCAGGAGACGACGAACCTGGTCCGGGATCCGGCCCGCGCCTCCGAAGTGGAGAAGTGGCGCGGACGGTTGATCGACTACCTGCGGGATCGCGAAGAGGGTTATGTGCAGGACGGCCGGTTGGTCGCCGGCCGGACTCCGCTCAACGCCCTCTCCCGTGTGCCCAAGCCCGTCCTCTGAATCAGCCCAGTTTTGAGGGCTTGCTCCCGTGGTCCTCTGACTCGGTTTCGTCCGGGCCCGCGACGTGCTCGCTGCCGCGTGCGCGGGCAATCGCACTCATTCCGTGGAAGATGATCAGCGCTGCGGCCGTGCCCAGGGCGATTCCCTCGAACGTCAGGTCGCCCACCGTCCAGGTGAAGTTGGCGATGCCCACCACCAGGGCAACTCCCGCCGTCGAGAGGTTGATCGGGTTGGAGAAATCCACGCGGTTCTGAACCCAGATCCGCACGCCGAGGATGCCGATCATGCCGTAAAGAACGACGCCGGCCCCGCCCAGTACACCCGCCGGCACGGTTGCGATGAGGGCACCGAACTTCGGGAAGAGGCTGAGGAGGATGGCGATGATGCCCGCCACCCAGTATGCAGCCGTCGAGTATACGCGCGACGCCGCCATCACACCGATATTTTCCGCATACGTTGTAGTGCCCGAACCACCGCCGGAACCGGCGAGGATGGTCGCGAGGCCATCGGCCATGAGCGCGCGGCCGGTGATCGGGTCGAGGTCGCGGTTGGTCATGGCAGCAACCGATTTCACGTGCCCGATGTTCTCGGCCACCAGTACCAGCACTACTGGGACAAACAGTCCGATAACGGAGAGGTGGAACTCGGGAGTCTGGAATGGAGGAAGACCAAACCACGCGGCGTCGTTGATGGCGGTGAAGTCCACCTCGCCGCTGATCGCCGCAACCAGATAGCCGATTAGGACGCCGATGAGGATGGACAGCCTGCCGAGGATTCCCTTGAACAGCACCGTGACCAACAGGATGGCCAGAACTGTGACGAGCGCGGTCAGGGGTGCCTGCTCGAAGCTGGCCCTGGCCGTGGGCGCGAGGTTCAACCCGATGAGTGCCACGATCGCGCCGGTGACGATGGGCGGCATGAGCACCTGGATCCAGCGTGCGCCGGCCCGGTGCACCACCAGTCCGATGAGGGCGAGGACGACGCCGGCCATCACCACGCCGCCCAGCGCGCCCGCCGGGCCGTGCTGGCTCTGCGCCGCCGCAATCGGAGCGATGAATGCGAAACTGGAACCGAGGTAGCTCGGCACCCTTCCGGCCGTGATGACCAGGAACAGCAGGGTGCCGACGCCGGAGAACAGCAGCGTTGTCGACGGCGGGAAACCCGTAAGGAGCGGGACCAGGAACGTGGCCCCGAACATTGCGACGACGTGCTGCGCGCCGATCCCGATGGTCCGCGGCCAGCTCAGCCGCTCATCCGGCGCGACGTACTGCCCGGCCCGGACGTTGCGGCCGTCTCCGTGCAGCGTCCAGTTGGTTCCGAGTCTGCTCATGGGATCAACCCTAGTATTCCGGTGCGCTAGGCGATGACGCCGTCCACCAGCGCCTTCGCTTCCTCCTGCACCAGCTTCAGATGGTCTTCGCCGAGGAAGGATTCGGCGTAGATCTTGTAGACGTCTTCGGTGCCGGACGGCCGGGCCGCGAACCAGGCGTTCTCGGTGGTGACCTTCAGTCCGCCGATGGCAGCACCGTTCCCCGGCGCTTCTGTCAGCCGGGCAGTGATTTCCTCCCCGGCGAGCGTGGTGGCGGTAACGTCCGACGGCGAGAGCTTGCCGAGCGCCGTTTTCTGCTGACGCGTGGCGGCGGCGTCGATCCGCGCGTAGACGGGAGCGCCGAAGCGTTGCGTGAGGCCCTCGTACTGCTCGGACGGAGTGCGCCCGGACACCGCCGTGATCTCGGATGCGAGCAGCGCGAGGAGGATGCCGTCCTTGTCTGTGCTCCAGGTCGAACCGTCGTGACGGAGGAAGGACGCACCGGCGGACTCCTCGCCGCCGAACGCCACCTGACCGGACATCAGCCCGGGAACGAACCATTTGAAACCAACCGGCACTTCCTCGAGCGTCCTGCCCAGGTCCGCTGCGACGCGGTCGATGATCGACGACGACACGAGGGTCTTGCCCACCATCGCGTCCGAACGCCACTGCGGCCGGTTGCGGTAGAGGTAATCGATCGCAACGGCGAGGTAGTGGTTGGGATTCATCAGGCCGCCGTCGGGGGTGACGATGCCGTGTCGGTCCGCATCGGCGTCGTTCCCGGTGGAAATGTCGAAACTGCCGGCCTTCTCGATCAGCGACGCCATGGCGAAGCGGGAGGAGCAGTCCATGCGGATCTTCTCGTCCCAGTCAAGCGTCATAAAGGCCCACTGCGGGTCGACCGTCGGGTTCACGACGGTGAGGTCCAGATTGTGCCGTTCGCCGATCGCGCCCCAGTAATCCACGGCGGCGCCACCCATCGGGTCTGCGCCGATGCGCACGCCGGAGCTGCGGATCGCCTCGAGGTTGAGCACGTTGGGAAGGTCCTCGACGTAGTGCTGGAGGAAGTCGTAGGTGCTTACACTGCTGGCCTGGAGTGCCTGGGCGGTCGGGATGCGCTTGACTCCGCGCAGTCCGTCTTCGAGGAGTTCGTTGGCGCGGGAGGCGATCCAGTTTGTTGCGTCCGAATCGGCGGGGCCACCGTGGGGCGGGTTGTACTTGAACCCGCCGTCGGCCGGGGGATTGTGCGACGGTGTGATGACGATGCCGTCCGCCTGATCGGTGCGCGTTCCGTTGTAGGCCAGGATGGCGTGGGAGAGTGCAGGCGTTGGTGTGTAGGCGCCGCGCGCATCGATCTGCACCGCAACATTGTTTGCGGCGAGAACCTCGAGGGCGGTGTTCTGCGCTGGTTCGGAGAGGGCATGGGTATCGCGTCCCATAAACAGTGGACCGGTGATGCCCTGGCCTGCGCGGTATTCGACGATCGCCTGCGTGATCGCTGCGATGTGTCCTTCGTTGAAGGAGGACTTCAACGAAGAGCCGCGGTGGCCCGAAGTCCCGAACGCCACGCGCTGAGCCGGGTCGCTGAGATCGGGTACGACGTCGAAATAGGCGTCCAGGAGGGCGCTTACGTCAATGAGGTCGCTGGGTTGGGCAACGGTTCCTGCTCGATTAGCCATGGGACCAAGCATGCCATTTCGGGTGCTGTGGGGCGCACACTTTCCGAATCGTGACTGTTCCCGCTCCTGCGTCGACCGGGCGCCGACGACGTGTTTTTCGGCGGTAGCTGGTTCTCAGCGCCCACTCGATGACGTTTCTACGGCAGGGTGAGCGTCACCGGGCCGGCCTCCATCGGTCCGCCGCACTCTTCCGAGCCGCCGGTCCGCACCCAGTCCAGCGCGAACTCGTCCTCGGCGAGGACGTTTCCAGCCGCGTCGAGCGCGCGCACGGTCACCGCTTCCGGCGCCGTAATGTCGTAGTTGATCCCCCAGCGGTTCTGCTCCACGCGGGTGGCGGTCGAGGAAATGATCTGGCCCGTGAATTTATCGGAGGGGCCCGGTGCGGATTCGGTTTCGACAGACCGGCCGCTCGGATGAGGCGTTGGGATCTCCACCGGCGGCGTATCTTGCTGCACCGGCCGTGGCGCCGGCACCGAGCAGTCGCCGTCTACGCAGGCCTGTACCTCTTCGACCGCTAGGGCGTCACCTTCGAGCTGAACGGTGAGAAGGTTGGACCAGGCGATTGCCGGACAGGGGGTTCCGACGAGACCGCCCGGAGTGCCGCACCCGGTAAGGAGTACCAAACCCAGAACGACGACGACGGCACGCGCGGTTTTCCCCATAACTCCAGTTTCCTCCCCGCGGGCGATGAGGGCTAGCCTGCGCGGCCCGTCCACTGCAATCGAGCGGCCACAAATAGCGTCTTCCCGCGCGAAAAGCGGTCATAAGTGGCCGCTCGATTCGGTGTTGGCCATGCCGCGCCGCTTTGCCCTGTGGATAACGACTATCGCGACCTGTGTCGACGGCACTATGAAGGAATGACCACTTCTTCCTTGTCCCTTCAGGGCAGGTTTTCCTTCACAGTCGAAGAGGCTTTGAACTGGGGATTCCCTACAACAGGTTGCGTCGCGCCGACCTTTTCGCTCCAAGCCGCGGCATTCGACTCATTGAGAACGAGACGCTGTCGCTGTTGGACCGGGCGGCTCCGTTCACGAGGCTCGCTAGCCCCGACGCGGCAAGCCACGGGACAGCAGCGAGGCTCTGGGGTGTCTCGCTTCCCTTCCGTCATGAGGAGGACGAGCAACTGCACTTGACCCGTTGGCGAGGCGGTAACCGTGCCCGGCGTCCCGGCGTCGTCGGGCATCGTGCGCCGCTGCTGCCCCGCGACGTCGTCGAAATCTATGGCATCGCTGTCACAACGCCTGCCCGGACATGGACGGACCTGGCGCCGTCGCTTTCTTTGGAAGAGTTGGTGGCCGCCGGCGATTCCCTTCTGAGGCGGCAGGATGCACCTCGCCGTCGGTGCGACCTGAACGTGCCGGATCCGCTGTCGAGCATCGAGGAACTTGCAGAGGTGATCGAACGACGCCGCGGCTCCCGAGGGATTGTCCTAGCGAGGGAGGCGTTGCCGCTCCTGAGAAGTGGTGTCGATTCGCCGCAGGAGTCCCGCCTGCGAGTGTTGATTCTCGACGCCGGTTTGCCCGAGCCGGAGGTCAATCAATGGATCCTTGACCCACGTGGGCGAAGGTTTTCTAGGCCTGACCTCATGTATCGGGAGCTGAAAATCGCCATCGAGTACGAAGGCGAACATCACCTGCTCGACGCCGATCAGTGGCACAGCGACATCAATCGCGACGACAGGCTGCGCGCGCTGGGATGGACAGTGCTCAAATTCAGCAAGAAACACCTTGCGGATGGTGCCGTGAATGCTTCAATCGGACGGATCAGGACCGCGATCCGCTCTGCAACTGCATCGAGCGGCCACTAATGACGGAATTTTCACGGGAACGTGGTTATAAGTGGCCGCTCGATGGAGGGGAGGGCGTGAAAAGGCCCTAGTGCGGGCGCTGGAAGCGGCGGTACGTTGGGAACACCGTCAACGAAAGGTTGTGTCATGAGCGAGAACCCCACCAGCGACGAGATCGGCGAGACCGAGAACGAGGCCGAGAACAAGGACGCAGGCAGGGCCGACGCCCTGGACGAGGGCGGTTACGGCGGCCCCAGGCCGGAAAACGAAACCGAAACCAACGACGACGACGGCTCCTAACCGGGCACGAACCTGACCGTGCACCAAACTGACCAGGCACAAAACGACGACGGCGCCCCCAAGCGAAAGGAGGGCGTCGTCGTCGTAATGGGTGAAAGCTAGCGAACGCCGCTCATCAGCTTCTTGATGGCCGGGGTTGCGGCGATCAGCACGCCGCCCAGCACCACGATCGTGATGCCGAGGATCGAGAAGTAAGCGCCCTCGTTCTCCGGATCGTATCTACTCGCGAGAATGCCGGACAGTGTCGTTCCGAGCGAGATCGAGAGGAAGTTCAAGGCGACCATTTGCGTGCGGAACTTGCTCGGCGCGAGCTTGGTCGCCACGGAAAGGCCGATTGGCGAGATGAGCAGCTCGGCGATCACGAAGACGAGCAAAATCAGCGCGATGGCAATGAGCGGTGTGGCGTTTGCCCCGCCACCCGCGAACGGGAGGAACATCAGGTAGGCGATGCCGATGCCGATCAGGCCGAAGGCGAACTTCAACGGCGAAGACGGCTGCCTGTCGCCGAGCTTGGTCCACAGCGCAGCGAAGACGGCCGCAAGCACGATGACGTACACCGGCACGAACGAAATGATCCACTCCGGCAGGATCTCGAAGCCGAACACAATACGGTCCACGCGCTCTTCCGAATACACGATGATTAGCGTGAACAGCTGCTGGTATAACGCCCAGAACGCCGCGCCGGCAATGAACAGCGGAATGAACGCAGTCGCGCGTCGACGTTCGACGTGCGAAACGTGTTTGTTGGTCAGGATGATCACAAAATAGGCGACCGCAGCAAGGATCGCAGCCCAGGCCATAATGGTCGCGAGATTGCCCGGGTAGATCCAGCCGAGCATGAGGGCGATCGCGATCAGAACGACGGCGCCCACGGCGATACCAATCCAGCGTCCGTACTGAGAGCGCGGAAGTGGGTTCTCAACGATGTGGGCGTCCTCGGAGAATCCCTTCCGAGCGAATGAATACTGGACGAGGCCGATGGCCATACCCACAGCGGCAGCCCCGAAGCCCCAGTGGAAACCGGCTGTGTCTCGGAGGTACCCGGTGAGTAGCGGACCGAAGAGAGCCCCAAGATTAATGCCCATATAGAAGATCGAGAAGCCGGCGTCGCGGCGCTCGTCGCCCTCTTTATAGAGGGTTCCAACGAGCGAGGTAGCGTTTGCCTTCAGGCCACCCGATCCGATTCCGACTAGGGCAAGACCGACTGTGAGTCCAACGGCGCCGGGCAGCACTGCCAGCGAGATGTGGCCAAGCATAATCATGACTGCGGAATAGAAGAGGACCCGCTCGGATCCGAGGATCCGGTCGGCGAGCCAGGCGCCGAGGATTGTGGAAAGGTAGACGCTTCCGCCGTAGGCGCCAACGAGGGTGAGCGCGAGTGACTGCTCAATGCCCAGACCGCCGTCGGTAACCTCGAAGTACATATAGAGGGCAAGGATGGCCTGCATTCCGTAGAACGAGAACCGCTCCCAGACCTCAAGACTGAAGAGGTGGGCGAGCATCCGGGGATGACCGAAGAATGTCTTTTCCGCCGGGTTGGCGGTACTACCTGGAGTTGTACTCATTTACTCCATGTTGCCAGTCACATTTCGGACTGTCATATCCAAACCCCGATCGAACAGTTATCCTGATGGATTTTGGTTTCCCCGAAGGTGCTCCTCGAGCTGCGCGGAAACCGCAAGCAGGGAAGCCTCGGCGCTGGGCTGGCCGATCAACTGGATGCTCATCGACAGACCGGCAGCCGTGGTGAATACGGGCACGGAAATCGCGGGCAGCCCACACACATTCACCATCGACGTGTAGGGCGAGTACTGGCACTGGCGCATGTAGTCGGTGTCGGCGTCGGCATCCGTGTACCAACCGATGGGCCGCGGGCTCATGCCGAGCGCCGGCGTCGCGATCATGTCGAACGCCGCGTACTGCTCGATCGTGTCCTGTTCGAACTGGCGCAGGATATCGACGGCGGCGGCCAGGTCAGTCGCAGTCCGCTCCTGCGCACGACGACGGAGCGTGCGCGTCAGCGTTGTCAGGTCGGGTTCCCGGCTGGCCGGGATGCGGGCGACCGCGAGGCCCGCCGTCCACACTGTCTGGAACGCTTCGTGGTACCGCCCGTCGTACCGCAGGTCAGCTTCGATGACGTCATGCCCGACGGCGGTGAGCGCTTTCAGCCCCGCCTCGAAGCCGCCTTGCGCGTTGTCGTCGAGCGCGATGGGGAAGGCCTCAGCGAACGGCGAGGCGGTGCTCACGCCGATCCGGTACCTTCCCTCCGCCCGCAGCACCGCGTCGAGGAACGGCCCATGCGCGGCGGCGCTGGTGGCGTGGTAGTTCGGTTCATCCACCATGGCATCGAGCAGGAGGGCGGCATCCGCCGTCGTCCTCGCGAGAGGACCGGCCACCACGAACTGGCCGAGGTCGCTCTGCCCGGATCCGGACGGGACGCGGCCGCGGTTGGGTTTGAGGCCGATCAGCCCCGTTGCCGCCGCTGGGATCCGGACGGAGCCGCCGCCGTCGGTCCCCGGAGCGAAGGGAATCATGCCGGCCGCCACCGCCGCGGCGCTTCCCCCGGAGGAGCCCCCGGAGCTCAGCGCGGGATCCAGCGGATTACGCGACGGCGGTGCGATCAGGTTCTCGCTGTAGCAGCTCAGGCCGAACTCGGGAACCTGCGTCTTTCCAAGGCTGATCGCGCCGGCCCTCCGCAGCACGGAAACCAGCGGCGAGTCGCTAAGCGCCACCGCTCGGTCCAGCGCAGCGCTCCCATGGGTGGTGACGACGCCGACGACGTCGGCCAGGTCCTTGTGCGCGAGCGGCAGGCCGTGCAACGGGGAGAGTTCATCGCCGCTGACCTGTCGCTGGTCGGCTGCGGCGGCCTCGGCGAGGGCTGTCTCGGCGGTGACGGTGATGAACGCGCCGAGCGTTGGATTCAAGGCACCGATGCGATCGAGGTAGTGCCCGGTCAGCTCCCGAGCGTTCAACTCGCCGCTCCGTAGGGCGTCCCGCTGCTGGAGCGCCGTCAGCTCGTGGAGCTCACTCATGCGGGTGCATCCAGTAGCCGGGGCTCGATGCGTTCCTCCACAGCGACGGCGTCCACGCTCTCGCCCGCACGCGCCTGAACGATGTACGCACCCTTGCCCGGCACTTCAGAGACCGCCTTCACCAGGCGGGTGCCCGCGTAGACCAGCCCGACGCCGTCGTCGGTACAGTGTGTTTCGCCGAGTTGGCCGTCCGAGACCATCTTGTGAATCAAGGGGCGCCGCTGCTCCTCGGAGTCGTAGTGGACGCCGTTGCCGTACGGCAGGAACCCGAGCGCGTCGGTGACCGGCCTCAGCTCCGGCCCGAAGGAGTCGGTCGCGCCGCCCTGGAACCAGCACAGCGAGCCCGCGGACACACCGCTGAGCACCACCCCCGATTCCCAGGCCCGGCGCAGCATCCCGTCCAGACCGTGAGCCCGCCAGACCGCCAGAAGGTTGACCACTGATCCGCCATTGACCCACACCACGTCCTGTTCCAGCAGGTGAGCTTCCATATCCTCGACGTTCGGCATGGTGAAGAGGTTCAGACACGTCGACTCGAAGCCCGCTAGTCGCGCCGCCTCGGTGAAGCGAAAGTTCCACTCGCGCGAATCCCCGCCGGCCGTCCCGATATGGGTGATGCGCGGGGCCCTTCCGGAGACCCCTGCCAGTTCGACGGCGTGGTGGATCAGTGAGTTGAACTCAACATCCACGCGCTTCCCGCGCTGGTAGCCGCCGGAGGTGGCAAGGATGGTGGGCTGGTCAGCGGGCATGGGCACCCCTATGCGATCGTTGTGGGCTGGGTTCGCCTCCACTATAGGCTTGGATGCAGTTCTGAGGACCGGCTACAGACGGAAGTGATGACCATGAGTGACGACGTGCCCGTAGACGCCATCGGCGAGAACACCACCGTGCTCGATGTGCGGGAGGACTACGAGTGGGAGGCCGGCCACATCGAGGGTGCACTGCACATCCCGGTGGACCAGATTCCGGCGCGCCTCGATGAACTTGACCCGGATGAGGACCTGCATGTCATCTGCCGTACCGGTGGACGGTCCTTCCGCGTGACCGAGTGGCTTGTGGGTAACGGGTACTCGGCGTTCAATGTCCGCGGCGGAATGGACGCCTGGGTTGAGGCCTCGAAACCCATGGTCTCCGAGACCGACAGTGAGCCACGCGTCCTATGAGCTCCTACGCCTACCTCGGCCCTGAGGGAACATTCACCGAAGCCGCGCTGCTGCAGGTTCCCGGCGCCGATTCCGCAGAGCGCGTCCCCGCGACGACGGTGAACGCCGCCCTGGATCTCGTTAGGGACGGTCGCGTGCGGGCCGCCATGGTTCCCATCGAGAACTCCGTGGAGGGCGGAGTCTCAGCAACGCTTGATGCGATCGCGGGCGGTGATCCGCTGCGGATCATCCGCGAAGTGCTGGTGCCGATCTCGTTCGTCCTGGTGGCGCGCCCGGGCATCGACCTGGAGGACATCCGGTTCGTCGCAACCCACGGCCACGCCTGGGCGCAGTGCCGCGGGTGGACCGAAAAGAACATTCCAGAAGCGGAATATGTCCCGTCCTCCTCCACGGCTGCCGCCGCCCACGCCCTGCTCGACGACGACGCCGCCCACGACGCCGCGATCTGCTCACCGCTGGTGGCGCAGCGGCTTGGGCTCCGCGTCATCGCTGACCACATTGGGGACGTTGGCGATGCCGTCACCCGGTTCATCCTCGTAAGCAAGCCGGACATCCTGCCGGCGCGCACGGGAGCCGACAAGACAACGCTTGTAATCCCGCTGCCGGAGGACCATCCGGGCGCACTGATGGAGATCCTGGACCAGTTCGCCGCCCGCGGCGTCAACTTGAGCCGCATCGAATCCCGGCCCACGGGCCTCTTCCTCGGTGACTACTTCTTCAGCATCGATGCTGACGGCCACGTGGCGGACGCCCGGGTGGCGGATGCCTTGCAGGGTCTGCACCGGATCAGTCCAGGCTTGCGGTTCCTGGGGTCCTACGCGCGGGCCGACCGCCGTGAATACGAAGTTGGGCGGCACACCACTGACCAGGCTTTCCAGGCCGCGCACGCCTGGGTCGAATCCCTCTTGCGCGCCGCCGAACCGGGTTCGGAGGACGTAGGCTAGTTTTCCCTGCAGTGCTCCAACCCGGGAGGTAACTTGCCACGACTTCGACGCAGTGACTGCAACAAGCCCGGGTATACGCGCCGCCGTCATGGGAAGGGCTTCAGCTACCGGGACCAGGAGGGTAAACCCTTGGCTCCCGACGAGCTGGAACGGGTGAAGGACCTTGTCATTCCACCGGCCTGGCGCGACGTCTGGATCAGCCCATACCCCAACGGGCATATTCAGGCGCTGGGGACCGACGACGCCGGCCGCCGCCAGTACATCTATCACGAGGCCTGGCGGGAGAAGAAGGACCGGGAGAAGTTCGACCGTGCGCTGGACTTCGGTGAGCGCCTCCCCAGCGCCAGGCGGGTCATTACCGGGCACCTTCGAGCAAACGGTAGTGAAAGGGAGCGCGCCTTCGCCGCCGCCCTGCGGATAGTGGATTCCGGAGCCCTTCGAATCGGGTCCGCGCAGTACGCGACGGAGAACGGCTCTTTCGGAGTAACCACGCTCCAGGTGGAACACGTGAAGATCAGCGGTTCTGTCATTACGCTGCAGTTTCCGGGTAAGAGCGGCCAACAGTGGGACAGCACTATCGAGGACTCCGACCTGGCAGCCGCGCTCCGCCCCATGCTGCGGCGGGAAGGTGCAGACACCATGCTGGCCTACCGGACGTCAGACGGCTCCTGGCATCACGTCGAAGCAGGCCAACTCAACGAATTCCTCCGGCAGGTCACCGGCGGCGGCTTCACGGCCAAGGACTTCCGGACCTGGCAGGCAACCGTAGTTGCGGCAATGGAACTGGCACGGATGGACCTCAAAGCAACCAGCCGCACGGCCAGGCAGAAGGCAGTGGCGGCGACTATGCGTTCGGTGGCCGACCACCTTGGGAATACTCCCGCAATTGCGCGCAGTTCCTACGTGGATCCCCGTCTGGTCGACCGCTTCATGTCCGGAGAAGTCATACCGGTAGGCAGCTACTCAGCATCGGAGAAGGCTGTTCGCGAGCTGCTTAAAGAGTGAGAATCCTTTTGCTGCACCACGTTGGTAAGTAGGCTGATGGTGAGCGTCCGGCCAGAGGCGCGAACCTTGAAGGAAAGGCAGGCACCATGAGTGAGCAGCCACAGGAGAACGTGAACCCCAACAAGGGAGACGGAGCTACGTCGGACCCGAACTGGCACGGTGACGCCGGGGACCAGGGGAATGACCTGCGCTTCGCCGAGGAGCAGCAGCTCATCAACAGCCAGGCCCAGAACGCTGATCCCGAAGCGGGAGGGGCGTCAGGCACTACCGGTGGGTACACCGGCGCGCAGACTGCCAATTCCGACGGCGGCTACACCGAAGGCCAGGACGCCCCGACGGAAGGTGAGTACACAGACGCCGACGGCGTTTCCGACAATGACGCCGAGGTGGAAGGCGAGTACACCGACGTCGACTCCGTGCCGTCCCTGCAGGATGGCGCAGCGGATGAAAGCGATCGTCGCTAGCGCTCCGTTGAACTGCTGAACATTCCCACTGATGGTCCGGTTGCCCTCCCAGGCACCCGGACCATCAGTGCGCCGGGGACTACCTCGACACTGAGGGAAGTCACGTCGCCGGAAGTGTCGCCGTCGAGCTGGGTGCCGGTCGCCTCGGAAACTTTCACGTCCACCCGCTTTACCTGGTGGTAGGTGATCACGGGAATCGGGCCCGGGTGCCGGAACACGATCTTCGCCGCAACCCAGAGCCAACCGAGGATGCTGCGGGGGCTGGTGATGATGACGTCGAGGAAGCCGTCGTCAATTGTTCCGTCCGGTACGAACGTGATCCCACCGGGCAGTTTCCCGCAGTTGGCGAAGAGCACGCTGTGGACCTTCCGGGTCTGCCACGCGCCGCCGTCGATGCTGATCGTCATCCGTTGACGCTTGCCCGGCAGGCTCCGCATGCCGGCCTCGCTGTACGCGAGCCAGCCGAGCTTCTTCTTCAGCGCGTCCCGGGTGGCCGCGACAACAATGGCGTCAAGGCCCACACCTCCCATGACCAGGAACGTGTGCTGGCCGTTTACGCCGGTGCGTTCGTTCCGCAGCTCGACCCGACCCATATCGATGCGCCGTCCCGCGCCGTGCAGCGCCTGGCGCACGCTGCGGGGAACGTCGTTCACCGCGATGCCGAGGTTGCGTGCCAGCAGGTTTCCGGTGCCGAGGGGAAGCAGGCCAAGGGAGGCGCTGCTATGGACCAGCGCCGGCGCGATGGCGCGGACGGTGCCGTCGCCGCCGGCGGCGAGGACGACGTCGTACCCTTCCTTCACCGCCTGGTGCGCCTGGGTGGTGCCCGGCTCGGCCACGGTGGTTTCAAGGACCAGCGGGGGGTCCCAGCCGGCGTCGGAGCAGGCCTGTTCGACCTGCTCGCGCGCGAGGCCCGCACCCAGCTTCACGGGGTTCAGGATGAGGGCAACGCGCTGCCGGTCTCCCGTTGTCTGAATGGATGCAGGGTTGATCTGCGGCGCTGGGAGGCGTTCGCGGCGCAGCTTACGTACCCCCCACCAGCTGAACGCTGACGCGGCTGCGGCTATGACGGCCAGGGCGGCGATGATCCACTCGAGGGGCATGATTTCACAAGAATATCCTTCCCGGCCCGGGTCCTTAGCGCGCAGCCCGAATTGGGTAGTCTTGGTGGGTGATCGACGTAAACGAACTTCGCGACAATCCTGAAAAGTTCCGCCTCTCGCAGCGCTCACGGGGCGCGGATGAGTCTCTTGTTGACGCGATCATGTCCGCGGACTCCAGGCGTCGTGAGGCGGTCACCAGCGCCGAGACCCTGAGAGCGGAGCAGAACGTGTATGGCAAGCGCGTTGCCAAGGCGCAGGGCGAGGAAAAGCAGTCGCTGCTGGCCGAGGTGAAGGAACTGGCTGCTTCCGTCAAGGCCGCTGCGGGTGAGGCGGAGGCTTCGAAGGCTGAATCTGAGGCCCTGCTGCGGCGGCTTCCGAACGCCATCCTGGACGGCGTGCCCGCCGGCGGTGAGGATGACTTCACTGTCGTCAAGACAGTTGGAGCCCCACGGGAGTTCGACTTTCAGCCGCGGGACCACCTCGAGATCGGCGAGCTGCTCGGCGCGATAGACATGGAGCGCGGCGCCAAGGTTTCCGGTTCACGGTTCTACTTCCTGAAGGGTGTTGGTGCCCGGCTTGAGCTTGCGTTGCTGAACATGGCAATGGATCAGGCCGTGGCAGCCGGTTTCACACCAATGATTACTCCTACCCTGGTGCGCCCAGAGACCATGCAGGGCACCGGTTTCGATGTCCAGCATGACGCCGAGATCTACCGGGTCGCCGAGGATGACCTTTACCTGACTGGCACCTCGGAGGTTGCCCTGGCCGGGTACCACTCGGACGAGATCGTGGACCTGAGTAATGGCCCGCTGCGTTACGCAGGCTGGTCATCGTGCTACCGGCGAGAGGCCGGATCCCACGGCAAGGACACCCGCGGAATCATCCGCGTCCACCAGTTCAACAAGGTGGAGATGTTCTCCTACACCACGGTGGAAGATTCCTATGCAGAGCATGAGCGGATGCTCGCCTGGGAGGAGGAGATGCTGGCCAAGGTCGAGCTGCCGTACCGGGTTATCGACACCGCGGCCGGGGATCTGGGGATGTCCGCTGCCCGGAAGTTCGACTGTGAGGCGTGGGTTCCCACCCAGAACGCCTACCGTGAACTGACCTCTACCTCAAACTGCACAAGCTTTCAGGCCCGGCGCCTGAACATCCGTGAGCGGGTGGCCGGTGCCAAGTCCACCCGGGCGGTGGCCACACTGAACGGCACACTCGCGACCACCCGCTGGCTCGTAGCAATCCTTGAGCACCACCAGAATCCCGACGGATCGGTGAATGTGCCCGCCGCGTTGCGTCCGTACCTGGGTGGGATGGACGTGCTCCCGGTGCTTTAGGGTCGTCTGCCGAGTTCTGCATCGGCGCGGATTGGTTCGGCGGGGGTTGGTGCTCGGCCTGCCCTGGCTTGACTCGGTTTCCTGACGCGTTTCGGCTCAAATGACGCGTTTCGGCCGATCGACCCTGTCGTTACGGTGTCCCTGGTCCGCAACGCGTCAAAAACGCCGTAGTGCGTTGCAGAAGTGAGGCTTGAACGACGACGACGGATTGCCGCCCGCCCGTTGTCCGCCGAAGCTCCGCGCTTACGCAGCCGGTCGCCACCGCCCGGGTGCTAAGCGACGGTAGGACTGCTGCAGTCCAGCCTGCATCAGCAGCGACCGCAGGCGCTCTGCATCATCGGCGTCTTCCCAGAGCCACCGAACCACCCGTTCTCCCTTTGCACGGATTTTGTCCTCGCGTATCTTCTCAGCCACCACCACACTGTGGGGCGCCGCGCCGCGCAGATACTCGTCACTTGCGTACTTGGCGCGGCCGTCGAATTCGCCGACCAGCCGAGCATGCTTCCAATAGAAGTCTGTCGTTGCAATGTGGCGTCCAGCGGAGTCGTGAAAGACCTGTTGCACCGTTGGCGCCGGGAAGCCGAGCTTATAGATAACTGCGCGGCTGAGGGATTCGCCTACTGAGCCGGAATTGTCGATGGTGAAGTCGAGCACGGCACTGCATCGCCGACTGAACGCCCCGGCCGGCAAGTTGTTGACCGCTCGTTGCAGCACCGATCTCGACACCCCGGAACGGCCGGAGCGCTCGCGATTGAGGCAGAAGTCCCAGGCGATCACCGCATTCTCGAACTCACCGTCGCCGGCGACGTCCAGCAGCGTGGTCAAGCGGTCAGTCAGAGTGATCCCGTCCAGCGTGATAAATCGCTGATGTTCACGGGACGACCGTCGGACCACGCCATAACGGCTCCTGCCGCCCCGGTCGGTATGGGAACAGACAAGCTGAGGGGGAGTCGACCGCTGGGGAATGCCGAGGAGGATTGCTGCGGATCCGTGGGAGAAGCGGGGTGAGTGAATGGCTGTCGTCGTTAGGGCGCGGGCGAGGAGCCTATGTTTGTCATCGGGTTGAAGCTCTCGCCAAGATGCGGTGGTGACATAGACTCCGCGGCGGACTCGGGTGAGTTTTCCGGCGTCGCGTTGCCTCCGCAACACCTTGCTGTCCTGACCGAGCTTCTCGAGGTCCGCACTTACCAGCAACCGAGGTAGATCCATGTTCTCGAGGATGAGGTATACGCTGCTCCGGCGCTCGGGATTGAGGGATCATGTGGATAAGGCGCACGAAATACACCGATTGTTGAGGAAAGGTGCGCCGCGCTCGATAGTGCTGCGGCCAGGCGCACGCGCGGCGGCGGTGCGGCCGGAAGGTGCCCCGTCGTCGTTCGAAGCACTACGGCTCAACTGACGCGTTTCGGCGCACCGACCCAGCCGTTACGGTGTCGCTGGTCCGTATAGCGTCCAACAAGCCGCAACGCATCGCAGGAAGACGTCGGCGAAGCTACGGAAACCGGGGCGCTAACGGGGCTGCTGATTCACGCCCATCGGCCCTTGGCCGTAACCTCACGTTGGCCAAGCTGTGACCTGTTCCCTACCTGCGCGTAGGCCACTTCTGGTTCACTTAGATGATGACAACTACATTTCACGCTGGCATCGATGACCAGCAGAAGACAACACGGAAGATGGTCGCACTCGACGTCGACGGAACGCTCGTTGACCACGAGGGACAAATGTCGGACGAGGTGCGCGCAGCCGCTGCCGCCGTCGTCGACGCCGGCCACGACGTAGTGATCGCCACCGGCCGTTCACTGGGTGCCACGCTTCCCATCATCGAAAAGATCGGCCTGACCAGGGGCCACGCTGTGTGCTCCAACGGCGGCGTTACCCTCCGCATCGACGTGGACGCGTTCGACGACGGCTACGAGATCGTCAACCGGGTGGTTTTCGATCCCAAACCGGCGCTCGTTGCACTCCGCAAGAGCCTGCCGACGGCCAAGTTCGCGCTCGAGGACGACCAGGGCAAATTCCTCTCCACCGAGCGCTTCCAGGACGCGAGCTTCGGTGCGGAAGCCGAGAGTGTCGACTTCGAGCGCATGCTTCGGGCCCGTGCCGTCCGCGTGGTGGTCTTCAGCACCGACAGCACCGCCGAGGAGTTCGGCAACGCCGTCGAAACCATCGGCCTGCACGGTGTCACCTACTCGGTGGGCTGGACGGCGTGGCTGGACATCGCGGCGTCGGGAGTCACCAAGGCAAGCGCGCTGGAGCTTGTCCGCAGGCGCCTCGACGTCGACCCTTCGCACACCGTCGCGATCGGCGACGGTCGCAACGATATCGAGATGCTGTCCTGGGCCGCGCGCGGCGTTGCCATGGGCCAGGCGCCGGATGAGGTTCAGGCCGCAGCGTCGGAGGTAACGGCGTCGGTGTACGACGACGGCGCCGCCAAGGTCCTGCGCTCACTCACCAAGCGCGGGTCCGAGGAGCGCTAGTACGCGAGCGCGGCCGGCGGCAGCGCCACCGGCCCGTACGCGAGATCGAGCAGCCGCGCTGCTGCCGGCCGCGTGGCCCACTCCTCGACCCAGTGTGATCGGATCACGGCCTTGCTCACCGCCTGCGTGGTGATGCCCAGCTCCTGCGCAATGAACTTCTGCTGACCGCGTGCGCCCGGCGTCAGCAGGTCCAGCACGTTCCATTCCGCTTCCGTGCGCGTGTACACGATCTGACCCAGCAGCCGCAGCACTGCTTCTGCTTCGGCCGCGATTTCGGAATCGGGTCCCTCGACTGCCAGGGGAATGCGCTCGCCGGTTTTCTGCGCGCGGTTCACCGCCCGCCGCGAGTACACGAGGCCATAACCCTCAGCGTCAACAATCCGCTCCGGCAGGGGCGTGTGCACTTCACCCACGCCGATGCCCACGTGCCAACGCCGGAACCGGATCGCCTTCAACGCCACGTCCACCGCGGCAACGGCGCTGTCCACAACGCCCTGAAGCTCATCGCCGACGGAGCGCTGAAAGGGCACGACGGCGTCAAGGAACCGAAACTCCCGCAGCAGCTCGGGCACGAGGTCACCCACCTCGCGGGAATCGCGCTGGTTGATGGTCACCACGAACAGCATGCCCCCAGTATGCCGGAGGGCAACGCCGAATCAACCGATTTACGTTGATTCGGAAGGGTCATCCACAACGGACTGCAGTGCAGCCCGCAGCGATGCCCCGGAAACCTCTGCGATGGTGAAGTCCACAGCGCCGTCTCTTTCAACAGCCGAGAGCGTCTTTACGGAGTCCGCACCGGTGTACACGGTGAGGTTGGTGAACGTGTCCGCACCGCCCGAAGCGCCGGTGTAAACCGTAACGGCACGGCTCTGCTCCAGCATCGGTGCACCGGACTTCTCGAACTCTTCGCGCGCAAGCACCACGGGTTCGCCGTCGCTAGTGGCGACCTGCTCCGGGTCGCCAAGCACAGCGAGCCGCTCGGCCAGGCGGGAAGCGGGGTAGACCACGAAGCCGTGGATGCCGCCGTCGTTCACTTCTTCTTCCAACACGATCTCGTCGTGAATGTAGGCAAAAAGCCAGTGCCGCCCGGCCTGGGACGTCCGCTGCCCGGTGACAATGCGGCTTGCCGTGCGGCGCAGGGTCATTATTCCGGTGACGGGTTCGGTGGCGTTGAGACGGGTGGGCTCGTTGTAGCCCTCCTCAACCACCGGAAACGCGATGCCCTTCGACATCAGGGACCGCAAGGCGACGGTGGCCGCGAGGTACTTCTGCTCTTCATGCTTCTCAAGGAACGGCAGTGCAACGAACTGGTCGCGCTCGATCCCATCCAGCGCCACGATCTCCTCGTCAGTGAGCGTGGGAAGGTCCTCGCTCTCCTCGAATGAGAGCGCCAGGACCTTGCGTGCGCTCTCCACATCGCGGGTGGTCCACTCGATTGGCTGCGCGGTCATGAGAACAGTCCTCCAATTGATCCGATCGGATCCTCAACGAAATCGCCGACACCTTCACTGACACTATCGGCCAGGTCCGTGGCACCTTCCCACGCGTCACCTGCGATGTTGGTAGCCCCGTCCCACGTGTCGCCCACGAAGTCCGTAGTTGCATCCCACGCGTTCGACGTCCATTCAGTGATGTTGTCCCAGTTGTCATAGACGTAATTGCCGAGGGCCCATGCACCCGCCGCCAGACCTGCCCCGACGACGACGGCGGCCCCCACCGGTCCCAGCGCTCCTGCGGCCAGGAGTAGGGTACCGCCCGAAGCGAACGCGCCGACGCCGCCGGCCACCCTGTCACCGACGCCCCGCCAGCCTTCGTGCTCGGGGTTGAAGACGTCGTGAATGCCGCCCACGATTCCAAGGGGCGCCAGCAGCGGACCGGCGAATCGCGACCATTTGGTGAACTTCGAGGTCTCGTCGAGGAACTCGGTCGCCAGCGAGATGTTCCGCATGTCCGTGATGTCGAGAATGCGGGAGTTCGCAATGAACTTCTGGATGTCGGAGAGTTTGAACATCTTGTTGATGTCCAGCCCGAAGCCGGCCACCTGCCCGAGGGCTTCCCAGATGCTGAAGTCCTCGTCCGTGTTACTCGCAGGTGTCCCTGGGAACCCCGGCGCTCCGGGTGATCCCCCGATGGCTCCCGACCCGGCGTCGCTGGCGGTCTCCTGCTGCCGCGCCTGCTCAAGGAGGTCGCGTGAGCCGCGATCGAGGGTGTTGGCCGCGAGCATGATGGCCATCTGGTGGCTGTCCCAGGAGGAGCGAAGGGACTCGGCGTCAGGGCCTGCCCATCCGGCGTTGTTGATGACGCCGACGGTCAGCGTGGACCGGATGCCACGCAGAGTCTCGGCCGATTGCGAGAAACGCTCCGCGAGCGATTCAAGCTCTTCGACGTTGGCGCCGAGTAATTCCGACATATGGGCCCTTTGGTGAGACTGCTGAGAACAGGTTTTGAACCTACCCAACACTCACCGCTCGGTGCCATGGGCAGCGCTCCCCATGGAGCCGCTATAAGTCAGCGGGTGCGGACGTCAGCCACCACGAAGCTGCGGAAGCGGGTCTTGTTCGCGCTGATTCCCAGTGAGCCGCTCAGCGGGCTCACCACCACGCCAAAGAGAATAAACGGCCAGAACAGTGCAAGCGCGAGCATCCGCCAGGCGCTCTGGAGCGGTCCCATCGGCTTGCCGTCCCGGTAGCGGAGATTGCGCACCCCGGCGGCCTTTGCGCCGAGCGTCCGCGAGAATCCCGCGACGAATCCGTAGCCGAGTGCGCTCAACGCGTATCCTCCGCCGAACGCGATCCCGGCGCCGGCGTCACTGGACAGTCCCGCTGCTCCGGAAATGATAGCGAGCACAAAGAAAAGCACCACAAACAGGACCAGAATCACCAGCACATCGAGTGCGTACTTGCCCACCCGCTGGCCGCTCGTCGCCTCAACGAACGGCCGGCCGTCGGCGAACTTCCCGTGACGCCACGGAGGAAGGGGCTTCTCTTGGGTGGACTGGCTCATGGTTCCCCTTCTGACTTCGCAGTACGACGACGGCGCGCACCCACCCGCGCGCCGTCGTACTGGTCTCTAGCGGCCCTGCGGCTCGTTGTCGGCGTTGTCAGCGTCAGTCTCAACCGAACGGCCCTGGGGCTCGTCCTCTTCGCTCGCTTCACCGAGGGCTTCGAAGCGCTTCAGGGACGCCTCCACTTCTGCCTCAGCGGCCTCCCGGCCGTCCCAGTCCGCAGCCTCAACCCATTTGCCCGGCTCAAGGTCCTTGTACTTGCGGAAGAAGTGCTCAATTTCGTCCAGCAGGTACTGCGAAACGTCCTTGATGTCCTGAATGTGATCGAAACGCGCGTCAACGGGGACGCAGAGCACCTTGGCGTCGCCGCCGCCGTCGTCGACCATGTTGAACACGCCGATGGGGCGGGACTCCACCAGGACGCCCGGGTGAAGGTCAAAGTCCTGCAGCAGCACCAGTGCGTCCAGCGGATCGCCGTCCTCGCCGAGCGTGTTCTCGAAGTAGCCGTAGTGCGTGGGGTACTGCATCGAAGTGAAGAGCACGCGGTCAAGGCGGAGGCGGTGGGTCTCGTGGTCGATCTCGTACTTGACGCGCGATCCCTTGGGGATCTCGATCGTGACGTCGAGCTTCATTGACATGGGAACTCCTGCTGTCAGGGAAAGGAACTGGATGGGCGCGTGAGAGATCGGACAAGATCCGGACACGGCCCGGTCTACTGTTAAAGATATAGGCCGGGCGTGTACATCACCGATTCCGTGACCGCGCTGTTCGCCCATACCCATTGCAAATGCCCCGAGAGGACTCCATTGAAGCGCAGCACGCGGGTGCTCACGGCGATGTTGCTCGTCGTGGTCCTTGGCGTTCTCGCGGTTCCCTTCGGCGTCCACTATGGGCCCCAGCTCGCAGAGGCGCTCCAGGAGCGTGCTCCGGAGCCCGAACCGAGTGTCCCGGCCATCCAGCAGGCTCCCGAGGAGGTCGCGGCGCCAACGCTCGTCAGCCGCCTCGATTCCGGCGCGCCGATGCCGGCGCCGGAAGTACTCGCGCCGCTGCTCAACGAGGCACTGCAGGTCCCGGGAGGCACACCGGTGACCGGCGTCGTCCTTGACGCGGCAACGGGTGAGTCCCTCTTCGATCAGGGCGGCGCCGAACTGCAGTTACCGGCGTCGAACATCAAACTGCTTACGGCCACCGCCGTGCTGGCCAGGATCGATCCGGACCGGCGCCTCACCACCTCAGTCCACCGCGCCGGCACAGGCAACGTGCTGGTGTTGAAGGCGGGCGGAGATGCCCTGTTGGGCTCGGGGGAGTCCAACCCGGAGGCCATCGTGGGGCGCGCGGGCCTTGCCACGCTTGCAGCCAGGACCGCCGAGGCACTCACGGGCGGCGGTCCCTATCAGCTGGTCCTCGACGACACCCTCTTCGTAGGACCGGTGTTGAACGCGAGCTGGCAGGAAGGCGACATCCAGGCCGGTGAGATTGCGCCCATCTACCCGCTCGCCATCAACTCCTCCTGGCTGGATGAGTCGAAGCAGGGCGGCGCGCGCGCAGACGATGCCGCCCTGGCGGCTGCTGCCTCCTTCCGGGAAGCACTGATCAGTGAAGGCATCGAGGTCGTCGAAGGTATTGAACGCCAGGCCGCCCCAGAGGAGGCAACGCTTGTTGCCGCGGTCGAATCCGCCACCGTCGAGGAACAGGTCGAGCACATGCTCCTCACCTCGGACAATTACCTCGCGGAGGTCCTGGCCAGGCTTGCCGCGGAGGCGAGCGGGCCGCCGGCGTCGTTCGGTGGTGGACTCGAAACGATCGCGGAGGTCATCAACGGTCTCGAACTGGAGACTGAGGGCATGGTGTTCGGGGACGCGTCAGGCCTCTCCCCACGCAACCGGGTCACGCCGCAGCAGCTCGCCGGCGTCGTGCGGATCCTGCTTCGCAGTGACAACCGCGCCCTGCGCCACGTGTTGCACGGGCTGCCGATAGCCAGCCTTTCGGGGACGCTGGCGGGCCGCTATAACGACGACGACGCCCCCACCTTCGCCGGCGCCGGCCTCGTGCGTGCCAAGACCGGGACGCTGAACGCCGTCACTGCCCTGAGCGGCTACGTGGTTTCGGCGGACGGGCGGCTGCTCGTGTTCTCCTTCATCGCCAGCGGGCTGGACGGTACAACCGCGCCGGCACGGGACGCCGTCGACGCCGCGGCCGCCGTCCTCGCAGGGTGCGGCTGCCGGTAGCCTGGGGGTTGCCATCGCCGCCCAATTCCGGCCAGCATTCCCGGCTGATTCCATGCAGGTTTGCCGTCTACGGACCTCTGAGGAGCGGCGTGTCTCGCCGCGACACGCACCTCATCCCCTCACACCTGCACGGAATCGTTCGAGGGCGCCCGCAAGCGACCTCCCAGACTAGTGTGGTCGAATGGTCAGCATGGACAGCAGCACTCCTATTCAGCTCGTCAACTGGGATCTGGCCGCCAGCAGCGCCGCGAAACTGGCCCCTCCCGGCCCAAAGCTAAGCCCAGGGGAGGTTGCCGCCGTCGTCGAAAATCTCCGTGAGCTCGCCGACCTCTCCGTTGAACATGTCCACCGAATCACCGGGCTTGAGGCCGCGCGGGACCTGCGGGACTCTGACCTGGTGATCGTGGACCGCGCATCCTGGGCGAAAGCCAACACGCAGAGCTTCAAGGTGCTCATGGCGCCGGCAATTGAGCATTTGATGCGCACCAAGGCCGAGCAGTTGAAGGCGGCAAACGCAGCACTCGGCGGCAGCATCACGGGCGCGCAGATGGGCGCGATCCTCGCGTTCCTCGCCAGCAAGGTGCTGGGGCAGTATGATCCGTTCGGACCCTCCGGCCAGGGCAAGGGCGGCCGCCTGATGCTGGTTGCGCCGAACATCGTCTCGGTGGAGCGCGAACTCAACGTTGTCCCGGCGGACTTCCGGCTCTGGGTGTGCCTCCACGAGCAGACCCACCGCGTCCAGTTCGCCGCCGCGCCGTGGCTGAAGGACCATATGCTCGAGCACATTTCCGAGCTCACCGTGGGTCTGGCCGGCAAGGCCGATACCCTCGCCGAACGGCTCAGCGGCGCACTGAAGTCCCTGCCGAACCGCGGCCAGCAAGACAAAGAAAAGCACGACGACGACGGCGTCCCCTCCTCCGACGGCGGCATCCTCTCGCTGCTCCAGGAGCCCGAGGACAAGGCCCGGCTGTCCCATCTCACCGCCGTCATGAGCCTGCTCGAGGGCCACGCGAACGTGGTCATGGACGCCGTGGACTCCAGCATTGTGCCGACAGTGAAGACGATCCGCCGCCGTTTCAACGCCCGCGGTAAAACCCGCGGCCCCGTGGAGAAGTTCATCCGCCGCCTGATGGGCCTGGATGCGAAGATGCGCCAGTACAGCGACGGCGCCAAGTTTGTCCGCGCGGTCGTGGACGCCGTCGGCATGGAGGGGTTCAACCACGTCTGGGAGCGGGCCGAGAACCTGCCCACCGAGAAGGAGATCCACGCACCGCAGGAGTGGGTTGCCCGGATGGGGCTGTGATCCGGCGGCCGCGCCTCAATCCGGTTGTCGGCACGGCACGAAACCTGGTGCGGGCAGCGCTGGATGAGGCGCAGGTCCCTCCCGGCTCGCTGATCCTGGTGGCCTGCAGCGGAGGCGCCGATTCACTCGCCGTCGCCGCGACCACGGCGCACCTCGCACGGAGCGGGCAGTACCGGGTGGGCGCCGTCGTCGTCGATCACGGACTGCAGCCTGACAGCGCGGAAGTGGCCGAAGCCGCGCGCGGTCAACTGACGGAACTCGGCCTCGAACCGGTCGAAGTGCGGCGGGTGGAGGTGCCCAGCAGGGGGATGGGCCCGGAAGCCGCGGCCCGGACAGCCCGCTACGCCGCGCTCGACGCAGCCGTGGAAGACCACGCAGCCGGCGCCGTCCTGCTCGGTCACACCCTCGATGACCAGGCGGAACAGGTGCTCCTCGGACTCTCGCGCGGATCGGGAACGCGCTCGCTGAGCGGCATGCCGGCGCGCAGGGGCGTCTACCTCCGTCCCTTCCTGGGCCTCCGGCGGTCCGACACCGAGGAGATCTGCCGATTCAGCGGGCTCGCCCCGTGGCACGATCCAACGAACGCCGACCCGTCCCTCACCCGCTCCCGCGTCCGCACCCAGGTGCTGCCCTACCTTGAGGACGCGCTCGGCCCCGGCATTGTGGAAGCCCTCCACCGCACCTCACGCATCCTCGCGCAGGACGCCGCCTACCTCGACGAACTCGCTTACGCCGAGTACACACGGCTAAGGACAACGCACGACGACGGCAGCCTCCTTTTGGGCGAGGATGCCCTGCGCGCCCTGCCGCCTGCGCTGCGCCAACGCGTGCTGGCGCTCGCCGTCGTCGAACTCGGTGGAGTGCAGCCCAGTTTCGAGCGGCTGCTCGCCGCGGAGAACCTGCTGCGCAGGAAGGGATCGGCTGGCCCGGTGCAGCTGGGCGGCAAGGTCAGCGCCCATCGCCAGGTGCGTGGACCCCGGGTTCCCCACGGTGACGCCAGCTATGGCAGTCTTGTCCTTAGGAAAAACCACCCCAAGCCGTCCTGAACGGCGCGGGCAAAAACCTCAATCCGGGAGTAATTGGTGGATTCACACGACGTCCAGGCGGACCTCAAGCACGTTCTCTACACCAAGGAAGAGATTCAGCAGCGGGTCCAGGAACTGGCCGCCGAGATTGACCGGGACTACGCAGACAGGGACGTCCTTATTGTCGGAGTCCTGAAGGGCGCCGTCATGGTGATGGCGGACCTCGCGCGCGCCATGCATTCCCACGTCACGATGGACTGGATGGCGGTATCCTCCTATGGCTCCGGCACGCAGTCCTCGGGTGTGGTGCGGATCCTGAAGGACCTGGAGACGGATCTCATGGGCAAGCACGTACTCATTGTCGAGGACATCATCGACTCCGGCCTGACCCTCTCCTGGCTCAAGGCAAACCTGCTCTCCCGGGGGCCTGCGTCCGTTGAGATCTGCACCCTGTTGCGCAAGCCGGAAGCGGCGAAGGTCACCATCGATGTGAAGTACGTCGGCTATGACATCCCCAACGAGTTCGTGGTGGGCTATGGCCTTGACTTCGCGGAGAAGTACCGCAACCTGGACTTCATCGGAACCCTCGCCCCGCACGTCTACGAGTAGCCGGTTCAGGGGCTGGGGCGCCCATCCGCTACGCCCAGAGGGAACTTTCCTTTGCGCATGTGCGTGGATTCTGCAGACGATGTAAAGCTGGTACTTGTTCGAGCGCACTGCACTGGAGACCAGCTATACGGACCAGCGCTATTTGGTTGATGAAGCAGGAGGGACAGGGCATCCAGCCCTGAGTTGAATGAAATTCAAGAACATTTTCAGAGGACCCATTTTCTGGATAGTGCTGGCTGTTGTCGCACTCCTGGTGATCCTGCCCTCCGTCTTCAACAACAGCGGTTCGCGCGTGGATACCAAAGTGGGTCTGGAGCTCCTCGCGAATGACCAGGTGGAGCAGGCCAAGATTGTCGACGGCGAGAACCGGGTGGATCTCACGCTCCGTGAGGACTACGAGGAGCTCGGGCAGAGCGTTTACTTCCTCTTCAGTAACAACCGCGGGGAACTCGTTGTCGAGGCGATCAACTCCTCCGACGTGGACGGCTTCACGGACCAGCCCATCGAGAACAACTGGTTCACCAGTATCCTCGGGCTGATCCTGCCCATCCTCATCCTGGGCGCCATCTTCTGGTTCCTGCTCAGCCGGATGCAGGGCGGCGGCTCCAAGGTCATGCAGTTCGGCAAGTCCAAGGCCAAGCTGATCAGCAAGGACATGCCGCAGGTCACCTTCAATGACGTCGCAGGCGCCGATGAAGCGGTGGAAGAACTCCACGAGATCAAGGAGTTCCTGCAGGAGCCCGCCAAGTTCCAGGCCCTGGGCGCCAAGATCCCCAAGGGCGTGCTGCTTTACGGCCCTCCCGGTACCGGTAAAACCCTGCTCGCGCGCGCCGTTGCCGGTGAAGCGGGCGTGCCGTTCTATTCAATCTCCGGCTCGGACTTCGTCGAAATGTTCGTCGGTGTGGGTGCCTCGCGTGTCCGCGACCTGTTCGAGCAGGCCAAGTCCAACGCTCCGGCCATCATCTTCGTGGACGAGATTGACGCCGTCGGACGCCACCGTGGTGCCGGCGTCGGCGGCGGCAATGACGAGCGTGAACAGACGCTGAACCAGCTCCTGGTGGAGATGGACGGCTTTGACGCCAACACCAACGTCATCCTCATCGCTGCAACCAACCGGCCTGACGTCCTGGACCCGGCACTGCTCCGTCCGGGCCGCTTCGACCGGCAGATCGGCGTCGAGGCCCCGGATATGGGTGGCCGGATGCGCATCCTCCAGGTTCACGCGAAGGGCAAGCCGATGGCCCCCGGCGTGGATCTGCGCTCCGTGGCGAAGAAGACGCCGGGCTTCACCGGTGCGGATCTCGCCAACGTCCTCAATGAGGCAGCTCTGTTGACCGCACGGTCCAACGCGCAGCTCATCGACGACCGCGCCCTCGATGAGGCGATCGACCGCGTCATCGCGGGCCCGCAGAAGCGCAGCCGCGTGATGAAGGAACTCGAGCGGAAGATCACGGCGTACCACGAGGGCGGCCACGCCCTGGTGGCGGCAGCTCTCCGCAACACCGATCCCGTCACCAAGGTCACCATCCTGCCGCGCGGGCGTGCCCTGGGGTACACCATGGTGCTGCCGGCGGATGACAAGTATTCGATCACGCGCAATGAACTGCTCGACCAGCTTGCGTACGCCATGGGCGGCCGCGTGGCCGAGGAAATCGTCTTCCACGACCCGTCCACGGGGGCTTCCAACGACATCGAGAAGGCAACCTCCACGGCGCGCAAGATGGTCACCCAGTACGGCATGAGCGAACGCATCGGCTCGGTGAAGCTGGGCCAGGGCGGCGGTGAGCCGTTCCTCGGACGCGACATGGGCCATGAGCGCAACTACTCGGACCACATCGCCTACATCGTTGACGAGGAAGTCCGCCGCCTCATCGACAACGCCCATGACGAGGCCTACGCAATCCTCACGGAGAACCGCGACGTCCTCGATCGGCTGGCGCTGGAACTGCTGGAGCGCGAAACCTTGAACCAGGCGGAGATCGCAGAGGTCTTCGAGGACATCCGGAAGCGGGACGCCCGTCACGTCTGGCTTTCCAAGGACAGCCGGCCCGTGCATTCGCTGCCTCCCGTGGTTACTCCGAAGGAACGCGCCGAGGCAGAAGCCTCCGGTGAGCCGGATCCGGACAGCGTTTCACCCCAGGACCAGATCGCCGATGCAAACCTGCCACGGGACTTCGACGTTCAGGGTGACGGACTGCCGGAACCGGAGACAGAATCGGATGACAAGGGCGGCGCGACGGGAACCAACCGTTCCGACTAGGCGGGTCGAACCCCGTAACCACTGGGGGACGGCCGTAGGGGCCGGGTTAGGATGCTTTGCGTGACCGATTTTGACGATGAGATGGTAAATGCTGCCCTGGCGGCCACCGGCTCCAAGGTAGACAAGCCCCGAATCGAGCGGGCGGTCAGGGAAATCCTGGCCGCAATCGGCGAAGATCCTGACCGGGACGGGCTCCAGGACACCCCCAAACGGGTTGCGAAAGCGTACGCCGAATTCTTCGCCGGCCTCCACCAGGATCCAAAGGATGTCCTCTCGATCACGTTCGATCTGGACCATGAGGAACTGGTGCTGGTCAAGGACATTCCGTTCTACTCAACCTGCGAGCATCATCTCGTCCCATTTCACGGCACGGCGCACATCGGGTACATTCCCTCTGAAGAAGGGAAGATCACCGGCCTCAGCAAACTGGCGCGGCTGGTTGAGATTTACGCACGTCGTCCACAGGTGCAGGAGCGCCTGACCACGCAGATCGTCGACGCGCTGATGGAGCACCTGCAACCCAAGGGCGCCATTGTGGTTATCGAATGCGAACACCTGTGCATGTCGATGCGGGGCATCCGCAAGCCTGGAGCGAAAACCGTCACCTCGGCGGTGCGCGGCCAGGTGCGCGACGCCGCCACACGCGCCGAGGCCATGAGCCTGATACTCGGAAGATAGGACACCGCACTATATGGATTCACTCGCAGCAGCCCCAGGAACCGGACCAGCAACGTCGCCCCTGCCCGTCCTGAGGCCAACCCGGGTCCGCAAGTCCTTCGCGGACCTGCCAACCAACCGGACGCTCGTGATGGGAATCCTCAACGTCACTCCGGACTCCTTCAGCGACGGCGGCAGGTTCGCCACCGCTGACGACGCCATTGCCGAGGGCCTCCGCATGCACTACGCCGGAGCGGACATTGTTGACGTGGGCGGTGAATCCACGCGGCCCAACGCACAGCAGACCACCGTGGAGGAGGAGCAGCAGCGCATCCTCCCTGTCGTTGCCGCGCTGGTGAAGGCCGGCGCCCTGGTCAGCGTTGACACCATGCACGCCGCTACGGCGGCCAAGGCGATCGACGCCGGTGCGGCCATCGTCAACGACGTGTCCGGCCTCGACTTCGATCCGGAGATGCCGTCGCTCATCGCGGAGCGCGGTGTCCCCTACGTCCTCATGCACAGCCGTGGCAACGCGCAGACCATGGACTCGCTCACCGATTACGACGACGTCGTGGAGGACGTCATCGCCGAGCTCATGAGTGTGCGGGACAAGTTCTATGAAGCGGGTGTCTCCGCCGAGCAGATCATCCTCGATCCGGGAATCGGTTTCGCCAAGAAGGGGGACCATAACTGGGAACTGCTGCGCTCGCTGGAGCGCTTCGAGGTGCTCGGTCACCGGATCCTGGTGGGAGCATCCCGCAAAAGCTTCCTCGGCACCCTGCTCAGCACCGCGGGCAAGGCTGCCGCACCCGCCGAGCGGAATTCCGCGACCATTGCCGTGTCCACCCTGGCGGCGGCCGGCGGCGCCTGGTGCGTCCGCGTGCACGACGTCGGCCCCAACCTGGACGCCGTCAAGGTTGCCGCTTCCTGGACCAAGTAGGCGCACAATGACAACAGTTTCGAGTCCGCCCACGCGGCAGGACACCATCACGCTCACGGGGATCACCGCCGTCGGGCATCACGGGGTTTTCGAGCACGAGCGGCGCGACGGGCAACCGTTCATCGTGGATGTCGTGCTTCACCTCGACCTGCGCCCGGCAGGAATCTCGGATGACCTCACCCGGACCGCACACTACGGTGAACTGGCGGAGCAGGTCCGTGATCTCATCACCGGCGAACCGCTCAACCTCATCGAAGCCCTCGCTGAGCGCATCGCCGGGCACGTGCTGGAATCCTTCGCCGTTGACGCGGTCGAGGTGACGGTACACAAGCCCAAGGCACCCATCGAGGTGCCGTTTGGAGACGTCACCGTTTCCATCTTCCGGGAACGCGCGTGAGCGGCACGGTGCGCTCAGTCCTCGCGCTGGGCAGCAACCTCGGGGAGAGCAATGACACGCTCTCACTGGCTGTGGCGGATATCGTCGACTCACCGCATGTCCGGCTGCGCGAGGTCTCTCCCGTAGTGCTGTCCAAGGCCGTGGGCGGTCCTGAGCAGCCCGACTACCTGAACATGGTCATCGAAATCGAGACCGACCTGGGTCCGTACGAACTCCTGGAACACTGCCAGGCCGTGGAAAACAAGCATCACCGCGTGCGGACGGTCCGCTGGGGGCCACGTACCCTGGACATCGACATCGTCACCTACGGGAACCTGGTCTCCGACGATGAGCGGCTCACCCTTCCGCATCCCCGGGCTGCTGAACGGGCGTTTGTGCTGCAGCCGTGGGCGTGGATGGATTCCTCGGCCAGGCTGGCGGGACGGCCGGTCACGGAACTGGCTGAGCAGGCAGATGATCTCTCCGGCCTCGCGCCGTTCGAGGGCGTCTAGCATGTAGCGCCCCCAGGGCTCGCTTCGCTCACGCCGGGTCCCTCGCGCTACGCTTAGGCTGTGGGCTCAATCAGGTTCGGCTGGCTGGTATTCATAGCCCTGGTGGCCGGTGCCGCGGGGTGGCTGGTCAATTGGGGGGCTACCCGTAACGGTTTCCCTACGCCGTCGCTGCCGCTCAGTTCCCTCCTCACCATCGCAGCCGTCATCGCGGTGACGCTGATATTTGGACTGCGCGTCCGTCGCTGGCGCAACGGGAACTCCAAGCGCAGGCTGGATCCGCTTCTCGCCGCCCGCACCGTGGTCCTCGCGCAGGCCACGGCTTACGCAGGGGCCCTCAGTGCCGGCTGGCACGCGGGCATCCTTGCCGATCAGCTCACCTGGGTGAGCCTCACGGGCAATTTCGGACCCATTTGGGGGAGCGTCGCGCTGATTGCAGCCGGTATTGCGATGATTGTGGTTGGTCTGATGGTGGAAAGCTTCTGCAAGCTTCCGCCGGATGATGACGCCGGGGCGGATGAGTCCCGGGAAAGCGGCGAGGGGGAGTATGCGTAGGGAAGAACCAATAGACCCAACCGGGATCGAGTGGACACAGGTGTCACCGAAGTACCTGAAAGTCCAGCTTGTTGGGTGGGCGATCAGCAGCGTGTTCTACCTGCTGATCCTGTCCGTGCCCCTTGTGCTGATGCTGACAGGGGTCTGGGAGGGATTCCCCGCCTGGCTGGCTTGGCTGCTGCCCGCCGCCGTCGTCGTTCTCGCGGTGTGGCGCGGACTGCTGCTTCCGCGGCAGGTTCGCGCGATCGGCTATGCCGAACGCAACGAGGATCTGCTGATCCGGCGCGGAATTTTTTTCCAGCGCACCATGGTGGTCCCGTATGGCCGCATGCAGTACGTCGACGTCGGCGTGGGGCCGATCGAGCGGGCGCTGGGGTTGTGCACCGTCAAACTGCACACCGCCTCACCGGGTACCAACGCGGAGATTCCGGGCCTGCCAACAAGCGAGGGGGCCCGGCTCCGCGAGCAACTCTCCGCGCGCGGTGAGGCGAAGCTGGCGGGACTGTGAGCGCCGTTCAACCGGATCCGGAGCTGCTTGCCACATCTGCGGACGAGTGGAAGCGCGTCCACATCGTCTCGCCCCTGGTGCGTGGCTGGATTGCCATCGCCGCGCTGCTCTTCTTCGGCGGAAGGGACTGGTTCGAAGGGATCCTGACCGGGGACGGTCCGGACTTCAACGGGAACACGATTGGACTGGTGTGGGCTGTTGCGATCGTCGTGGGGGTCGCACTTCTAATTGCGGCGGGCTTCTTCCTGTCCTGGTACTTCACCCGCTATCAGGTCACCGAAGATCATGTCCGCGTAAACTCCGGGGTGATCTTCCGGCAGAACCGCCAGGCGCGGCTGGACCGGGTGCAGGCCATCGACGTAGTACAGCCGTTCCTTGCCCGTCTCTTTGGTCTCGCGGAGCTGAAGTTCGACGTCGCCGACGCCGGTGAGTCAGCGGTTCGGCTGTCGTTCCTCAAACTGGGAGAGGCGCAGAAGCTGCGCGCAACGATCCTCGCGCGGGCGGCCGGCGTCACTGTGGACCCCGACCATCCGGACGAAATCCAGGAGGCCCCCGAGCGGGAGGTCCTGGCGTTGACGCCTGCACGGGTAATCGGCGCGGCGGTGCTGTCCGGCAGCACCATCGTGGTCGTGATCGGTGGGGTCGCCGTCATTGCGTCAGCGATCATCTTCGAGTCTGGAGCGTTGCTTGCCGCGATCCTTCCGCTCGCCATCGGCGTGATCAGTGCCTACTGGAATGCGCTCAACACCGGGTTCAATTTCCGCGCTGCCATCTCCCCGGACGGTATCCGAATCCGCTACGGGCTGCTCGATACGCGGACCCAGACCGTGCCGCCCGGACGGGTCCAGGCCGTTGGCGTGGTGCAGTCCCCCCTCTGGCGGTTGAAGGGCTGGTACAAAGTCACGGTGAACGTGGCCGGCTACGGCGCGTCCGCCAGCGGGGAAGCGCAGGCCCGGGCAACCCTCCTACCGGTCGGCACCCGGGACGAGGTGCTGCAGATCCTTGCGCTCGTCCTCCCGGACCCGGGTACGGAACACCCTGTCGAGGTGTTCACAGCCGGTCTCGCCGGCCGGGATTCTGATGGCGGCTTCGTCACCACTCCGCGCGGCGCCCGGCCCGTCGCGCCGCTGGCCTGGCGGCGCAACGGCGTTGCAGTGACCCACACTGCAATCCTGGCGCGCTCCGGCGCGTGGTGGCGGCAGCTCGCCGTCGTACCCCACGAGCGCACGCAATCCCTTGCGCTACATCAGGGACCGCTTGCCCGCCGGTTCAAGGTTGCCGACCTCGTCTTCCATACGACGCCGGGGCCCGTGTCCCCACGCGTGCGGCAGATCGAAACCGCGCAGGCGTGGACGCTGTTCCAGGAGCAGGCCGTCCGCGCCGCTGAGGCCCGCAGGCGCAGCGGGCCGGAACAATGGATGCGGCCCTCTGACCAGCCGACCGCCGACGCACCGGAAGCACCGGACGAGCCCCGACCTGCAGCTGACCCTGCAGTCATGCCGGAACCCCCGTCTTACCAGGAAGGCCCGCAGAAGCAGTGAGTACTCCCGAGGCACTGCCGTCCCGCGAAGGACGGCGGAAACCCGGCCGGCTCGGTGTCGGCGTCATCGGTGCGGGCAGGGTAGGTGCAGTGCTGGGGGCTGCCTTGCGTGCCGCGGAGCACGCCGTCGTCGGTGTTTCGGCTGTGTCCGAGGCAAGCAGGGAGCGTGCCGAGAACCTCCTGCCGGGGGTGCCGATACTGCCCATTCCGGAGATCGTCGAGCGCGCGGAGCTGGTTCTTGTAGCAGTGCCCGACGACGCCTTGCCGGAACTCGTATCGGGTCTCGCGGCCGTGGGCGCCTGGCAGCCCGGACAGTTGGTAGCGCACACCTCCGGCCGGTTCGGAACCGGCGTGCTTGAACCGGCGCGCGGACTCGGCGCCATTCCGCTCGCGTTGCACCCGGCCATGACGTTCACCGGACTGAGCCTGGACCTGACCCGGTTGCCGGACTGCTCGTTTGGAGTCACCGCCCCGGCAGCGGTTCTGCCGGTCGCGCAGGCACTGGTGGTCGAGATGGGGGCGGAGCCGGTTGTCGTCGAAGAAGAGGACAGGGTTCTCTATCACGCGGCGCTCGCGCACGCATCGAACCACCTGGTAACCCTCGCAGCGCAGTCCACACAGCTACTCGCGGCCATCGGGATCGAACGGCCCGACAGGCTTCTTGGCCCGCTCATGCGCGCATCACTGGAGAACGCGCTCGCTGCCGGCGAGGGCGCCCTCACCGGACCGGTTGCACGCGGGGACTCAGGCACGGTCAAGGCGCACTCCGCTGCCCTGGCCTCGGCTCCCGAGGACGTGCGTCGTGCCTACCTGGAACTCGCGGCCGTCACCGCGGTGCGCGGGGTGAAACGCGGTCTCCTGACACCCGACCAGGGCCTGGCCATCACGCGCGCACTTCAGCAATCCGGAGAGGACGATCAATGAGTCCACGCGTCATCACCACCGCGGCGGAGCTGCGCGCAGCAACGGTCAAACTCCTGTCGGCAGCCGGACCGGGGCCAGTGAGCCTGGGTCTGGTACCGACCATGGGTGCACTCCACGAGGGCCACGCGGCCCTCGCGCGGGCTGCCCGGGAGGAGAACGACGTCGTTGTTGCCACCATCTTCGTGAATCCGCTGCAGTTCGGGGATCCACGGGACCTTGACCGCTACCCCCGGACACTCGATGCCGACGTCGAACTGTTGGGCCGGCAGGGTGTCGACCTCGTGTTCGCGCCGAGCCAGGATGAGGTCTATCCCGACGGCGAACCTCTTGTACGGCTGTCCGCCGGCGGGCTCGGCGAGAAGTTCGAAGGCGAGTTCCGGCCAGGGCACTTTGACGGCATGCTCACCGTCGTGGCGAAGCTCCTGCACCTGGCGTGGCCCGCCGCTGACGCCGGCTACCGCGCCTACTTCGGCCAAAAGGATGCCCAGCAGCTGGTACTGATCCGCCGCATGGCGCGGGACCTTAACTTCGCCGTCGAAATCCGAGCGGTGACCACCGTCCGCACGGCGGAAGGGCTCGCCCGCTCCAGCCGTAACCGGTTCCTGAGCGATGAAGAGGCTGATGCGGCCCTCGTCCTTTCGCGCGCTCTCCGGCTGCTGGAGGAGCGCGCAAGGCGATGTAAACCGCTTGACCTGGATTCCGCCGTCGCACTCGTCCACAGCCAACCTCTGGTTGCGCTCGAATACTTCGAGGTGGTGGACCCGCTGACCCTGGAGCCGCTGGCCTTCAACTGCCGGGAGACCCCGTTTACGGAGGACGGCCTGGCGCTGATCGCCGCGAGAGTTGGCAGTGTGCGGCTGATCGACAACCAGCCACTGAAAGCGGAGCCCTCCAAGGGCCAGACTGACGGGCAAAGCTGAACCGGTAACCTTAGATACCGTGACCACTGAGCCAAGCCTTACCACCGAAGAATTCAACGAGCAGATGCGAATCCGCATGGAAAAGCGCGCGCGACTGCTGGAGCGCGGGGAAGACGCCTACCAGGTGCTGCCCGAGCGGAGTTCTTCACTCGGCGAAATCCGGAAACGCTTCGCGGACCTGGAGGCCGGCGACTCCACCGGTGAAAACGTCAGCGTGGTTGGTCGCGTGGTCTTTCTCCGAAACACCGGCAAGCTGTGCTTCGCAACGCTGCAGGAGGGTGACGGCACCCGCCTTCAGGCGATGTTGAGCCTCGCCGCGGTAGGCGAAGAGTCTCTGGCGGACTGGAAGACCACCGTAGATCTGGGTGACCATGTCCAGGTAAGCGGGGAAGTGATCAGTTCGCGCCGCGGCGAACTCTCCGTGATGGCCGTATCCTGGAAGATGGCTTCGAAGGCGCTACGCCCCCTTCCCACCCTGCATGCCGGTGTGAATGAGGAGACCCGCGTCCGGCAGCGGTATGTGGACCTCATGGTGCGCGAGGAAGCACGCGAAATGGTTCGCACCCGGGCGGCGATCACCCGCAGCATCCGTGAGACGCTCCACTCGCACCAGTACGTCGAGGTTGAAACGCCTATTCTGCAGTTGGTTCACGGCGGTGCGGCGGCCCGCCCTTTTGAAACCCACGTAAATGCCTTTGACCAGAAGATGACACTGCGCATCGCGTTGGAACTCTATTTGAAGCGCGCAGTGGTTGGCGGAATTGACCGTGTGTATGAGATTGGACGCATTTTCCGGAACGAGGGTGTGGACTCGACACACAGCCCGGAATTCACGATGCTCGAGTGCTACGAGGCTTATGCCGACCAGTTCGTAATGGCGGAGCGCATGAAGGAGATCATTCTGAATTGCGCTGACCTTCTTGGGTCGAGGCAGCTCGAAAGCGCCGAAGGAACGATCGACCTCGACGGAGAATGGCGTTGGCTCGGTGTTTATCCAGGGCTTTCGGAATCAGTCGGGCAGGAAATAACCCCAGAGACCGACAAAGCCACGCTGTTGGCCCTTGCCAAGGAACGGGAAATCTCGGTCGATCAGAACTGGGATGAGGAGAAGCTGGTTCTGGAGCTTTTCAGCGAAATTGTTGAGCCAACCCTTCTGCAGCCCACATTCGTTTACGATTATCCGCCTTCGGCTCAGCCTCTGGCGCGGCCGCATCGTGGTAACCCGCGGCTCATTGAGGCTTGGGATCTCATCATCGGCGGTATGGAACGCGGGACCGCATTTTCGGAGCTCATTGATCCGGTGATCCAGCGGGAGCGCCTGGTTGAACAGTCCCGCCGCGCCGCGGCCGGTGATGATGAAGCCATGCAGCTTGATGAGGACTTCTTGCGCGCCCTTGAATATGGTGCCCCGCCAATGGGAGGGATTGGCCTCGGAATCGATCGTTTAGTGATGTTATTCACTTCGGCTGGTATCCGTGAAACCATCCTATTCCCGCTACTCAAGCCGGAACTGGGTTAATTCATGGAGTATTTGGCCGTTCTCCTGCCCTCCCTCGCGGTAGGCGCTATCTTCTACTTTGTGATGCGGGCGATCTTCAACGCCGATAGGGCTGAGCGCGAAGCAGAGGCCGCCGAACGTACTGCACGGGACAATTCGCCTGCACAATCACCTTCGGAGACTGTCGCAGATGTCGAAGACGGGGACACACCCCGCTAACCCCATTTATGCCCGCCCTTTGACGCAGGCATTCCAGCGGTTCATAATTACTCTGGAATCAGCATTTCGTCTGGCACGGGCATTACATCTGACATGGGAGAAAATCGTGGCTCAAAAAGTCAAAATCATTCTTATTGACGACCTTGACGGCGGCGAGGCAGATGAGACCGTGAGGTTTGGTCTGGACGGCGTGCAGTATGAAATGGACCTTTCCTCGGCCCACGCAAAGGATCTTCGCGATGCGCTGGCGCCCTACGTGTCCGCGGCACGCCGTGAGAGCCAGTCAAAGCCGCGACAGAGCGCTCCGGCACGGAACCAGGAGGCGGCGCAGATCCGCGAATGGGCGAAGTCGAACGGGTACAACGTCTCCTCGCGGGGCCGGGTGAATTCGGAGATCATCGAGGCGTACCGCGCCGCCCAGCGGTAACGGCCTTCACCACACTGCTTTTCCGCAGAGTGTTCCGCCGCGCCGTTTGCACTCGGACGGCATCCATGGGCTATCTCGCCTGTGGCGAACACGCTCCACAAGGCACCTCCATGCACGTAGCATCGAATTACGCGTTAGCTAGGAGTGTGGCTCATGTTTGAGAGATTTACGGATCGTGCCCGTCGGGTTGTCGTGCTGGCCCAAGAAGAAGCCCGCATGCTCAACCACAACTACATCGGCACCGAGCACATCCTGCTTGGGCTAATTCACGAGGGTGAAGGGGTTGCCGCGAAGGCCCTTGAGTCCCTCAGCATTTCCCTGGGCGCGGTGCGCGAGCAGGTGCAGGAGATCATCGGGCAGGGCCAGCAGGCCCCATCCGGCCATATCCCCTTCACTCCGCGCGCCAAGAAGGTGCTGGAGCTCTCGCTCCGGGAGGCTCTGCAGTTGGGCCATAACTACATCGGCACCGAGCACATCCTGCTCGGGCTCATCCGTGAGGGCGAGGGCGTCGCAGCGCAGGTGTTGGTCAAGCTGGGTGCTGATCTCAATCGCGTTCGCCAACAGGTAATCCAGCTGCTCTCCGGCTACCAGGGCAAGGAGCCCGTGGCCTCCGGCGGCCAGCAGCAGGAAGGCACCCCGGCAGGTTCCGTGGTCCTGGACCAGTTCGGGCGCAACCTCACGCAGGCGGCGCGCGAAGGCAAACTTGACCCGGTGATCGGCCGCGAGCTTGAGATGGAACGCGTCATGCAGGTCCTCTCGCGCCGCACCAAGAACAACCCTGTGCTGATCGGTGAGCCCGGCGTCGGCAAGACCGCCGTCGTTGAGGGACTCGCCCAGGCGATTGTGCGCGGTGATGTGCCTGAAACCATCCGCGACAAGCAGCTGTACACGCTGGACCTCGGTTCCCTCGTGGCCGGTTCACGCTACCGCGGCGATTTCGAGGAGCGCCTGAAGAAGGTGCTCAAGGAAATCCGTACCCGCGGCGACATCATCCTGTTCATCGACGAGATCCACACCCTCGTCGGGGCCGGCGCTGCCGAAGGTGCAATTGACGCGGCGTCCATCCTGAAGCCAATGCTGGCGCGCGGTGAATTGCAGACCATCGGCGCCACCACCCTTGATGAGTACCGCAAGCACATTGAGAAGGACGCAGCTCTTGAGCGCCGCTTCCAGCCCATCCAGGTGCAGGAGCCCTCGGTGGCGCACGCCATTGAAATCCTGAAGGGCCTGCGGGACCGCTACGAGGCCCATCACCGCGTCTCCATCACCGATGCTGCCCTCGCCTCGGCCGCGAACCTGGCGGAGCGGTACATTTCCGACCGCTTTCTGCCGGACAAGGCGATTGACCTGATCGATGAAGCTGGAGCCCGCCTGCGCATTCGCCGGATGACGGCCCCGCCGGAGCTCAAGGAGATCGATGAGCGCATCGCCGATGTGAAGCGCGAGAAGGAATCGGCCATCGACGCCCAGGACTTCGAGGGTGCGGCCCGTCTGCGTGACCGGGAGCAGAAGCTCCATGATGAGCGCATGGACAAGGAGCGTCGCTGGAAGTCCGGCGGCCTGGATGACATCGCCGAGGTTGATGAGGAACTGATCGCGGAGGTGCTCGCCAATTCCACAGGCATCCCCGTCTTCAAGCTCACCGAGGAGGAATCCTCGCGGCTGCTTCACATGGAAGATGAACTCCACAAGCGGGTCATCGGCCAGGATGATGCCATCAAGGCGATCTCCCAGGCAATCCGGCGTACCCGTGCCGGCCTGAAGGATCCCAAGCGTCCGGGCGGTTCGTTCATCTTCGCCGGGCCCACCGGGGTAGGAAAGACCGAACTCGCGAAAGCCCTCGCGGAATTCCTGTTCGGCGACGAAGATTCCCTGATCACGCTGGACATGTCGGAGTATTCGGAGAAGCACACCGTTTCCCGTCTCTTCGGCGCCCCTCCGGGATACGTCGGCTATGAGGAGGGCGGCCAGCTCACAGAGAAGGTCCGGCGTCGGCCTTTCTCTGTGGTGCTCTTCGATGAGGTGGAGAAGGCGCACGCAGACCTCTTCAACTCGCTCCTCCAGATCCTCGAGGACGGCCGCCTCACGGATAGCCAGGGCCGCGTGGTGGACTTTAAGAACACCGTCATCATCATGACCACCAACCTTGGTACACGGGATATCTCGAAGGGTGTCATGACCGGCTTCCAGTCGGGCACCGACACCAACACGAACTACTCCCGCATCAAGGCCAAGGTCACCGAGGAACTCAAGCAGCACTTCCGCCCCGAGTTCCTCAACCGTGTTGATGACACAGTGGTGTTCCCGCAGCTCACCCAGGAAGAAATTGTGCAGATCGTGGATCTGTTCCTCGAGCGGCTGGGTAAGCGCATGGCAGACAAGGGCATGAGCATCGAACTCACTCCCGCCGCCAAGGTGCTGCTGGCTACCCGTGGTTATGACCCAGCGATGGGTGCGCGGCCGCTCCGCCGCACCATCCAGCGCGAGATCGAGGACCAGCTGTCCGAGAAGATCCTGTTTGGTGAGATCAAGTCCGGCGAGCTCGTGTCGGTGGATGTTGAGGGCGAGGGAGACGAAGCCCAGTTCACCTTCGTGGGCCACGGCGCACCGAAGGAGATTGAGGATTCGCCCGCTGCCATTGAGGCCGCCGTCCCCGAGTAAGCGCAATAGCTCAAGCAGTGCAAGGGAAACGTCCCGCGTCGACTGGCGCGGGACGTTTTCTTTTCCGCGTTCAGGATGGGTGCCTCAAGCAATGGCATTACTCTCTTAGTGAAGTGACTGTGAAGTAGCACACATCCGGTGATAGAGATGGAGGATGACTCCCGACACGAATTCACCTACCCCCGTGAAGCCTAAGACGCCATTCCATGACCTGGACCATTTCGTCGCCATTCCCCGACTGAGCGGGCTCGCCGTCAACGCCGACGGAACCCGGCTCGTCACCTCGGTGGCGACGCTCAATTCGAAATGCAACGCCTACGTCTCAGCACTCTGGGAGCTCGATCCGGAGGGAAACAGTCCGGCCCGCCGCATCACCCGGAGTGCCAAGGGCGAATCCGGTGCAGCCTTCCTGGTGAACGGGGACCTGCTCTTCACCTCCACCCGCCCCGATCCGGAGAACTCCGACGAGGACCCGGTCAGCGCATTGTGGAAGCTCCCGGCGCAGGGTGGCGAAGCCCGGATAGTGCATTCCCGTCGCGGCGGGGTGCAGGGCGTGGTGGCGGCACGGAAGGCGGATGCCGCCGTCGTCGTCGCGGAGGTTCTCGCCGGCTCCTCCGATGAGAAGGACGACGACGAGCGCCGTAAGGCGCGCAAGGAAGCAGGGGTGGAGGCGATCCTGCACACGGGATATCCCGTCCGTCACTGGGACGCCGACCTCGGTCCCGCCGAGCCCCGCTTCTTCGTTGTCGAGGAGGGCGAGCAGGAGGCGCTCAAACCGGCCACGGTGGACGAGCAGCCGCAGCTTGCCCTGTGCAACGTCACCGTCGGCATGGGAACCAGTCTCCGAAACAATTCCCCGTGCATCAGCCCCGACGGCGCAGTCATCATCACCGGGCAGACGGTACCGACGGGCAAAGGCGACCAGCGCACGGTCCTGGTGCGTATCGACTCCGCAACGGGTGACCGCACGGTTATCCTCGATTCCCCCGACTACGACTACGACGCCGGCCCCGTCAGTCCGGACAACTCGACCGTGGTGGTGGTCATCAGCCGGCGCACCGGCCCCACAACCCCGCCTGACGTCAAGCTCGGGCTGCTCCCCGTGAACGGTGGACCGCTCGCGCCGCTCGCCGCCGACTGGGACGCCTGGCCATCTCCCGCCGCCTGGCTTCCGGACGGCAGTGGGTTGATTGTGACAGCCGACGACGACGGCGCGTCGCCCGTTTTCACTCTCGACGTCGCAACTGGTGCGGTCCGCCGGGTAACGCAGGACGCGGCGTCCTACACCGACGTCGTCGTCTCGCCCGACGGCGCCACGGCCTATGCGCTGCGCAGCTCCTACGAGTTCCCGCCGGAGGTGGTGCGGATTGACCTCGCTTCGGGAACCGTTACCCCGCTCCCGGGGCCGGTGGAGCGGCCTGCGCTGAGCGGGCGGCTTGAGCGCGTCGATACTACGGGGGAGGACGGCCATCCGGTGAAGTCCTACCTCGTCCTGCCCGCAGGCGCCGGCGGTTCCAGTCCCGCTCCGCTCCTGCTGTGGATCCACGGTGGGCCGCTCGGCTCCTGGAATGCGTGGACCTGGCGGTGGTCGCCGTGGCTGCTGGCCGCGAAGGGCTACGCCGTGCTATTGCCGGACCCTGCACTCTCCACCGGCTACGGCCAGAAGATGATCGAGCGCGGCTGGGGCGCCTGGGGAGATGCTCCGTTCACCGACATTATGGCGGCAACTGACGCCGTCGTCGCCCGCCCGGACATCGACGAGAGCAGGACCGCCGCGATGGGCGGCTCGTTCGGCGGCTACATGGCCAACTGGGTGGCGGGGCACACCGACCGTTTCAACGCGATCGTGACGCACGCCAGCCTCTGGGCGCTGGACCAGTTCGGGCCCACCACGGATGCCTCGTTCTACTGGGAGAAGGAGATGACGCCCGAGATGGCGCTCGCCAATTCCCCGCACGCGCACGTCGAAAAGATCAGCACGCCGATGCTCGTCATCCACGGCGACAAGGACTATCGCGTGCCGATCGGCGAGGGCCTGCGGCTCTGGTATGAACTGCTGTCCAAGTCGGCGCTGCCTGCGGATGCCAACGGCGAGACGGACCACCGGTTCCTGTACTTCCCGGATGAGAATCACTGGATCCTCAAACCGCAGCACGCGAAGATCTGGTACGGCGTCGTCGAGCACTTCCTTGCCCGTCACGTGCTGGGCGAGAAGGTGGAGGTACCCGCCGAACTGGGGCTGTAAAGTCCCTAGACTGGATCGGGTGAGCCAATCCTTTCGAATCCGCCGGGCAACCACAGCCGATGTCCCCGTTATCAAGCAGCTCGTTGCACCCCTGGCGGAGCAGCGCGTCCTGATGGCCAAGGAAACGGTCGCCTACTATGAGGGCCTCCAGGAGTTCAAAATCGTCGAGGACGACGACGGCGGCGTGCTGGGCTGCGGCGCCCTCCACGTGATGTGGGAGGACCTCGCGGAAATCCGCACTCTTGCCACCGCGGAACGGGCGCGGGGCAGGGGTGTGGGCAGCGCCGTCGTACGCGCCCTGCTGGAGGAAGCGCGCGAGCTCGGCGTGCGCCGGGTCTTCTGCCTCACCTTCGAGGAGGCGTTCTTCGGGAAGCACGGGTTCGAGGTGATGGAGGACCAGTCGGCGGTGGACCCGGTGGTGTACTCGGAGCTGCTGCGCTCACACGATGAGGGCGTGGCGGAGTTCCTCGACCTGGCGCGCGTGAAGCCCAACACCCTCGGGAATACCCGTATGATCCGGGAACTCTAGCCAGATCGGCTGCCCCTCGATAAACTAAGGGTGCTTGGTATTTTAGGACCGGGCGAGTTCCTCCACAAGGGGAGCGGAACGTCGACGAAAGGCGGAACGCATGGGTGCAGACGACAAGACACAGAACAATGCCGAGAAGTTGGGCGGCAAGGTCCAGGAAGGGCTTGGGAAGGCCACCGGCAACAAAGACATGGAAGCCGAGGGCCAGAAGGACCAGAGCAAGGCCGACCTCAAGAACGCCGGCGAGAACATCAAGGACGCGTTCAAGGGCAAGTAGCCGCACTTATTTTCAACGTGCTGTGGGAGGGACTCCATGCGGAGACCTTCCCACAGTCCTTTAACCTCTGGGCAACATCTTTGACCGCGGAGTACTGTGCAAGTAGCCTCACGGCCCGCGGCCCCTCCCGTGGGCAGGCTCAAGCGTCCAAGGAGATCCGCGATGAAGAAGCTCATCAATGACCCGCAGTCCGTCGTGGCCGAATCCGTGGAGGGATTCGGGGCCGCGCACGCCGACCTCGTGCAGGTGCACGCCGACCCGCTCTTCATCACCCGCCGGGACGCCCCGGTGCAGGGCAAGGTGGGGCTGGTATCCGGAGGGGGAAGCGGCCATGAGCCGCTGCACGCCGGGTTTGTGGGGCGCGGAATGCTCGACGCCGCAGTCCCTGGCGCCGTCTTCACCTCGCCCACGCCGGACCAGATTATCCCGGCTACCCTCGCGGTCGACGGCGGCGCCGGCGTCCTGCACATCGTCAAGAACTACACGGGTGACGTCCTCAATTTTGAGACCGCCGCGGAGATGGCGCAGGCCGAGGGCGTGGATATCCGGTCCGTGCTGGTCAACGACGACGTCGCCGTGGAGGATTCGCTGTACACGGCCGGACGGCGCGGGGTTGGCGGGACGGTGCTGGTTGAGCGGATTGCGGGGGCGGCGGCTGAGCGGGGAGACTCGCTGGACGCCGTCGCGGAGATCGCCCAGCGGGTCAATGACAACGTACGTTCCATGGGGGTTGCCCTTTCGGCATGCACGGTTCCGCACGCGGGTGTGCCGAGCTTCGACCTCACTGACGAGGAGATCGAAATCGGGATCGGGATCCACGGCGAACCCGGCCGCCACCGGATTGCCATGGAGAACGCCGACGGCATCACCGATCGTCTCCTTGAGCCGATCCTCGCGGATCTCGGAGCTTCCGCGAGCGATCGCGTACTCCTGTTCGTGAACGGTATGGGAGGCACCCCGGCGAGTGAACTGTACATTGTGTACCGCCGCGCCAGGCAGGTGCTCGAAGACCGCGGCCTCGCCGTCGAGCGGTCCCTGGTGGGCAACTACATTACGGCGCTGGAAATGCAGGGTGCGTCGATCTCGCTGCTGAAGCTCGATGATGACATGGTGGAACTTTGGGATTCGCCGGTATGGACTCCGGCCCTGCGATGGGGAGTGTAGATGGCGTTGAACGCCCAGTGGGCTGAAGCGTGGCTGCGCGAGTGCGCGCGGGTCCTCGCGGAGCACCGCACAGAACTGATCGAGCTGGACCGCGCCATTGGCGACGCTGACCACGGCGAGAACATGCACCGCGGCTTCAGCGCGGTGCTGACAAAGCTCGACGACGGTGGGCAGGAGACACCCGCGGCCGCCCTCAAACTTGCTGCCATGACTCTGATGTCAACTGTTGGCGGTGCGGCTGGCCCTCTCTACGGTACGGCTTTCCTCCGCGCGGCTACTGCTCTTGGCGACGAGCGCGAGGTGGGCGCGTCCGGCGTCGTCGGCTTTCTGACGGCTGCACGCGACGGGGTGGTGGCCCGGGGCAAGGCTGAGCCGGGCGACAAGACCATGGTGGATGCGTGGACTCCGGCCGTTGAGGCCGCTGGAACTGCCGAGGCGGCCGGTGCAACAGCCGCGGAGGCGCTCAAGGCCGCAGCGAACGCGGCCCAGGCCGGAGCCGCTGGGACTGAACCCCTGATCGCCCGGAAGGGACGCGCGAGCTACCTGGGTGAACGCAGTGCCGGGCATCGCGACCCCGGAGCGGTCTCTACGGCCCTGATCCTGCAGGCTGCGGCAGATATAGCGGAGCGGGAACAGTGACGGTAGGGCTGGTGATCGTCTCGCACAGCAGCAAGATCGCCGAAGGTGTCGTGGAACTTGCTGGTCAGATGGCTCCGAACGTGCTCATTGTTCCCGCGGGCGGTACTGCTGACTCGCCGCCCCGGATCGGCACAAGCCTGGAGAAGGTCCAGAAGGGGCTCGTCGAGGCGGACCAGGGGGACGGCGTCGTCGTGCTGACGGACCTTGGCTCAGCTGTGATGACTGCGGAAATGACCCTCGAGTTTCTCGCTCAGGACGCCCGCTCCCGCATACGACTGCCAAGGGCTGCGCTGGTCGAGGGAGCGGTTGCCGCTGCGGTCCGTGCGCAGTCCGGCGGAACGGTGGACGAGGTCGCTGCCGAGGCGGAGGCCGCCGTCGTATCCATAGACCCGGAGTCGCTGGAGCCGTTCGTATCGCATGGCGCCGCAGCACCCGGCATCCCGGTTCCTGCGGACAAGCCGCGCGGTACGCCGGTTCGCGGGGCCTGGACCATCCGGAACAAGATGGGGCTGCACGCGCGTCCCGCAGCCGTGATCGCCCGGGCGCTGACTGACCTCGACGCCGAGGTCACCATCAACGGCGTCGACGGCAAATCGGTGATGCTGCTGATGAGCCTGGCGCTCGGCGCTGGTTCCGAGCTGCAAGCCGAAGCCACTGGTCCGCAGGCGCGGGCGGCGATCGACTACATCGGCCGCGAAGTCGAGGACGGTTTCGGCGAACTCTGAGGCTGTTCGCGGAGCTTTCGCACAGCTTCGGTGATCTTGGCCGGCCGGACCCACCAGAGCTGCCTCCTCAGCCGGGCAGGCGCACTCCCTGAACGGTCTCCTCCGCCAGGCCATCGGCGAGGAGGCCGTTCAGCGCGCGTTCCAACTGCTCGAACGGCGCATTTAGTGTGTAGAGCTTCTGAAATTCCGCGCTGATCCCGTGGGCCAGATCGACCGGCCGCTCATGAACCAGATGCCGCGGTATGGGATGCTCGGAATGGCGCAGCACATGCATGATCGCGCCGCGCACCTGCCGATCCGTCCCCGCCCAGGGCTGCCCCTTAGGGACGTAGGTCGGCGCCGGTCTGCCCGCAGCCACCCAGGCGCACCTGTCCAGCACCGGGCACTGCGCGCACGCCGGAGTCCGGGCCGTGCAAACCAGTGCGCCCAGCTCCATGACCGCCACGTTCCAGCGAACGGAGGCGGCCTCGTCTTCCGGGAGGAGTTCGGTTGCCCGCCGGGTTTCGGCGGCGGTCAGGGACGGCGCAGGAAGTGCGTCGCCGCCGATCAGGCGGGCGTGCACGCGGCGGATGTTCGTATCCACTACCGTTTCCCGCCGTCCGAAGGCGAAGGCCGCCACGGCTGCGGCCGTGTACGTTCCAACGCCGGGGAGTGCAAGCAGCTCGTCGTACCTGTCCGGAACCTCACCCTCATGGCGTACGACGACTGCGGTAGCCGCCGCGTGCAGACGCAGGGCCCTGCGCGGGTAGCCCAGACGCCCCCAATGCCTGAGTGCGTCACCTGCTGGAGCTGCGGCCAGGTCCGGCGGCGTGGGCCAACGCTTCATCCACTCCGTCCACACAGGCAGTACGCGTGAGACCGGGGTTTGCTGCAGCATGAACTCGCTGACCAGCACCCCCCAGGGCGTGCGGCCGGGCAGCCGCCACGGGAGGTCGCGGGCGGCGCCGTCGAACCAGTCGCTCAGGCTATGGTGCAGCTCAGCGGTATCCATGGGCGCTCCTTCCTGCTCGGCGCTGGCATCTCCCGGGCATGGGTGTCTCTGTCAGGCAACGACTGCACCGCATGCATTGCATGCAATGAGTGCGGTGAAGGCACTCTCCCAGAACAACACGGACCCCGGAAGCTTCAATGTGTGGGCTTGTTCAATCGGCTCCGAAATGGCCAGCACCTACCTTATCCGGATCGCGCAGGGAAGCCCTAAGCGCTCACTCCCCGCCGGTCCAATGAATTCTGACCCCGCTGTGACAGTGAAGGCGACCCCGCTGTGACAGTGAAGGCGACCGCGCTGCGGCCGGGAAGGTGCCCGCGCTGTGACAGGGAAGGTGACCGCATCCCGGCGTGGTGCGCCCGGCTCGCACCTTGCTGTCTTTAGCCTTGATCCATGAGCTCGGCAGGAGGTACAGGCAGCAGTAGGGTTCCCGGTCCTCCCCGGAAGCCGAGCCCCCGGGTACTTCGAAGGCGGCGGCAGGTGGCGGCCGTCGTCGTACTCTTGGTTGTCGGAGGGCTGGTGTGGGCGGGTATTGCGATTGCCGGGCTCTTCCGGGGTGATGAGCCCACCGCGGAAGATCCAGCTGAAACATCGTCGGCCCCGGGCGTCGATGAGAGCGCCACGGCGTCTGCGCCGGCCTCACCGGGCGCCGCGCCGTCGTCGTCGCCCGCTCCCAGTCCCACTCCAACGGAACCAGTGTGTAACCCGGAATCGATCGAAGTGACTGCCACAACTGACGCGCAGACCTACGCCCCTGACCAGGTGCCTGTCCTCACACTCACGGTCAGCAACACAGGCGAAGTTGCCTGCCCCGTGAACGTCGGCACCTCGCAGATGGAATTCCTGATCACCAGTGGGGAGGACCGCGTCTTCTCCTCCCGTGACTGCCAGGAAGGCGCGGAGGATCTCCCTGTCACGATCGAACCGGGCTCATCCGAGACCGCCAGATTCACGTGGGAGCGGATCCGCAGTACGCCGGAATGTACGCCGGTTGAAGCAGTGCCCGGTCCGGGACAGTACGTGTTCCAGGCCCGGTTGGGTGAACGCACCAGCGAGGAAGCCGTCTTCACCCTCGAATAGGCGCTACATGAAGCGGTTCGTTACATGAAGCGGTCGAGGAGGCTGGTCTCGGCAATACGCGAGAGGCCCTCACGAACTGTCCGCGCACGCTGCTCACCGATGCCGTCAACGGCCATGAGGTCGTCGATGTTGGCTGCCATGAGATTCTGCAGCCCGTCGAAGTGATCCACCAGCCGGTTGGCAACAGTCGGCGGCACTGCCTTTATACCGGACAGGAGACGGTACCCCTTGGGCTGCACCACTGCTTCGAGTGAATCCGTGGACGGATTGAAGCCCAGGACGCTCGCGATTGTGCCGAGGTCAATGAGATCCGTGGAGCTGAAGCCCTGCAGCTGCGCGAGCTGCTCCTCCACAGGGCCCACCTCGCCGCCCAGCCCGGAGTAGTCCCGGAGCACCATCTCGCTCCCGGGACCAAGGCCCGTGGTTAGTTCCTCGACCTGAAGTGACAGCAGTCGGCCGTCGATGCCGAGCTCAAGAACGTACTGCGAAATCTCCTCCGAGATGCGGCGCACCATTTCTTGCCGCTGGAGCGTGACGGCGACGTCGCGTACGGTGACCATGGCTTCGATCTCCAGCGCCGACAGCGATCCGGTGACCTGATCCAGCCGCGCCCGGTATCGTTCCAGGGTGGCGAGGGCCTGGTTGGCGCGCGCCAGCACGGGTTCGGAACCCTCCAGGACATGCCTCAGCCCGTCCACGTACAAGGCGATGATCTGCATGGACTGGCTGACCGAGATCACCGGAACGCCCGTCTGGATGGCCACGCGCTCCGCCGTGCGGTGCCGCGTTCCGGATTCCTGGGTCTCGATGCGGTGATCGGGCACCAACTGCACGCCGGCACGCAGAATGTTGCTGGCATCCCGGTCGCAGACAATCGCGCCGTCCATTTTGGCCAGTTCGCGCAGGCGGGTGGGGGAGAAGTCGATTCCGATGTCGAACCCGCCCGAGCAGATGGAATCAACGGCGCGGTCGAAGCCGAGGACTATCAGCGCGCCGGTGCGGCCGCGCAGGATCCGTTCAAGGCCATCGCGCAGCTGCGTACCCGGCGCTACCCGCGCCAGGGTTGCCTTCAACGCGTCCTCCGGACTGCGTACCATCTCACTCCCTCTTCGAAGTTGGGCAGGCGAATGCACAGCCCAACAGTTCCTAATCCTATGGGAGCACGCATCCGCCTGAGCGCCCAGTTACTGTTCAAATGCGTAACGTTCGGCGGATTTGCGCGCCAGGGGAGGTGGAAGAGGCCCTGCCGCGGTCAGAACAGCAGCTCAAGTGCTTCGGTGAGCGTGCTGATCTGCTTCACGGTGAAGCCTGGCGGGATGCGCCCGGGCCCGTTGGGTGATTCGGGTACGACGGCGTGGGTGAAGCCGAGGCGCTCGGCCTCCTGAATACGGCGGGAGATTCCGGGTACGGGGCGTACTTCGCCGGCCAGACCTACCTCGCCGAATGCGATCATCCGCGAGGGCAGCGCCTGGTTGGTCTTTGCCGAGGCGATCGCCAGCGCCACCGAGAGATCTGTGGCCGGTTCACTGAGCTTCACGCCGCCAACCGTGGCCACGTAGCTGTCATCCTTATGCAGCTGCAGTGAGGCCCTGCGCTGCAGCACGGCCAGGAGCATGGACACCCGCGAGCCGTCCAGTCCGCTGGTGGCGCGCCGGGGCTGCGCATTGGCCGATTCGGCCAGGAGTGCCTGCACTTCCGCCAGCAGCGGCCTGCGACCCTCAAGGGTTACCGTGATGCAGGTACCTGCCACCGGCTCCTTGGTGCGGGAGACGAACAGCCCGCTCGGGTCCGCGAGCCCTTCGATGCCGGTGTCCGTCAGGTCGAAGCACCCCACCTCGTCAGTGGGACCGTACCGGTTTTTGACCGCGCGCATGAGGCGCAGCCGCGAGTGCCGTTCACCCTCGAACTGGCAGACCACATCCACCAGGTGTTCCAGGAGCCGCGGACCGGCAATGGAGCCGTCCTTGGTCACGTGCCCTACCAGCAGGGTTGTCATTCCCCGGGTTTTGGCCGCAGCAATGAGCGACGCCGCCACCTCCCTCACCTGGGTGACGCCGCCCGCGCTGCCATCCACCGCCGGGCTGCTGAGCGTCTGCACCGAGTCCACGATGAGCAGCGCCGGATCCACCTTCTCCACCTGGCCCAACGCCTGGCTGAGGTCCGACTCCGCGGTCAGGTATAGCGTGTCCGCCAGCGCCCCGATGCGCTCGGCCCGCAGCTTCACCTGCGCGGAGGACTCCTCTCCCGTGACGTACAGGACACTGCGGCCTGACCGCGCAACTTTCGCCGCGACGTCCAGTAGCAGCGTGGATTTGCCGACGCCGGGCTCCCCGGCCACCAGGATCACGGCACCGGGCACCAGGCCCCCGCCGAGCACGCGGTCCAGTTCGCCCACCCGCGTGGGTTGGTAGGAGGCGCTGGTGGCGTCCACGTCAGCGATCCGCAGCGCGGGCCGCGCGACTGTTGTTGCCGCCGTCGTTCTGGCTACACCTGCCGCGGCTGTTTCCTCCACCGTGCCCCAGGCTTGGCACTCACCGCACCTGCCCACCCATTTGGCTGTGGTCCAGCCGCACTCACCGCAGCGGTAAGCGGGGGCTTGCGTGCGTGATCGGGAGGTCTTCGTAGGCATGCGTCAAACGTACCGGCTGGGTCCGACAAAACCCGGCTAGAGCTTGGGCAGGTAGCCGGCGGCGTCCTCGTGGGAGAGCCCGGTGGACTCCAGGAGGTCCACGACGAGCGGCCGGTACAGGATCACCAGGCCCTCACCCTCAAGGCGTGTCACGTTCAGGCGGGCAGGGTGCAACCGGGTGGCGACGGCGGCGAGGTCCTCGCGCGCCCGGCGCAGGTGCTCACGCCGTTCGGTTGTTGTGGAGGAGGAGAGCGCGAGCGCAAGGACATCTACGGCGTCGGCGGTGTCCTCAATCATCTCAGCGAGTGAGTGCACGGCATCGTCGGAGAGGGCAGCATGGTTGATCACGGAAGTCAGCCGCCGTGAGAAGACGCGGCTGTTGCGCACGGCGAGGTCAATGAAGTGGATTGAGCCGCCCAGTTCGCCGAGCTCGTCGCGGTGCCGGCGGTACGCCGGGGACAGGCGCGCAACCTCCGCGGCCGCCCGCATGGATCCGGAGAGCCCGTCCATGATGGGCTGGCAGTTCCGTGCACGGATGAGCGCGTGCCAGGCCTGGGTGGAATCGCTGTCGGTCAGGGCCCGGGAGTTCTCCCGCAGCACGCCGGACAGTTCGCCGAGCAGTTTCCGGACGTCCCCCTTGGGCTCCCGGCGCGGGTCCCGGGGCGCGAGCACGGTGATCAGAAGCGCGAATCCGCCGCCGATCACGGCGTCCACACTCCGCGTGAATGGACCACCCTCCGGTGCGGGCAGGAGCACCACCAGCAGCGACTGCAGCGCGAGCTGGGTGGTGAAGATGGTTCCGCTGTCGAGGAACCTCGCCAGCAACACCGAAATGAAGAGTACGACGGCGGCCTGCCAGAGTCCTGTGCCGAGCGTTGCCAACAAGACATCGCCTACCGCGATGCCGAGAGTGCAGCCGATGCCCACCTCAAGGACACGGCGGAGGCGCGGATCCCTGGAGAAGCCGAGTGCGATCAACGACGACGTCGCAGCGAACAGCGGCCCCTCATGGCCCAGCACCTGCTCGGCGAACGCATAGGCTCCCACGGCGCAGACAGTGATCTGCACCGCCGGAAGCACGGAGGATTGGCTCCTCCGCAGGCCAACGCGGGAACGGTTGCGCACAAAGGAGCGGGCACGGTCCAGCCGTGAACGCCGGGTCATACGCTAAGACATTACCGCTTAGGAACGGACCAGCAGGGCGAAGCTCGTGGACTGCCCGGTTGAACGGACCCGCAGTGCGGCCAGCGGCGCGACCAGCAGCAGTGCGCCGGCCACCAGTTCCAGGAACTCCTCGAAGTGGTAGACCAGCGCAAGCACCACCGTGGGGACCTCGAGGCGGATCAGTTCCCCGGCGACAAACTCAAGCCCGACGCCGGCAAAAACCAGCGTGGCAACGCCGAGGATAATGAGCCGGGTGGACTGCTCGGGCAGATAGCGGGCGCTCAGGACAGCCATCACCAGGGTCACCACCGCCACTGGTACGCCGAAAATCAACCAGACGAATGTGAAATCATCGACGTCCACAAACTGCATCGCAAGGCCATCCAGCCGCTCATGCAGCCAGGTTCCCTCGTCGAGGCAGAGGAGGAACACCATCGCGGCGAGAATCCACCAGGCGGCGGACCCACGGACCTTCTGATAGCGGGAAAGAAGCGCGGCGAACAGCAGGGTCACCGTTGCCGCCGTCAGCTGCACCACTGCCCACCAGGTGGGGAAGTTGCCTTCATAGTTCACGTCGAAGTAGACGCTGAAAAGTGTCTGGCCGCGAGCCTCTCCGGTCAGCAGCGGGGCGATCAGGCTGAAGCCCACCACCAGGGCATGCACGACGCCGAGGCCCAGCAGGAGCCGACGCCACCGGACAGGCCGTCCCGCCCGTGCGGGAGCTGATTGAAGCGGAGACTCATCCTCCGTGGGTTGCTTGTCGATGCTGCTGTCGGAGGTCATCCATTCAGCGTAGTGGGCCAAGATGAGAGCCCTGCCTACGAACAGGCCGAAACAGGCGCAGCATCCGCATAGTGCATTTCAGTGAAATCTCAAGGGTTCTTAGGCGAGGGAAGCCAAGAATCCGTCTGCCGTTCACCTTTCGTTCATTTTGACCCGTCAGTCTCGTTACCTGCGGTGCCTAACGTGTTTTGCGTACCGGATGTTCAAAACCCTGGAAGGGGCAATATTCAAGTGAAGGCTCTTCGCTTTGGCCGCGCAGCGGCAGTAATCTCGGTGGCCGCCCTGGCCCTCACCGCGTGCGGTTCGGATAACGCCGTTGACGCGGGCGCAGACGGCGGCGAAAGTACAGCCCCCGAAAGCACGGTTTCCGGAACCTTGACCGGCGCGGGTTCATCGGCCCAGAATGCAGCCATGACCGCGTGGAAGACCGGCTTCGAGGAACTTAACCCAGAGGCAACCATCCAGTACTCACCAGACGGATCGGGTGCCGGCCGCGAAGCGTTCCTTGCCGAGGGTGTGCAGTTTGCCGGCTCGGACGCCTACCTGGATGACGAGGAGTATGAGGCTTCCAAGGAGATCTGCGGGCCCGACGGCGCCATCAACGTACCTGCTTACGTCTCGCCGATCGCCGTGGCGTTCAACGTGCCGGGCATCGAGGAGATCAACCTCGACGCCACCACCATCGCATCCATCTTCGCCGGGGAGATCGAGAACTGGAACGATGAGGCCATCGCCTCCCAGAATGAGGGCGTGGAACTCCCGGACCTGCCGATCACCGTTGTCCACCGCGCTGACGATTCCGGAACCACCGAGAACTTCGTCGAGTACCTGGCCGCGGCAGCACCCGATGTCTGGACCTACGAGGTGTCCGGCGACTGGCCCGCAGAGATCGTGGCCGAGAACGCCCAGGGCACCAACGGTGTTGTCTCCACAACCTCCTCAACCGAGGGCGCCATCACCTACACCGACGCTTCCGCCGTCGGCGACCTGGGCCAGGCGCTTGTGAAGGTGGGCGAGGAGTACGTGCCGCTGAGCGCCGAAGCCGCCTCGCGCGCCGTCGAGGTTGCCGAGCCGGTCGAAGGGCGCAACGACGTCGATATGTCCCTGGACCTGCAGCGTGACACCACTGAGTCGGGCGCTTACCCGATCGTGCTCGTGTCCTACCACATCTACTGCAGCGCCTACGAGGACCAGGAGACCGTTGACCTGGTCAAGGCATTCGCCTCCTACGCGGTCAGCGAGGAAGGCCAGAGCACTGCCGAGGGCTCGGCCGGAAACGCGCCGATCTCCGAGACCCTGCGCGAGCAGGCCCAGGAAGCCATTGACTCCATCCAGGTTGCTTCCTGACCATCCGTCAACGCCCCGCCAGGTCAGAAATGACCTGGCGGGGCTGCTGGCTGTCTGCGACCATACTGGGTTGCAGGTACCTTGTAAGAGCGGGAACAGTTTCGTCGATTTCGTCACTCCCGTCTGATATCCCCGCGCAGCGCCGAAAGGTCCCCACGTGTCCACGAATGCACTGAAACGAGCAGGTGGTGCAGGTCAGTCCGGAGACAAGATTTTCTCCGGCGCTTCCCTTGCCGCCGGCTGCCTGATCCTGGCAGCCCTCTTCAGCGTCGCCGTCTTCCTGATCATTGAGGCCCTCCCGGTATTCGGCGCGGACCCATCGGAGATCACGGGTGGAGAAGGCTTCTTCACCTACATCTTTCCGATCGTCATCGGAACGATCATCGCGGCCGCCATCGCCCTGCTGATCGCGACGCCGCTGGGGATCGGCGTGGCACTGTTCATCTCGCACTACGCGCCACGGCGGTTCGCCCAGGGTTTTGGTTACGTGATCGACCTGCTCGCCGCCATCCCGTCCGTGGTCTACGGCGCCTGGGGTTACGCAGTGCTGGCACCGCAGTTGGCCATCGCGTACGACTGGCTTGCACGCAACGCCGGCTGGATCCCGATCTTCGAAGGCCCCGCCAGCCAGACCGGCCGCACTATGCTGACCGCCGGCATTGTGCTCGCCGTGATGGTCCTGCCCATCATCACGTCGCTGAGCCGCGAGATCTTCCTTCAGACGCCAAGCCTGCATGAGGAAGCCGCGCTCGCAATGGGCGCCACCCGGTGGGAAATGATCACGATGGCCGTACTGCCCTTCGCACGCCCCGGAATCATCAGCGCCGCCATGCTCGGCCTCGGCCGTGCGCTCGGCGAGACCATGGCCGTTGCCCTGGTGCTCTCCGGCGGCGGGCTTACCGCCAGCCTCATCCAGTCAGGCAACCAGACCATCGCGGCCGAGATCGCCCTCAACTTCCCCGAGGCGTACGGACTCCGCCTGGCCGAACTCATTGCAGCAGGCCTGGTCCTGTTCGTCATCACGCTGGCCGTCAACGTCATTGCACGCTGGATCATCAGCCGTCACAAAGAATTCTCGGGGGCTAACTAATGGCCAATGCAACCTTGACCCCGCGCCGCTCGCAGCTCACCAAGGGCAAGCTGCCCTCCTACGCCATGTGGGTGGTGCTCGCCGCCTCAGTGGTGCTCGGTGCCGCGCTCGCCGCCGTCGTCGGCTTCAGTATTGTTCCGTGGGCGCTCTTCAGCGCGCTGATCTTCATTGTCGCGGGAACAGTGGTGACCGCCGTCGCCGAAGGCGGACGGAAGGCGAAGAACCGGCTCGCACTGTTCCTGATCTACGGCGCCTTCCTTGTTGCGCTGCTGCCCCTGCTCTCCGTCATCTGGACGGTGCTGGAACGCGGGGTGCCGGGGCTGACGTACAACTTCCTGTTCACGTCCATGAACGGTGTGACCGGTGCGGTGGACAACCAGACGGTGGCCGAGGGGACTCCGGTCCTGGGAGGCGCGTACCACGCAATTGTGGGCACCCTGCAGATCACGCTGTGGGCAACGCTCATCTCGGTGCCGATCGGGCTTCTGACCGCCGTGTATCTCGTGGAGTACTCCACCGGAGGCCATCTGGCGCGCGCCATCACGTTCTTCGTCGACGTGATGACCGGTATCCCCTCAATCGTCGCCGGGCTGTTCGCCGCAGCTCTCTTCGGGCAGATCTTCGGCCCGGGCACGCGCACGGGCTTTGTTGCCGCCGTCGCGCTCTCAGTGCTGATGATCCCGGTTGTTGTGCGCTCCACAGAGGAGATGCTCAAGATCGTCCCCAACGAGCTTCGCGAGGCCGCCTACGCCCTCGGCGTGCGGAAATGGCGCACCATCACCCGGGTGGTCATCCCGACGGCGATCTCCGGGATCGCGTCCGGCGTCACCCTCGCAATCGCCCGGGTAATCGGCGAGACCGCACCCATCCTGGTGACTGCCGGCTTCGCGAGTTCCATCAACTGGAACGTCTTCGGTGACTGGATGAGCACGCTGCCCACGTTCATCTACTACCAGATCCTGACCCCGACCTCCCCGACTGCCATTGACCCGAGTACGCAGCGTGCGTGGGCTGCCGCGCTGGTGCTGATCATCATGGTCATGCTCCTGAACCTGGCGGCACGCCTGATCGCCCGCCTCTTCGCTCCCAAGACCAGCCGCTGACCCGCCGGCACAACCAGAAGGATTCCCATTGTCCAAGCGCATAGACGTCAAAGACCTCAACGTCTACTACAGCAAGTTCCTCGCCGTGGAAGACGTCAACATCAGCATTGAGGCACGCTCAGTCACCGCATTCATCGGCCCCTCAGGTTGCGGCAAGTCCACCTTCCTCCGCACCCTGAACCGCATGCACGAGGTAATCCCGGGTGCCCGGGTTGAGGGTGAGGTGCTGCTCGACGGCGACAATTTGTACGACTCCGCCGTGGACCCGGTGACAGTACGCAGCCAGATCGGCATGGTGTTCCAGCGGCCCAACCCGTTCCCCACCATGTCCATCCGCGACAACGTGCTGGCCGGCGTGAAGCTCAACAACAAGCGGATCTCCAAGTCAGACGCCGACGCCCTCGTAGAGAAGTCCCTGCGCGGCGCCAACCTGTGGAACGAGGTCAAGGACCGCCTGGGGCGTCCGGGCTCGGGCCTCTCCGGCGGGCAGCAGCAGCGTCTCTGCATTGCGCGCGCCATAGCGGTGTCCCCCGAGGTGATCCTGATGGACGAGCCGTGCTCCGCACTGGACCCCATCTCCACCCTCGCCATCGAAGACCTCATCAATGAGCTCAAGAGCGAGTACACGGTTGTCATCGTCACGCACAACATGCAGCAGGCTGCGCGCGTTTCGGACAAGACGGCGTTCTTCAACATCGCGGGCACCGGTAAGCCCGGCAAGCTCATCGAGTACGGCGAAACGACCAACATCTTCAACATGCCGACGCAGAAGGCCACGGAGGATTACGTTTCCGGCCGCTTCGGGTAATGCGCGGCGCGCTAGAGTAGCGGACTCATCGCGAGGTAGAGGATCGCCGAGAGCAGCGCGGTGGCCGGCGCCGTCGTAATCCACACCAGGAGGACGGACCGCAACACCCGGCCACGGACGGTGGCGAAGCGCTGGTTGGCGCCAGCGCCGACAATTGCCGAGGTCATGGTGTGCGTGCTCGAAAGCGGCATGTGCAGGGAGAGCGCGCCGACAAACAGCATCACCGAACTGACGCCCTGGGCCGTCATGCCGCGCAGCGGGTCGATGCGGACCAGCCGGTTGGAGAGTGTGTGGGTGATGCGCCACCCGCCGCACAGCGACCCCGCGGCAAGCAGCACAGCGGCGAAGACCTGAACCCAGACAGGTACGCCGCCGCCGTCGTAAACTCCGGCGCCAATCAGCGCGAGCACAACTACTGCCATGGTGCGCTGCCCATCCTGAAGACCATGCCCAAGCGCGAATGTGCCCGTGAGCACTGCCTGCGCCATCCGGTTGCCGGTGTTCACCTTCCGTGGCGAATTGTGGCGCAGCAGCCAGGTGGCCGGGAAGACCATGATGTATGCCAGCAGGTAGGCCACCAGCGGGGAGAGAAGCAGCGGAAGCGCGATCTCGAGGAGGAATACGCGGTCTGAGCCGCCAATGGACCCTCTGCCCAGGAAGGCGGCCGCCCCGCCAGCCCCGATCAGTCCGCCGATAAGCGCGTGGGTGGACGACGACGGCTTCCCCCGATACCAGGTGAAGATTCCCCACGCGCACGCGGACAGCAGCGCAGCGAACAGAATGCCGAGGCCGCTCTGGCCGGCGGGCAGGCTGATGCTTTCGCCCGTGAAGAGAGTGGCCAGGCTAGTACTCATCAGGGCGCCGATGAGGTTGAACCCCGCCGCAAGTATCACTGCCAAAGTGGGCGTCAGAGCGCGGGTGCGGACGGAGGTGGCGATGGAGTTGGAGACGTCGTGAAAGCCGTTGATGAACGCGAAGCCGCCCGCAAGAAGCACAACGAGACCGAGGAGGAAGACCTCCACCTACGATTCCTTGACGAGAATCGCGCCGACGTGGGTTGCGACCTTGCGGATGTCCTTGGTGACGTCGACGAGCTGGTTCGCAACATCGCGGTGCCTGGCGTAGACGAGTGGTTTGTGGTCGTGGAGCAGTTCGGAGCACCAGATGCGGTGCGTGCGTTCAGCGCGCTTGGCGAGGCGGAGGATTTCGATCCAATAGTCCTCAAGGTCGTCAAGGGAGGTGAGCTGGCGCATCGCCTCGGCGGTCAGTTCAGCCTGCCGGGTGATGACCTCAAGCTGTTCCGTTGCCCGCCGGCTGAGTTTGCTCAGCTTGTACAGGGCAATGAGCTCGGCCGCGCCGTCGAGCTTCTCCATTGCTTCGCTGAGCAGGCGGGACATCGCGTAGAGGTCCTCGCGCGGAAGCGGGTTGATGAAGCTGGTCCGCATGGAGGTCAGGAGGGCGAAGTGCAGGTCGGTGGAGGTGGCCTCGTACTGGTGGAGTTCCTCGGCGAGCTGGTCGTAATCCTGGGTGGATGCGCCGAGGATGCCGGACATACTACGCACGCCGAGCACCAGTTGCTGGGCCATGCTGGAGAGAAGTTCAAGTCCTGCGTTCTCCTGGGGGAAGAGGCGAAGCTTCACAAAGGACACCTAGGGTTGCACGGACGGTTGCTGCCTAAGAATACCTGTCCACTCCGTTGTGACAGTCTTCAGTTGTCAGTCCTCAAAGGACGCGAAAATGGCGCCGAACCGGGAGCGCCTCTCGGCGGAAGGCCGCTCGAAGCGGCTAAATGTTGAAGCCCGGGGGTTCCACGGTTCGACACCAGTTTCAGTCTTCTACTCGTCTGCCTGCATGTCAACCGGGCGACGGCGGCGGGCAGTTGGTTACGCTGCCTGGCCATTTCTGGTTCTTCACGCGCTTGGCCAACGAATCCGCTGTGCAGCCGCAGGATCGTTGACTGGAGGCCGCTTCACCTGCACAGAGCCAAGGTTTCCGCCGGTTCACCACGAATTTGCTCAGGCTCGCAATCGGCGGATAAACAGGCCGATGATCACCAGCACCAGACCGATGACGGCCGCGCCGCCACCCACCGTAAGTAGGAGCGAGGGAAGGATCGGGACGCCGTTGGGATCCGTGGTGCGCGAGATAAGCATCAGGACGGCCATGGCGAGGGCAAGAAGCATGCCTATGGACAGCATCCACAGTCCGGTGAGCTTCAGTTCCTTCATCCATCGACCCTATCCCGGTCATGGCGCATACGCGGGGTCAGTCGAGTTCGCCGCGGCGCCAGGAGGCAGCCGCGTGCTCAAGGTCCTCGGCGGTCTTCACCAGTTGATGTGAGCTCCGCGTGAGTTTGCTGGCGTGGGCGCCGTTGGAGGGTTCGGCGTCGTCGGCATGGTTGGTTTGGCCCAGCGCGACGACGCGGCAGAATGCCGCGAACCGTTCGAGCGCGACGTCGAACTCGCCGTCGAACGCGCCGGAAAGTATGGTGTCCGCCATGCTCTGCACCTCGTCGGCACCGGGCGGTTCGGCGACGCCGGCGATCACCTTCGAGACCTGGGCAACTTCCTTGCCGGCCTTGAAGTAGGCGGCGATGCGTTCGGGATTCTGCTGGGTCGCGGCGCGCAGCGCATACAGCCGCCAGAGTGCCCCGGGCAGGGACCGGGCCGGGCTCTCGGCCCACAGCTCGGCGACCGCTTCGAGCCCCTGCTGGTCGGCGAGTTTCACCAGGCGTTCGGTGATCTCCGGGTCGTCGGCCTCGCGGCCGTGATGGACAAGGGCGTGCGCAGAGAGGTGTGCCGCTTCGGAGACACGGGACGGGTCTGCGCCGCCGGGAAAGATCTCGAAGTCCACAGGCGCGAACGGCTTGGGCTTGTGGTGCCTGGGGCTGTTGTTGATGTAGTCGCCGTCCATGTGTCGAGAATACTCCTGCACCCAACAGCGGGCTACCATCGGGCGGACGGGCGGCCGGACGCCGCCGTCGGGTTCATCATTCCGGCTGATGTGCAAGGCTCCGCCCAGCGCCAGAATGTGTACATGAGCCCGGAATCTCCCCGCTACCCCCGCCTGGCCATCCTCTGGTCATTTATCCGCCCGCACAGCAAAACCCTGGTGCTGGGCCTGGTTCTGGCGCTTGCGACGACGGCGACAATGCTCGCGACGCCGATGGTCACCAAGTGGGTGCTCGATTCGGTTGCCGCGTCCGAGTCGCTGGTGGAGCCGATCCTTGTGTTGATTGGGCTGCTGTTGGTTGGCTCGGCAGTGGGTCTATGGCAGTGGATCCTGCTGGGTACACTCGCGGAAACGGTGGTGCTCGACGCCCGCGAGTCGATGGTGAAGCGCTTCTTCCGCGCGAAAGTCGCGGAGCTGACCGGGCGGCCCACCGGCGAGCTCGTCACCCGCGTCACCTCCGACACCGTGCTGCTGCGGGAGGCGGCGTCGTCGAGCGCGGTAAGCCTGGTCAACGGGACCATCGCGCTGATCGGAACACTTGTGCTCATGGGCGTGCTGGATCTGGTGCTGCTTGGGACAACGCTGGCGTCCATCGTGGTAGTAGGCATCCTGTTTGCGTTGCTGATGCCGCGGATCGCGAAGGCGGAGGAGCAGGCGCAGGAATCAATCGGTAACCTCGGCGGCGTACTTGAGGGTGCGCTTCGGGCCATTCGCACGGTGAAGGCGAGCCGTGCCGAGGAACGCCAAACTGAACGTATCGTTAGTGACGCCCGCGAATCCGCCGCACACAGCGTCCGGGCCATCAAGACGCAGGCCTTCGCATGGACCATTGCGTGGGGTGGGATCCAGCTGGCCATCATCGTGGTGCTGGGTGTCGGCGCGTGGCGGGTGGGCCTCGGCGTGCTCGAGGTCTCCAGCCTCATCGCCTTCCTGCTCTACGCGTTCCAGATCATGGGGCCGATCACCGAACTCACCCAGAACGTCACAGCCCTGCAGTCCGGCCTCGCCGCTGCCGCCCGGATCCGTCAGATCCAGAGCCTGGAGCTGGAAGTCGACAACGACGACGACGGCGGCGCCACCTTGGGCGGCGGTGCCACCGACACCGTGATCGAGTTCCGCGACGTCCACGCGGCCTATGGGCCGGATGCGCCGCCCGCCGTGGATGGAGTGTCGGTGCGGATTCCGCGCCGGGGACACACCGCCGTCGTCGGGCCTTCGGGTGCCGGGAAGACCACCCTGTTCTCCCTGCTGCTGCGGTTCATTGAGCCGCAGGAAGGGGAGATCCTGCTCGACGGGAGACCGTACTCGAGCTACACGCACCGGGAGGTTCGGGGAAGGCTCGCGTATGTGGAGCAGGAGACGCCGATTGTGCCGGGCAGTATCCGCGACAACCTGCTGTTCACCCACCCGGATGCGTCCGAAGAGGAAATCTGGGACACGCTGCGCGAGGTGCGGCTGGATGAGAAGGTTCTGTCGCTGCCGGAGGGGTTGGATACGCCGCTCTCGAGTACGTCGGTCTCAGGTGGACAGCGGCAACGGATAGCGCTCGCCCGGGCCGTGCTCCGGACGCCGGACGTGCTGTTGCTGGATGAGGCGACGGCACAGGTTGATGGGCTGACCGAGGCCGCGATTCACGACTGCATCCGGTCCAGGGCTGCTACCGGCGCTGTGCTGACGATCGCGCACCGGTTGTCGACGGTGATTGACGCCGACACGATCCTCGTGATGGAGGCCGGACGGATCCGCGCACGAGGGACGCATGAGGAGCTGCTCGCGACCGATGAGCTGTACCGGCAGCTGGTCGAGGCGCTGCGGATCGTGGAGACGGTGTCGGGGTAGGCGCGCTGGATTTCCGCGCCGCGGAAGCGCGATGAATCGCCGGTTGCTCGGGGAGGTATCGTGTGCGATAAAGTGGATAGGTCATTCGGGCTGTCCCGGATGACGGTGGGGCCTTTAGCTCAGTTGGTAGAGCATCGGACTTTTAATCCGTGGGTCGAGGGTTCGAGCCCCTCAGGGCCCACCAATCGACCGCTCCCGCGCTTTCCTCTCAGCAATCGCGAGCGCTGCTCCCAGGACGATGGCCAAGAGCGCCCACCACACGCCAACGAAGGAATGACCGGTCCACGGCAGCGCGTCCCTCTCAGCGGCATTCGGTGCTTCTGCCACCGCGCCGCCAGGAACGCCCCGAACTTCGGCGTTGCCCGCATCATCCGGTCCAACGGGACCGATGGGCCCATCAGGTGCACCGGAAATCACTGAGACGTCTTCGCCGAGTCTGACACGAAGGGCGAAAGACACACTGTCCCAGTCAGGGTCAGCACCGACGGTCGCGGTATGCGGAAACCGCACCTCAATGACGAGTGCCCTCACGTGCGATGGCTCAAGCACACTGGTGTGAAGCGTCGAACCCGCCAGATCATGAAAGGCCGTGGGGTTCCCGGCGGCGCTTGGCTCGCGCACAGACAGTGTGAGTTCGCTGTGGAAGGGCACCGCCGCGCGTGATTGCAGCTTAACGTGGTCAGGAACGATGCTGAGCTCTGCGCGGTCGGCGGCGTTGTTCCTTATGTACAGGGTGGACACGAGCGCGTCGCCCGGCACCACTGTAGCCGGCGGGAACAGCAGGGACGATAGTTCGCTTTCCCAATTGATCCCGTCGTAACTCAGACCAAGGCGAGGAGGCGGCTCCGGGTCGGCGGCCCGCGCCGGGAGAGGAAGCGCTATGAGCGCAAGCACGACTGCCAGCGCGATCAGAAGACGGCGCGGCATCACGTTCGTTCCTTTCGCAGCATCTGGCGCATGATCGTGAATACCGCGTAGCTAATGAGGAGTGCTCCGAAAGCACCCACCATCCAGCCCCGCTGTTCTCGGTCGAGCCAAGTCGTGACGTAGCCGACGTAGGGCACCGAGTAGATAACCTTGCCCATCACCTGCCCTTCAATGATCGGTTCATCCTCAGTCCCGTTGTTATCTCCGCGCGTCGTGAAGCTCAGCGCGCCGTCTGCCTTGTGTGCCTGGCCAACGATGCGATGCGTGATAAGCATCGGATTGTCCGAGACCGGCTGAAACGTAATCACATCGCCCACGGCAAGGGATGCCGGATCAACTGGCTTCGACACGACCAGAGTTCCAGGCGGCATCGTCGGTTCCATCGACGATGTGAGAACTGCCAGTGGCACGGCGCCCATCAGCCGCGGAATCACCACTGTAGCCGCAACGACCACCATGACCATGGCAAATGCGGACCACACAGCAATCCGACCGACTAATTCAAGCGTTCCCCCCGCCCGCCCTTTAGCTGCACGTTCAGTATGCTGCTCACGCTCACGTGTCCGGCGCAATTCGCGTCGCGTCTCGCTCATCATGGAACCTGGCAGTAACTCTGATAGAGATCATCGCGCGGATAAATGATGATCGAGTTGCTTGCCGGCCCGAGCCATCCATTCGGGTACATAGGCCGGACGTAGACCGTCATGGGCGAATTGTCCGGAGGAAGGTTGAAGAAGTTCGTTCCCTTGTCGTGAAACATGTAGTTGTACTTTGACGCGTCGGCCAGGTCGCTTGCCGGATTTGGCGACCACTGGCTCCACTCGGTAGCTCCATTGATGACGCGATACACCCGGAAATTGGTGAACAAGGGCTCAATGCGATCGCGATAGAGATACTGGATGGCGGTGAAATCCCCACCGATACTTGCCGGGTAGCCGTTGTAATCCTGCGGACCACGGCAACTCAACCATCGTCCCCCATTCACGGTGATGGGCGGGTAGGCCGCCTTGACACTCAAATTAGCCCGCGATGACGCAGACCATTGGGCCGACGCAGACAATGCTTGGGAGCCCAACACGATAATAAAGAACGCGGCGAGCGCTCTGAGCCAGGAACGGCCCGTCCGTGTTCTTGCGCGCCCCATCACCGCGTCCCCTCGCCAGCGAAATGCAGTCTGAACGATGTGGTCGCATCGCTGATATTAACCCCGCCGACGGTTGCCGCCGTGCCCGTGGGAATGGTGAAGCGCACGCACAGATGCTCGGTGTTCGCCGTCGCAGTCGTCGCGACCAGTGAGGCCGTCACCGACATTGATGCCAGGTCTGCATAACCGCCTGCGGCGCCGTAGATTTGGGTTCCGGCAGGGGTTCCGGTCTTGGCACAGGGTGCTGATGCCGTTGTCTGTGCGTAGACCTGCACATCAACGACGCCAAACAGCGCAGACGACGCATTTGATGGGTCCGTCAACAGAGACGTAAGCGTGTAATCGAGGCCAAGGTTGCCCGACGCCTGCCCGTTCAACTCGAGTTTTGTCGTGGTAACGCCCCCCGGGTAGAGGTTGTCCAAAGTTCCGACGTTGTACTCCGCCTGACCGTTGATGTTCAGGTTTAGGACGCCAGATCTTATCGTGGCACCATCAATCGTTTCGGAATCGTTCCACAACGCAAGAGTCACGCTGGTCCCCATACCGAGGACCAGCACTACTCCGGCAACGATCACAAAGAACCGTTTCACAATGAACTGCGACGCCCCAACCCGCGGTTGAAAACTACGGTGTGGTTGTCTGCGTTAGGCTGACCGTCAGATCGCTCAGATCGAGGGCTTGACCCTGGGCAGTTGTACCGGTCGTCGCGGCATCGAATTCGATAGTCACTGTGGCGGTGATGACGTCGCCATCATTCGCGCTGGTGATAGCTCCGCCAACCACCGGCGCTCCAAGTTCGTCGGTGAAGCTCTGCGTGACCGTGGTTGCCGCAACCAGCTCAGCGTCACCGGTCGCATCGACCGGGGTTGACAACGCCAGGTCAGCGGTGAGGTTATCGCCACTGGCCCCCACGGTGTAGGAGTTCGTGTATTCAATGGTGTCGCCCGGCACAATGAGGAACGTGGAAATATCAGTGATGTCCTCCGGCGTGCCGGTAGAGATGTCGTTCCAGGTCCCGGTTCCGCTCGGCGTTATAGCGAGCGTCCCCGACTGCACTGTGCCGGCATCGACCGTTTCGCTGTCGCTCCACAGCGCGAACGTTGTGCCGCCTGCAAGCAGTACGATGCCTGCCGCCCCCGCGATTGTAGCCCCTGTCAACTTTTTCATGTGTGTTCCCCCTATAGGCGTGATGTGAGTCCCGCAAAAGTGATGAGTCTCACGAATGAACCATAGCCTACGCAACGAAGTTCACTGATGTAAACGTTTGCAGCTCAAGAATTGCCCAATTTATCGGCCGGATACTCGGTTGAAACGTCGGCATTCGTCGTAATTTGTGTAAACGCTTGCATTTCTCTTTGGAGGCCCTCTACGGTAGGCATTGCCGTACTTGGGACCTGCCGGGCGCCGTGAAGTTGGGCGCACCGGGCGTCGTGATTTTGGGCGTGTCGGACATAGTGCGGCGACTCATTCGCACTATGCAAAGGAGCATCATCGTGAGTACTGTGCCGCCTAACGTCGCGTTGCCGAACAGAAATAGTCGCAAACGATTACCGTGGGCGGCGCTCACGGTGCTACTGCTGGTTACCGGGCTTCTTTCGGTGTTCAACCCACCTCAGAAAGCGAACGCGGAAGCGCCAGGCCCGAAGGACGTCATTGCTGTGATGTTCTCGTGGACATGGAATGCCATTGCCCGTGAGTGCACGGACACGCTTGGCCCTGCAGGATACGGGTACGTTCAGACATCTCCTCCGCAGGAGCACGTACAGGGAAGCCAGTGGTGGACCTACTACCAGCCCGTCAGCTACAAGCTCGAGTCGCGGCTCGGGACAGCGACCGAGTTCAAGAACATGATTGACACGTGCAACGACGCGGGCGTGGGTGTGATTGTTGATGCCGTCATCAACCACATGAGTGGCGATTCCGACGGTGGAACCGGGTGGGCGGGAAGCGCTTACGGGCACTACAACTACCCCGGTCTGTACAGTGACAATGACTTCCACGACTGCCGCAGAGATATCTCGAACTACCAGGACCGCTGGGATGTGCAGAACTGCAACCTTGTGAACCTGTCAGATCTTGACACGGGGTCTGAGTACGTGCAGCAGACGATTGCTGACTATCTGAACCACCTCGTTGATCTTGGCGCCGCCGGTTTCCGCATCGATGCGGTGAAGCACATTGCGGCCGATGAAATGCGCGGAATCATGTCAAAGGTAGAGAACAAGGACCAGCTGTACATTGTGCAGGAGGTCATTCGAGCAAACGAGCCGATTCAGCCCGAGGAGTACCTCGGCATGGGCGACATCCACGAGTTTGCGTACGCTCGCAAGCTCAAGGAGGCGTTCGGCGGCGGCACCATCGACTGGCTGATTTCCGGTAACGGTATTGGCGAGACGTGGGAAGGTTTCCTCGACCACGATGACGCCGGCGTTTTTGTCGACAACCACGACACCGAACGCAACGGCCAGACGTTGAGCTACAAGGACGGCGACATTTACGACCTGGCGCAAATCTTCACCCTCGCCTGGAACTACGGTTCGCCGTCGATCGAGTCGGGCTTCCGGTTCAACAACTTTGACGCCGGACCACCGCTAACCGGGTCGGGCGAGGTTATCGACCCGACCTGTGGCTCGGGATCCGTCTGGACATGCGAACACGCAAAGAACGAGATCGCCAACATGGTCGGTTTTCGCGTCGAAACCTACGGAACCGAGGTGACGAAAAAGTGGACGAACGGAAGCAACGCCATAGCGTTCAGCCGGGGTGACAAGGGCACCGTCGCGATCAACCGCGGCGGCGGCGAGCTTAGCCGCACCTTCCAGACCGGCCTTCCCGACGGCACGTACTACAACGTGATCTCGGCGACCAAGGACGGCGGATCGTGGTCGGGCGACACTGTCACTGTTGAGGGCGGCACGTTCACGGCGACAGTTCCGACCAATGGAGCGGTGGCGATCCACGCGGGGGCAAAAGCAGGTGCCGAGTGCTCGGACGCGACAGCGCCGAGCGTACCCACCGGGGTGAAGGCAGTTGCGGACGGCACAAATGTCACCGTCAGCTGGGGTGCATCAACCGATGACTGCGCAGTGACTGGTTACACAGTCACCCGTACCGGTGGGACGGCGGGTGCGAAAGTACTTACCTCGCCGGGGTCGTCGACATCCATCGTTGACCAGAACCTTGAGCCGAACACCGAATACAACTACACCGTCACCGCGACGGACGGCTCCAACGAGTCAGCGCCGAGCGGGCCTGCATCGGTTACCACAGGTGAAGAATCGACGAGTGCCGCTGCTGAAGTGTTCTACAAGGAGAACGGCAACTGGAGCGACTACTTCATTCACTACCGAGTGGGCGCCGGCACGTGGACGACGACACCCGGCGAGAAGATGCACGAGCGTTGCGACGGCTGGTACGGTGCCACGATCGACCTCGGCGACGCCGACGGCTTCACGGCGGCGTTCAACAACGGCTCCGGTGCATGGGACAACAACGATCGGGCGGACTACACGTTGTCATCCGGCGTGCAGGTGATCGTGGATGGTGAGGTTTCCAAGGACAACCCGTGCGCTGAGGCGCCGGCCGGTGAGGACATGACCATCTTCTACAAGGCGGATAGGGGGTGGGATGCCTACTACGCCCACTACCGGGTCGCCGACGGCGCGTGGACCACTGTTCCTGGGACGCAGATGGAACAGGCCTGCGATGACTGGTACTCGCTCACCGTCAACGATGGTGCCGCGGGCGCTTCATTCGCATTCAACAACGGCGCCGGTCAGTGGGACAACAACGGGGGCAAGGACTACGCGGTGAGCGGCTCAGTTGTCGCCGTGACATCCGGTGCGGTGTCGGGAACTGCACCGTGTGACCTGCCGAGCACCGCTCCCACGACACCAACAAGCCTCTCCGCCAGCCCTGCTAACGGCGCTGTCACGGTGAGCTGGAGTGCGTCTACCGCGGAGTCCGGAATTGCCAGCTACACGGTCACCCGCACGGGTGGTGGTGCAGACGCCGTCAGCGCCACCGTCTCCGGGACGAGCTACGTCGACGCGACGGTCAGCGAGAGCACCACCTATTCGTACACCGTCACCGCAACAGCAGAAGACGGCAGCGTCTCTCTCCCGTCTGATCCGGTGAAGATCACGACGCCGGGTGCAACGGGCGGCGAGGATGATGAGAAGCCGTCAACGCCGCAGGGCGTAGTGGCGACGGCGTCAGCCGACACTGTCCAGCTCAGCTGGCCAGCCTCTGCCGATAATGTCGGTGTCGTCGGCTACCGAGTGATCAAAAGCGGTGGCGGCGAAGCAGATCTCGGCATCGTCACAGAGGCAACCGAGATAGGCTTCTTCAATCTGACGCCTGACGAGGAGTACCTCTTCAAGGTGCAGGCGATGGACGCCGCAGGAAATGTGTCTGAGTGGAGCGATATTGTCTCGGCGACGACCGGCGGCGACGCCGACACAACAGCACCGAGCGCCCCAACCGGGCTCGTGGCAACCGTCGACGGCACCAGCGCGACATTGACGTGGACCCCGTCTACAGATGACACAGCGGTAGCGGCGTACACCGTCAGGTCGTCAGACGGTGACGCGACGGTGGAAGAGAGCACGACGGAGCCGACGCTCTCTCTCGATGATCTGAAGGAGGGTGCCACGTATACGTTCACGGTGAGTGCCGCCGACAGCTCGGGAAATGTGTCTGAGTGGAGCGCGCCCGTGTCGGCAACGATCGAGGGTGGCGGCACTGATCCGGTCGATCCCGGCGAGCCGGTTGGGACCGACTACTCCGACGGGTACTACCAGCAGAACCCCAACGGCAACGTCGGCGAGGCGGCTACCATCGCTGTCGACGGCGATGCCTCAGAGTGGACGGCAGGCCAGGTGATTGCGCAGGGCGTCGCCAACGACGACCCGCGTATCTTCCGCGGCAGCCACGAGGGTCCGGTCTACGATCTCTACTCGCTCTCAAGCGCCTGGGATGACGAAAACCTGTACCTCATGTGGCAGTTCACCAACGTGACGGATGTCGTTGATCCGGGCCAAGGGTATCCGATCAGCGACAACGGAAAGCCCTACAACGGCGATATTCCGCAGACGCTCGCATTCGATGTCTCCGCCGCCGGCGGCGACGGGCTGATCGAGGGTACCGAAAGCGGCGTGTGGGGCATGCGCAACACATTTGCGAACAACGAGGTGGACCACCTTGCCATGTTCTCAAGCAAGCCGGGGGTCGGTCAGCCGGCGATGTTCTCGCTCAACGCCTCAGGGGCGTTCGACTACGAAACAGAGAACGTCACAGGTTTCGAAGTCGGCGGCATCACCTATGCCTATGGCGACGGCTTCTTTGGTGACGCGCTCATGGGCATCGACGCCAACGGCTACGAGGGTTATACACCCGCTGACCTTAGCGACGCGAGCGCTTTCATCGATTTTCTCGACACAGCGCATGACACTGCGCAGGACACCGTGTACGAGATGAAGATTCCGTTCGCGACGCTGGGCACGACAAAAGAAGCCGTCGAAGCAAACGGCATCGGCGTAATGCTGCTCAGCACATTTGGGCAGTCTGGAATTGGCTCGCTTCCACAGGATCCAGCCATGCTCGATGTTGCGACCGAGCCTTACTCGGCTGATGCGTCGACGTCGGCCGAAAAGGAGGACTGGGACCCGATGACCGCTCAGTTCGCCCGAATCGGCGGCTGACCACGCATTGCGAATGGGGGTGCTGTGACCGATAGGTTCGCAGCACCCCCATTCGTCTTTCCCTCCCGCTGTTTCGGACGTGGTGGAACCGGCCATTGACTCTCACGTCCAGGAAGTCTGTACTGGAAGGGTAGAGACCTTATTCCGTGATTCGGCTCCCGGGCGGGAGGAAGACAGATGCCGGCCCTGTTGGCGGTACCACTTCAGGCGGCGCTCGCCGTCGTGGTTATCTGTGCGCTCACGGGTCTGACGGCGTTCGCGGTTTCGCGTTGCCTGGCTAAGGATGACCGCGACGGTGCCTTCTGGTACGGATTCACCGGCGGTTTCGCGTCCCTCGGAGCCATTACGGGCGCGTTAGTCCTCGTCCCCGCTGCCGCACCGGTGATCGGGTTGGCCGGGACGTTGAGCGTTGGCTTGGCTGGCGGTTGGCTGTGGCGCGGTGAGCAGGAGCGGGTTGCGCGCCGTCGTCGGACGCAGGTTGAGCACGCGCGGGCCGCCCTGCGAGCCCGGCACGAGTCCGTGCTGCAGCGCTGGGTCAGCTACGAGCTGGATCCGGCGGTGGCAATTGACTACCCCGACATGACCAACCTAAAGCGGCCGGAAACGGCCCAGCTCGTGCGGAGCATGCGTAATGCTGCGGCACTCCGCGAGCAGTCACCGGAGAACGACGACACCGGCGCCCCCGGCTACGAGGCCGCCGTCCGGGAGCTCGAAACGGCTTTCGAGAAAGCGGAACGGGCGGCAGGCGCCCGAACCAGGAAGTAGCGCTACTTTTCCCCGCTCCACGCCGATGCCGGCGACATCCGACGACGTCGGCGTTCCCAGAACAGCGCGCTCAGCACCCCCGCTGCAGTGAGGATGATGGCCCCGCTCATCAGGATTCCGCCGGCTGACTGGCCGACAATGAAAATCCATTGCGGGAACGGTTCGGTGAGTGAGGATTCGTCCATCTGCATCGGGGCGAACAGTACCCACAAGCCAACAGCCATGACACCGGCGCCCACGAGCCAAAGCACCACCACAAACGGATTGATCCGCAGGATGGCAGGGCCGTTGCCGCGTGAGCGATCAACCGGCCGCGGCGCCCCTTCGGGCAGCACCTCCACGATGTTCGCCTGATCTCCCGACGGCGCGGGCGTGCCGGACGGTGCGTGCGCTCCCGGCGGGGTGCGGACTTTGGGCGCATCCGATGGGGCCGGCGCCTGCGCGAACGACGGCGGCCGCTGTGGCGAGGAGGCGGGCGAAACATGCTGCGTGCCCGCTGGCCCGGAGGTTGGTCCGGGTGTTGACCCGTTCGGGCGCTGTCCGGTGCCACCCCGTTGGTAGATGGGGCTGTACCGGTTGTCGATATGCGGGGTGTTGTCGCCCATATGTTCCTCCCTCAACGCCGTTTATTGAATCTACTAGCTTTGTCTGCCCGCGTCAGCAAAACGGAGACCAGGAGAATAGTTGCCGCATGGCTCGTTGTAACCTACGCTGGCGTAAGTTACGCCCGCGTAACCGCATAGATTCTCGCAGCAACATATAAACAGCGCGGCATATATCTGCGTTTCACTCTTACTCAAGGCTCGCGCAGGAGCACAACAGGCAGGTTCCCTTATGACCAGCATCGACAACCGACGCACCACCACGAAGCCCGGTTTCCGGCCGTCCAAAACCGATTCGGCGGTGGACTTGCAGACCTATGCCCGCGAACACCCGGACCAGACCAGCCCGCGGCCCATTCTTGACGGCCCGCGGCCGCTGAAGACCCAGATCGCCGTCTATGTAGGCGTGCTTCTTCCGATCGCAGCGCTTATGGCCGCCATCCCGCTGGCGTGGGGTTGGGGCCTTGCCTGGACCGACGTCGTCCTCTTCCTGGTCTTCTATGTGATCAGCGGACTCGGCGTGACCATCGGCTACCACCGGTACTTCACGCACGGATCCTTCCGCGCCAACAAGCCACTCCGCGCCGCGCTGGCGATCGCCGGGTCTCTCTCCGTGCAGGGCTCCGTCATTACATGGGTAGCCGACCATCGTCGGCACCACGCATTTTCGGACACCGACGGCGATCCCCATTCGCCGTGGGCCTTCGGTGACTCGCCATGGGCGCTCCTGAAGGGTTTCTGGCATGCGCACATGGGTTGGCTGTTCGAGCGGGATGAGACCAATAAGGTGCGCTTTGCCCCGGACCTGCTCAAAGACACCATGATCCTGCGCATCGACCGACTCTTCGGCGTCTGGATCCTGGTGACACTCTTCCTACCCGCGCTGATCGGCGGGCTCGTAAGCCAGAGCTGGTGGGGAGCGCTGACGGCGTTCTTCTGGGCCGGCCTGGTGCGGGTTGCGGTGCTGCACCACGTCACCTGGTCGGTCAACTCGATCTGCCACATGGTGGGTGAGCGCCCGTACCATTCCCGCGACAAGGCCGGTAACTTCTGGCCGCTCGCGATTGCTTCGTTTGGCGAATCCTGGCACAACTCGCACCACGCTGACCCCACGTGTGCCCGCCATGGCGTGGACAAGGGGCAGATCGACATCTCCGCCCGCACAATCTGGGTCTTCGAGAAGTTCGGCTGGGCAACCAAGGTGCGCTGGCCGGTTGCTGAGCGGTTCGAGAAGTTGGCGACCAAGGCCCGCGAAGCCTGATCGTTGGCGCAAAGGCGCCGGTTCTGCGCAGGATCGTGGTGACGTCACCACGATCCTGCGCAAACCCGGCACTCGACCGGCGCTTCACCGGCGCTCCTGTGATGGTGGCCCGGCAGAGGCAGCCCCCAGAGTCAGATAAAACGTTCAAGTGATGACGCCCCGCGAATACCCGCGGGGCGTCTCCTTTTGGTTTTCACAGGTGTTTTGGTAAGGATAGCCTTAGCTAACTTCAACCTGTGAGGAACCATGACTCAATCCCTGCTCGACCCCGCCCAGCCGGTGGGCGAATTCGACCACCTTGAACGGCTGCTCGACGCCGCGCCCCATCTGATGAACCAGCTCAACACCGACCGCTACGCAGCTGAACTTGCCAGCGGAATCGAAGCGGTGGTCCAGACCTTCACCACCACAAACGCACCATTCACTGGACGCACGCCGGCTGACGTCTCTGTCGCAATCGACCACGTGGACCTCGACAGCCCACTGCACAACACCCGCGACGCCCTCACCGAACTCCAGGATGTGTACCTGCGCGACGCCGTCTACTTCCACCACCCGCGCTACACAGCGCACCTCAACTGCCCCGTGGTTATACCCGCGCTGCTTGGGGAAACCATCCTCACCGCGGTCAACTCGTCCCTTGACACGTGGGACCAGAGCGCGGGCGCCACGCTCATCGAGCGTGCGCTGATCACCTGGACCGCGGACCGCCTCGGGCTCGGCCCCGATGCCGACGGCGTCTTCACGAGCGGCGGCAGCCAGTCCAACCTCCAGGCCCTCCTGATGGCCCGCAGTCACGCCGGCGCAACGTCGTCGAACACACCGACGACGACGGCCACAGCGCCGCTTGCAACGCTCCGCATCTTCGCCTCGGACGCCGCGCACTTCAGCGTGCAGAAGTCGGCCCGGTTGCTGGGGCTAAGCGAGGACGCCGTCGTCGTCGTTCCGACTGACGCCAACCGGCGCATGCGCCCTGACGCGCTGTCAGCGGCACTCGAAGCGGCCGTCCGTGATGGTCTAGCGCCGATGGCCGTGGTCGCGACGGCCGGCACAACAGACTTTGGCAGCATCGACCCGCTGAGCGAAATCGCCGCGTTGTGCGGCCAATACAAGACCTGGATGCATGTCGACGCTGCGTACGGCGGCGGGCTCATCACTTCGCTCCGGCACCGGAACCGGCTCTCCGGGATCGAGCACGCGGATTCGGTGACCGTCGACTACCACAAGACCTTCTTCCAGCCGGTCAGCTCCAGTGCGGTGCTCGTGAAGGACGCCCGGATGCTCGGCCACGTCACGCATTACGCGGACTACCTGAACCCGCGCGGCGAAGTACTGCCGAACCAGGTCAACAAGAGCCTGCAGACCACGCGCCGCTTCGACGCCCTGAAGCTATGGCTGACCCTGCGCATCATGGGCGCCGACGGGATCGGTGCCATGCTGGATGAGGTCATCGCACTGGCCACCCAATTCGGCGCGGAGATCGACGCAACGGACGACTTCGAGCTCGCCGCACCGCCACAGCTCAGCACCCTCGTGTTCCGATATACGCCAAAAACAAAACTCACCGTCACCCAGGACGCCATCCGGAAGGCAATCTTCGCTTCGGGTGAGGCCGTGGTGGCCGGCACTGTGGTGGATGGCGAACAATTCCTCAAGTTCACCCTCCTCAACCCGGACACCAGCGCCCGCGACCTGCGAGCGATCCTCGACCTCATCCGGCGCACGGCCGCACAACTGGAACAGCGGGGTGTGCAGGCGTGAGGATGCGCATCCACGACTTCATTGGCATCGGCGTCGGCCCCTTCAACCTGGGACTTGCCGCGCTGACCGCCCCCATCACCGAGCTCGACGGACTCTTCCTCGACCGCGCCGAGAGGTTCGAGTGGCACCCCGGCATGATGCTCGAAACGGCGCACCTCCAGGTGCCGTTCATGGCAGACCTCGTGACCATGGCCGACCCCACCTCGCCGTACTCCTTCCTCAACTACCTCAAGTCCGCCGGCCGGCTCTATCCGTTCTACATCCGCGAGAACTTCTACCCGCTGCGCACCGAGTACAGCCGCTACTGCGCCTGGGTGGCCGGGCAGTTGCCCAACGTCCGCTTCGGCAGCGACGTGGTGTCGGTCGATTACGACGACGGCGCGCGGCTCTACCGCCTCACTGTCACCGAGGGCGGGGCGCAGGTGCAGTACCTCACCCGGCGCCTGGTCCTCGGGACCGGCACGTCCCCCACTGTTCCCGCGCACTGCGCGGCGCTCGAGGAGCAGCCGGGCTCCGGCGTCGTGCATTCGGGCCGCTACCTGGAGCGGAAAGCGCAACTGCAGACGCTCGAATCCATCACGGTGGTGGGCAGCGGCCAGAGCGCAGCGGAGATCTACTACGACCTGCTGCAGGACATGGACGCGCACGGCTACCGGCTGGACTGGGTGACGCGTTCGCCGCGGTTCTTCCCGCTTGAGTACACCAAACTCACGTTGGAGCTGACGTCGCCAGAGTACGTCGACTATTTCCACGCACTCCCGGCAGATCAGCGCGAGACCCTGGGCAAGGTGCAGAAGCAGCTCTACAAGGGCATCAACGCGGACCTCATCAACGAGATCTATGACCTGCTGTACCTGCGCAGCGTGGAGAGCCAGCCGCGGACCTCGCTCTACACCAACGTTGCCCTGGAGAACGTCACGCCGGGGAAAAGCGGCTATGAACTCGCACTGACGCACGTGGAACAGGGCCACGCGTTCACGCTCGACACCGCCGGGTTGGTCCTCGCCAACGGCTACAGCTACCGGGAACCGGCGTTCCTGGCGGGTATCGGCTCCCGCATCGCGCGCTTGCCGGACGGGAAGTTCGACGTCAGCCGCGACTACAGCGTCACACCGGGCGAAATCTTCGTCCAGAACGCCGAACTGCACACGCACGGCTTCAGCGCGCCGGATCTCGGAATGGGAGCCTACCGAAATTCGGTGATCATCCGCGAAATGCTCGGCTGGGAGTACTACCCGATCGAGGAGCGCATCGCGTTCCAGCACTTCGGGGCGCCGGTGCGCGCTTCAGATGCGCCGCAGACACCGATCGGAGCCGCCCTGTGAACTTCACCCTCGCCCCGGTGGATCCCGCGCGGGACGCAGTCCTCCTCCACAGCTGGGTCACCGATCCGCACGCCCGGTTCTGGGACATGCAGGAGGCCTCAGTCGCCGACGTCGAGCGCGAATACACGGCGATCCACGAGTCACAGACCCACCACGCCTTCCTCGGTTATAACGACGACGGCGGCGTTGGTGTGCGTGCAGCGGCCTTCCTCATGGAGCGTTACCTCCCCGACAACGACCCGGTGGGCGCCACGTACCCCGTACAGCAAGGGGATGTGGGCATGCACCTTCTCGTCCCGCGCACTGAGGTGCCGGTTTCCGGCTTCACGACGGCGGTCATCACCTTCATCCTCGAGCACCTTTTCTCCGATCCGGACGTGCAGCGCGTCGTCGTCGAACCCGATGTCCGCAACACAAAAGTCCATGCGCTGAACGCGCGCGTTGGCTTTGAGCCCTCCTCGACCATCGAACTGCCCGGCAAACAGGCGCTGCTCAGCTTCTGTACCCGCAACCAGTTCCTCTCGACCTTCCAGGAAGTTTCCCCATGACACTTGCCCCCACCCTTGATCCGGCCACCGACGAGTTCCTCACGCCCGCCGTGTGGGCGGACGCCAACCGCCACCTCACCTGCAAGGCCATCGCGGAGTTCGCCCACGAGCGCATCCTGGCTCCGGAGAACGCCGGCGGCGATGCCTACCTCCTCACATCCGACGACGACGCCGCCACCTACCGTTTCACCGCACGTCGCCGCGCGCTGAATCACTGGAGTATCGACCCCGCGAGCCTTACCCGGGACGTGGACGGGGATCGGACCGAAATCGACGCACAACTGTTCATTCTCGATACGAAGGACCGGCTCGGGATTCCCGATGATCTCCTGCCGGTGTACCTCGAGGAGATCAGCAGCACCCTTGCCGGGTCCAGCTACAAGCGTCAGTTCCAGCGCTACACCTCGGCCGAGCTGGCGGCAGGCGTGACGAATGGTGCGGATCAGGCGGCCGACTTTCAAGCCGTCGAGAGCTCCATGACCGAGGGCCACCCGTGCTTCGTCGCGAATAACGGCCGCCTCGGTTTCGGCTCGGGGGACTATCTTGCCTACGCGCCCGAGTGCGGCCGGCCGATCCGCCTGGAGTGGATCGCAGTGCACCGTAACCGGGCAGCATTCACCGCCCTTTCGGGCCTGGACTACCGCGATCACCTGCTTGTCGAGCTGGGTGACCGCCTCGGGATCTTCGAAGCGGAGCTTGAGGTTCGAGGGTGCTCACCCGAGGACTACTTCCTCATGCCGGTGCACCCCTGGCAGTGGGAGAACAAGCTCCGCGTCACCTTCGCGGGAGAGATCGCCAGCCGGAACATCGTGTACCTGGGCACCGGCGTCGAGCAGTATCAGGCCCAGCAGTCCATCCGCACCTTCTTCAACCGCGACCACCCAGACCGGTCCTACGTGAAGACCTCCCTGTCCATCCTTAACATGGGGTTCATGCGCGGACTGTCCGCCGAGTACATGGCAGCGACTCCTGCCATCAACGAGTGGCTCGCCGCAGCGCTGAACCCGGACGCCGTGCTGCGCGAACGGGGTTTCACGCTGCTGCGTGAGACGGCTGCCATCGGATACCGACCACAGCACCTCCACGCCGCAACCGCTCCAGGCTCGCCGTACCGGAAAATGCTCGCTGCGCTGTGGAGGGAGAGTCCGCTTCCACAGCTCGAAGACGGTGAACAGCTCATGACCATGGCGGCGCTGCTGCACCGCGACGTAGAGGGCATCTCGCTGGTCTCTGAGCTGGTACGGCGCTCAGGGCTGACCGGCGCGCAGTGGCTGCGCAGCTACGCCGACGCCTACCTGATCCCCGTGGCGCACTGCCTCTTCGCCTTTGAACTCGCTTTCATGCCGCACGGCGAGAATCTCATCCTGGTGCTGCGGGACGGCGTTCCGGTCCGGGCGATCATGAAGGACCTCGGCGAGGAGATCGTTGTGATGGGCAGCCTCATGGACGTACCGGAGCACATTTCCCGCGTTCGGGCGGAGGTTCCGGAGAAGGAAAGGGCGCTCGCCATCTTCACGGATGTCATGGACTGCTTCCTACGATTCCTTGCGAGCACCATGGCCGACGACGGCATGCTGACCGAGGGTGAATTCTGGGCCGTCATGGCCGGGGCTATCAAGGATTACCAGCGCGCTCATCCTGAACTGGCAGGGCAATTCGCGAAGTACGACCTCTTTGCCGGGGAGTTCGACCTCTCGTGCCTGAACCGCCTCCAGCTGCGTAACAACAAGCACATGCTGGACCTCACGGACCAGTCCGGAGGGCTCCAGTTCGCGGGAAAGCTCGCGAACCCACTCGCTGCCGCTCACCGGTGACAAAAGCTCGGGCGGTCGTGTAGGTTGGAATGCATGGGAACAATAATTTTCGAGTGATTGCGCGTTTGAGGCGTTTCGTACGCCTGTCGCAACAAAGATAAAACCATCGAAAAGACCGTGTTGAGGCTGCTGCCTCCATGCTTGTTTCCACTTCTCCTGCGCTCGACCTTGCGCCTTGTCGGCTTTTCGAAGCCGTTTACCTGGCACTGCTGGTTTCGCAGGACCTTCCGGAACTGACTGGGTGAACAACCGGCGTTGTTCACCTATCACGTTGGAAGTAAGTGGCCCACCGGTCACAACCGCTAAGGAGAGCCATGACCCAGCAAGACAAACAAGAGCCCATGACCGTCCACGTAGCCGAAGACGCAGCGAAGAAACTGGCGGATGACCCGCGTGCCCGTATGGCGCTTGCCAAGAAGAACCCCGCGTTCGGCGACCTGGACAGCGCCCACAGCACGGGCCGCCGGAAGAACGTCAATGCGAGCAACAAGCAGGGAAAACGGGAGAAGAAGGTGCGTTGGTAACGGCGGAACGTCCGCGCTCAAGAAGTTAAAGTGAAGCTGGCTCCGCGTTCTGCGTATGGGGGAATCGCAGAATGGGGAGCCAGCGCTTTTAACTATACTTCACTCCGGGGGTTGAAAGTCCAATCGAAAGGTGAGCATGGCGGTCGCGGCTAAGGCGTTCCAATCGTGGCGCGCCCGGATCGCCCCCGACGCATCGGTTTCCGAACTTTGCAGGCAGGCCGACATCAAGCGCTCCACGCTCGCGCAGCAGCTGGTGCGGGGCAAAGTGTCCGTGGAGACCGTGGTCCGCATCGCCAGGGCCTACCGTATTTCTCCGGTACTGGCGCTGAGCGAGTTCGATGACTACGGTGACCTCGCCGAGCACACTCAACCACCAGCACCTGCCGAATATCTCAGCCAGGTTTCCCCGATGGATCTGCTACGGCTCATCGTAGGGCGCAGCGACGAAATCGACTGCGTGGGCCAGCCGCTCAGCTTTGCACTGGCGCCCATGCCGCACCGGTACTCCGTACGGACCTGGTTCGACGCCGTGGATCCCGGGGACCTTCGCCAAAGTCTCGCGGCGAGAACCGGCGTAGCGCCCCAGAATCTCTCGGCGCAGCTGAGTGCGGGCAGGCTCAGCACGCAGTTGTCGGTCGAAGCGGCACGGATCTCAGAGGTTTCGCTGACCAGCGGGCTCGTTGTCACCGGCCTGCTGACGCCGGACGAAGGCGGCTGGCGCACGGATGGTCGGGAAAGCGCCCTCAGCCATCTGCCGGATTCTGAGCTCATTCTGCTGGCCCGGGATTGGTTGGACGGACTCGGCAAGCAGCTGCGCCGTCAGGAGCAGGACAGCTCACACGACCAAACCCTGTGGGAGAACCTCGGATGAGCGGCGGAGCAATTATCCAGTGGGTCGCACTGATCCTGTGCGTTGTGTTCGCCGCGATCCGGCTGCCGGATGCGCTCCGCGGCAGGGGTCGCGGCGTCTTCCTCGTCCTCGTCCTGTTTGCCGTGGCTGTCTCGCTGAGCATCGCCCCGATCTACCTCTTTGTCGACCAATTGCTGGGCGGAGTCAACGTTGCGAACCTGATCATCCGGCTGAGCCTGTACTCGATCGTGATCCTGCTGGGTATGCGGTGCGCGGCGGCGTTCCGTTCACAGCGGGCACAAAAGCTCATTGCCGGTCCGGCAGGGATAGCCGCCCTGGCGCTCGCCGTCGTCGTTACTGTTGTTCTGTTCGTGGTGAGCGATCTACCGGAGAGCTCTACGGGTCTTCGGGGATTCACGGGCCAGGACACGGTGGTGTGGTATCAAAATATGGGCCGTCTCTATCCGGCCTACGTCGCGGCGTGCCTGCTGGTGCCGACGGCGGCAGAAGTGGGGAACCGGCTCTCCCGCCCGGTTCATCGGCTGGCGTCCGGCCTGATCTTCGCGGGCTTTTTCATGGTCCTGATCTTCGCGGTCCTGAGCCTCTTCCCGCTCTCCCTCGGGCGGGCGGGGGTGCTGTTGTCGTTCGGCTCCATCGTCCTGGTCACCACTGGTCTCACGATGATTTGGGCGTCACGACGGCGTGCAGCGAAGGAAACTCCCCGCAGTTTCCTCGCCCGGGACCAGCGCCCCCTTTAGTCCTTTCGGATGATTTATGCCGGAGTTTCCCGAAATACTGTTCACGTTTTCATCCTGCTGTGCCAAAATTATGATTATGTAACTCCCGGTGACCGTGGGGGGTTAGCGGGTTACACAGCGGTAGGTGCGTCCATTAGAACGGGTGGACGCACCTATTCCCGTTAAGGGCTACGCGTCGTGGTCGGTTTCCAGGATCCGGACGAGCGTGTCCAACGCTTCCCCGGCGCCGTCGTCGTCGCTCCTGAGAACCACCACGTCGCCGTGTTCGGCGCCAAGGCTCATTAGCGAGAGGATGCTTGAGGCGTCCAGGGCCTCATCGGCCGGGCTGTCCTCGCGGGCAATGGTCACCTCCACGGGGAGTTCACCTGCCGCTTCGGCGAAGATGGCGGCCGGGCGTGCATGCAGGCCTACGCGGCTGGCTACGGTTGCTGTGCGCTCGATCATGATGTTCCTTTGGTTGGTGGTTTAGAGACCGAGGGTCTCGAGAATGGGCAGGCCTGCACGTACTGCGGTGCGTGCCTCAAGGGCGCTGGGAGCCCCGAGTGCCTGTTCGGCCAGTTTCCGGGCTTCGTCCAGGGAGACCGAGGCCAGCACTGCTGCGACACCGGCGAGGGCGCGGGCGCTCATGGACAGCGTGTCGACGCCCAGACCCACCAGTACGACGGCGAGGGCCGGGTCCGCGGCGGCCTCGCCGCAGACACCCACGGACTTGTTGCCGTTCTCGTGCGCGGCCGCAGCTCCCGCGACGGTCTGCTTGATGAGCTGGAGCACCGCCGGCTGCCACGGATCGTTCAGCGCCGCGAGGGGGCCGAGTTGCCGGTCCGCTGCCATCACGTACTGGGTCAGGTCATTGGTGCCGATCGAGGCGAACTGCACGTTGCGCAGGATGCTCTCGGCGGTCAGCGCCGCGGACGGCACCTCGACCATCACCCCGGGAACCTGCAGCCCGGCGGCAGCACAGGAATCGGCGAACCGGTGCGCCTCGTCCGCCGTTGCGATCATCGGTGCCATGACCCACACCTCGGTTTCGGCGCCGTCGGCTGCTTCTGCGATCGCCTTGAGTTGGCGATCGAGCACGCCGGGCGTGGCGAGTTCCGTCCGGTAGCCTCGCACACCGAGTGCCGGATTGGGTTCGGTCGCGTCGGTGAGGAAGGGTAGCGGCTTGTCAGCACCGGCGTCGAGCGTCCGCACTACTACCTTGCCGTGCGGGAAGGCATCGAACACCTCACGGTAGGCGGCAGCCTGCTCGGCGACGGCCGGTTCGGTGTCGCGGTCAAGGAAGCAGAACTCAGTCCGGAGCAGACCAACCCCTTCCGCCCCGGCGTCGGCCGCCTTGCGGGCGTCCGCACCCGAGCCAACGTTGGCGAGGAGCGGCACCCGGTGGCCGTCCGTCGTCGTGCAGGTACCGCTGTAGGAACCCAGGGCGCGTGACTGCTCGGACCAGATGGCAGCGGCGGTGCGTTCGACGTCGCCGGGATTGGTGAGCACCGAACCGGCGGCGCCGTCCACGAAGACTTCGGTGCCGTCGTCGATCCCGTCCACACCATGGACGGCGACGACGGCGGGCAGGCCGAGCGCGCGCGCGAGGATGGCGGTGTGGGACTGCGGCCCGCCGGAGCCCGTGACGAGCGCGAGGACCAGATCCGGGTTGAGCGTTGCGGTGTCCGCCGGAGCCAGGTCCTCCGCCGCAAGGACGAAGGGAGTCTCCGACGCCGGGATGCCCGGCGCGGGCAGACCGCGTAGTTCAGCGACGATGCGGGAGCGGACGTCGAGGACGTCCTGGGTGCGTTCGGCCATGTAGCCGCCCAACCCGCGCAGCATGTCCGCCACCTGGGCGCCCGCCTCCCACACCGCGCGCTCCGCGGACGTTCCGGCCACCACAAGCGTGTTGGCTGATTTCAGCAGCATGGGATCAGCGGCCATCATCGCCGTGGCCTCGAGGACCGCCTTCGCGTCACCGGTTGCCGATTCGGCGCGTCCGCGCAGCTCGGCCTGAACGGCTTTGGCGGCTGCCAACAGGTGCGCGGTTTCGTCATCGACAGTGGTGTCCGACCACCGTTCACCTGCCGGCGGCTCCGCGACAGCGCGGGGCATCTGCCGTACCGGACCGATCACCCGGCCCGGGCTCACTCCCACTCCAACGAATGTGCTCATTGCTCCAACTCCTCAGGTAGGGACTAGGCGGCAACCGGCTCGGAGGCCTTTGCTTCTGCCGGCTTGCTGCGGACCGCGAACCTCTTCAGGGCCACCACCGCAAGGGCCGAAATCACCATGCCCACGAGGATCGATACAACAAACATAATCACGTTGCCGATGGCGAAGAACACGAAGATGCCGCCGTGAGGAGCCTGTGAGGTGACGCCGGTACCCATCACGAGCGCTCCGGTGACCGCAGCACCGAGCATGCCAGCGGGAATGACGCGCAGCGGGTCGGCGGCGGCGAACGGGATTGCGCCCTCGGAAATGAACGCGGAACCGAGCAGCCAGGCGGCCTTGCCGTTCTCCCGCTCAGCCAGGGAGAAACGACGGCGGTCAATCACGGTTGCCAGTGCCATCGCCAGCGGCGGAACCATTCCCGCTGCCATGACGGCGGCCATGATCTGCCACGGAGCCTGGTTATCCACCGTGCCGGCACCGAGTCCGGCGACCGCGAACGCGTAGGCCACTTTGTTGATGGGTCCGCCGAGGTCGATCGCCATCATGAGTCCGAGGATGATGCCGAGCAACACGGCTCCGGTGCCAGTCAGCCCGGAGAGCCAGTTGTTCAGGGCGACGGTCAATGCGGCAATCGGTCCGCCGAGCACCAGGATCATGAGACCTGACGCCACTATGGAAGCTCCGAGCGGGATGATCACCACGGGCATGAGGCCGCGCAGCCAGCGTGGGACGGCAAGCTTGCCGATCTTCATCGCTACGTAACCGGCAAGGAGACCGCCGACGATCGCGCCGAGGAACCCTGCGCCCATGAAGCCGGCGACCGCACCTGCCACGAAGCCCGGCGCAATACCGGGACGGTCAGCCAGGGCGTACGCGATGTAACCGGCCAATGCGGGGACAAGGAAGCTCATTGAAAGGCTGCCGATTTTGAACAGCACCGCGCCGAGGTAGGCGCCGACCGCGCCCTTGGCAGTCTCCGGGAACTCTGTCGGCAGGTTCCACAGGGTGTTGTTGACCACCATGTCATCGGCGAAGTTCGTGATGTCGTAGCCGCCGAGGAGGAAGCCGAGCGCAATGAGGAGGCCACCGCCGGCCACGAACGGAATCATGTAGCTCACGCCGGTGAGCAGTGCCCGCTTGAGCTGGCCGCCCAGGCGCTCGCCTCCGTCGTCGTCCTGGGTGTCCGGGGAATTCGAGTCCGGGACGCGGCGCGCATTGGGATTGTCGGCGGCAGCGAGGGCTTCCTCGACCATGACGCCGGGCTCGTCGATGCCGCGCTTCACAGGCGCGTTGATCACGGGCTTGCCGGCGAAGCGGTGCTTGTCGCGGACATCGACATCGACGGCGAAGATCACCGCATCCGCCGCGGCGATCACCGACGGGTCCAGGGGAGTGGAGGCCGATGAGCCCTGCGTCTCCACCTGCAGGTCCACGCCGCGCTCCTTGGCGGCGGCAACGAGTGAATCCGCGGCCATGTAGGTGTGGGCGATACCGGTGGGGCAGGCGGTGACCGCGACAATGCGTTTGGTGCGTGCGGCGGTGGGCGGCGTCGTCGTGTCCGGGTCCGTGGCTGCCGGCTGCGCGGATGTCTTGGCCGGCGCGGTTTCGAGGGCACCCTCCACCAGGTCCACGACTTCCTGCCGCGTGCTTGCAGAACGAAGCGCGGCGGTGAAGTCCTTCTTGATGAGGGAGCGGGCGAGCTTGGAGAGCAGCTTCAGGTGCGCCTGGTCTGCGCCCTCGGGGGCGGCGATGAAGAAGATGAGGTCCGCCGGGCCGTCCTTGGCGCCGAAATCGACCTTCGGCTGCAGTCGGGCCATGACGAGCGTCGGTTCGGTGACTGCGGTGGACCGGCAGTGCGGAATAGCGATTCCGCCGGGGATCCCGGTGGCAGTCTTCTCCTCGCGGGCGAGGGCATCGGCGAACAGGCCTTCCACCTGGCTCGCGCGGCCCTGCGCAACCACCAGTTCGGCGAGCCGGCGGATGACGCCTGCGCGGTCGTCGCCCAGGGACTCATCGAGCACCACAAGGTCAGAGGTAATCAGAGCGGACATTGTTCTTCCTTAGAAACGAAGTCAGTTGACTGGGGCAAGTGCGCGGACGACGACGGCGCCCGGCGTGGTTTGGTGAAGTGCCGGCACGGTGGATCCCGGTAGGGATGCCGCGGCGGAGCCGTGTGCCACCGCCTGGCGGAGGCAATCGGGTGCGCTCCCGCCGCTGGTGTGCGCCAGGAGGTAGCCGGCGAGGGCGGAATCTCCCGCGCCGACCGTGGAAAGAGCAGTAATTGGAGGGTGCTGTGCGTGCCAGGCGCCGTCCGCCGTCACCAGCAGGGCGCCCTTCGAGCCAAGTGTGGCGAGCACCGAACGGACTCCGCGACCCAGCAGCCGGGTTGCTGCTTCGACGGCGAGGCCTTCGTTGTCCTCAAGGCTGTTGCCCTCGCCCAGGCCGGTGAGCTGGGAAAGCTCCTCGGCATTGGGTTTGAGGAGGTCCGGGGCTGCGCCCTCGTTGATAGCGGCGACCAGGGCGGCCTCGGAAGCATCCAGTGCGATCAACGGTGAGCGCTCGCCGTAGCGGGAGCGTACGGCGCGAACCACTGTTGCGTAGAAGTCTTGGTTGAGGCCGGGCGGAAGCGAGCCTGCCAGAACCAGCCAGGCCGCGCCGTCGGACTTCTCCACCACGAGCTCGATCAGCGCGTCGGCTTCCCGCCGATCCAGCACCGGGCCCGGTTCATTGATCTTGGTGGTGGTGCCGTCCGGCTCGGTGATGGTGACGTTGCTGCGCAGCCGGGCCGGGATGGGAAGGTTGCGGTAGGGGACACCGGCGGATTGGAGCCCGGTGAGGACGGGATCGTCGTCGTTCCCAGGCAGGATAGCCAGTGCCTCCGCTCCACCGGCCGATAACGCGCGGCACACATTCACGCCCTTGCCGCCGGACTCCTCGCGGTTCGCGGTAGCGCGCTGTACGGCGCCGCGGGTGAGGCCAGCCGCGAGTTCGATGGTGCGGTCCAGGCTCGGGTTTGCGGTCAGGGTGACGATCATGCGATCACCAGCTCGACGTCGGCGTCCCTGAGGGCCGCTTCCAGCTCCGGCTCGGGCTGTGCGTCGGTGATGAGCGCATCAACCTCGCTGAGGGAGGCGAAGTTCATGAGCGTCTCGGCGTCCAGTTTCGAGGAATCGGCCAGAACGACGACGCGGCGGGCCGCCCGCACGATAGCCGCCTTGACGGAGGCCTCCTCGGGGTCGGGGGTGCTCAGTCCGAACGCGGCGTGGATGCCGTTGGCGCCGACAAACGCAACGTCCGGCCGGAAGCTGCCGTACTGGGCCACTGTTCCGCTTCCCACGCAGGCGCTGGTCAAACCTCTCATCCGGCCGCCGATGAACTCGAGCTGAAGCGGAGCCTCGATGAGCGCATGGGCAACGGGGATGGAGTGGGTGATGATGAGCAGTTGGTCTGCAGGCTCCTGCGCCAGGAGGGCGGCCAGTGCGCCTGTGGTGGTGCCGCCGTCGAGCACGATCGAGCCTTCGGACGGAACCATGGCGAGTGCTGCCTTGGCGATGCGTGCCTTCTCAGCCTGGCTGCGGCCCTCGCGGCTGGTGAGGCTGAGTTCGTTGGTGCTCGCACTGTTCGCGGGTACCGCACCACCGTGGACCCGGCGCAGCACGCCGTCCTTCTCAAGCAGGGCGAGGTCACGGCGGACTGTTTCCTTGGTGATGTCGAACCGTGCGGCGAGTTGTGCAACGGAGACCCGCCCCTCGGACGCGACCAGTGCAGCGATCCTGTTGTAACGTTCCTCGGCGAACACGGGGTCTCCTCACTCGTGACGGCTGTCACACCTACTTCCGTTTGAGTGACTCTATCTGTGTTTACGTTTGCTTGTCAATTGAAAACGAAGGGAAACGCAGATCGCTGGTCCGTGTGGTTGTGCTGCCTCGTGATTCCGTGCAGGTTTCAGCTTCGGGATGGGCTGAACCGCGGCGTGTCTTGGCGCGACACGCGCCTCATCCCCTCAGGCCTGCACGAAATCGTTCGGCGAGGGTTGCGACGATGGCTCAAGCGCGGGCAAACAAAAAGCCACCCGCGCCCAATCAGGGGGCGGGTGGCTCTTGTGGTGCGAGGTTCTAGATGCCGCCGTCGCGGGTTTCGTTGCGGGTGATGCGCTCACCGGTGTTGGGATCCTGGACGGAGCGGGACTCGGACACCCGTTTCTGGTTGCGGGGGGCGTTCATCACCAGCGAAATGATGAGTCCCAGGACGCCTACGCCCATGAGGATGTAACCCACGAGGGTGAGGTCGATGAAGTTCGTCAGGTTATCTGCCACTGCGAAGGCAAGAATTGCACCCAGTGCAATGAGGACGATGGAGGAACCGATTCTCATGCCAACTACTCCTTGATGTGTGCCGGCCCAGGAATTCTTTCCTGTTCTGCCGTCAAGCTACGAAATAACGCGCTGTGCAATCAGCATACTGGCTTTATACCCGCATAGTGGTGGAAGCACCGTGAATTTCGAGGGTTGCGCGATTCCGCCGACGGGTTGCGACTCGATCAATTTTTTCATTTCAGGGGGTTGCAAAGCCTCCAAGCGGGGGTTTAATAGAGCCACTGGTAATGACGTAAAGTAATAGTAAGCTAGCTGATGAAGTAGGGTGGTTCGCAGTTGCACTCCGGTGCATCGTGGCTATAGACAGACAAGTTCCGTGGATAGAAGTTCGAATAAGGAGCACTTCATGAATTTCCTGGCATTTCTTCTACTCGGTCTCATCGCAGGTGCCATCGCAAAGCTGATTCTTCCGGGCAAGCAGGCCGGCGGCTGGGTGATGACCCTCATTCTCGGGGTTATTGGTGCGCTTCTGGGAGGATTCCTCGGCAACCTGATCTTCAACGTCGGAGTTAACGAGTTCTTCTCGATCTCTTCATGGCTGCTGGCAATCGGCGGCGCGATTATCGTCCTTCTGGTTTACGGCGCAATCACGAAGAACCGTTCGCACGCCTAACACCCCTCATAGCTAAAGCGCCCCGTCGGTCCCCCATCCGACGGGGCGCTTTGTGTGGGCAGCCAGCGGCAGGCCCCCGTGCGTTGTGGGCTCCCAGCCCTCGCTGGCGCTCACCACGGGGCCCTCGCCCACTACGCTTAGAGACATAACCGACGGAAGGATCATGCAATGGCACGGTTCAACCCCGCTGCGAAGGTTGCCGGTGGAGCGGTGTTCGACCGCGAAGGCCGCCCCAAGCCGGGCGTCCAGCGCGCCGTTGAGCGCGCGATCGATATCCAACGGCCGCTGGTTCTGGCCAACCTGCGCAGGCTTCGAAGGAAGCACCCAACGGCCTCCGCCGCTGAACTCAACGCAAAGCTCGAGCGGGATTACCTGGTGGCAATCACCACCGCCGGAGCCGCGGTGGGCGGCACCGCCGTCGTTCCCGCTATTGGAACGGCCGTCTCGCTTGGGCTGTCCGCGGCGGCCACCGTCGGGTTCCTTGAGGCGACGGCGCTGTATGCGCAGTCGGTCGCCGAGTTGCACGGCATCTCAACCGAGGATCCTGAACGCGCCCGCACCCTGGTGATGGCCATCCTGATGGGGGAGGAGGGCTCGGCCCTGATTCAGGCGACCATCGGTTCGTCGGCCGGCGGCGTGACCAGGCACTGGGGCAACGTTGTGGGCGGGTCGATGTCCTCTTCGGCGGTCCGCAGCATCGGAGCGAGCATTCGGAAGCGGTTCATCAGACGCATGCTGGCGCGCCAGGGGGGTGCGCTGCTGGGCCGTGCGCTGCCCTTCGGCGTAGGTGCCGCCGTAGGCGGGGCAGGCAACCACATGATGGGCCGGACGGTCATCAACGCCACCCGCGAGGCCTTTGGCCCGCCGCCCAACGTAATTCCCGGTGAGCTCCTGACCGAGCTCGAAACACTCAAGTATGTTGAGCCTGCCGAAGGCACGGAACCGTACGGTGAGGGAGCCGGTGCCACGGATCGACCTTAACGCGGACCTCGGGGAGGGTTTCGGCGCCTGGACCATGGGCGACGACGCCGCGATGTTCGCTCTGGTCAGCAGCGCCAACATAGCGTGCGGCTTCCACGGCGGCGACCCCGCGACCATGCTCGCCAGTTGTCGCCTCGCCGTGGAGCACGGTGTCGCCATTGGCGCGCACGTCGCCTACCGTGACCTCGCGGGGTTCGGCAGGCGGTACATCGACGTTGCCGCGGATGACCTGACCGCGGACGTGCTCTACCAGCTCGCTGCGCTGGACGGAATCGCGCGGTCGGTGGGCGGCGCCGTCGCCTACGTGAAACCGCATGGCGCGCTATACAACCGCATTGTCCACGACGGCGCCCAGGCCGAAGCCGTCCTGGCAGCAGTCCGGTCCTACAACCCGGATCTGCCCATTCTCGGCCTGCCGGATTCGCAGATTCTGCAGCGTGCGGAGGCAGCAGGCCAGCCCGTCGCCAGGGAAGCCTTCGCCGACCGCAACTACGAGCCGGACGGAACGCTCACTCCCCGCAAGGAACCGGATGCGGTACTCAGCGATCCCGAAACCGTTGCGGGACGCGTCCTGTGCATGGTGAGTGACGGCGTCGTGATCGCCCGAGACGGAACGCGAGTGCCGCTCGACGTGGCCTCGCTCTGCGTCCACGGCGACACTCCCGGCGCTGTGGCAATGGCCAGCGCGGTCCGTGAGCAACTCCTGGGCGCCGGGGTCAAGATCCGGTCCTTCGTGTGAGGGTCCGTCCGTTCGGCGACCGCGCGCTGCTCTTTGAGGTCAAGAGTATCGACGCCGTCCTGCGGCTCTACCGCGCGCTGGAGGTGCGCCCGGCCGGCGTCGTCGACATCGTTCCCGCTGCCCGAACGGTCCTCATAACCTACGATCCGCGCCGGCTTGCGCCGGACAGCATCCTTGAGTGGGTGCGCGGGCAGGAACAGAACGACGACGACGGCGCGCCGCTCCCGCGGCGGGAAGTGACCCTTGACGTGAACTACTCGGGCCCGGACCTGCGTGAGGTAGCGGGCGTTCTCGGCATCAGCGTCGAAGAAATAGTGGAGTTGCACACCGCTTCAACGTGGACGGCTGCGTTCACCGGATTCGCTCCGGGCTTCGCGTATCTCGTGACCGACCACGCCCGGCTCAACGTCCCGCGGCGGGACAGCCCCCGTACCTCGGTTCCGGCCGGATCGGTGGGGCTGGCTGGAGAGTTCAGCGGCGTTTATCCACGGAAATCGCCCGGTGGTTGGCAGCTGATCGGCCGCACGGAGGCTGAGCTGTGGGACCCGTCGGCGGAATCGCCGGCGCTCCTGGAGCCCGGATGTACCGTGAGGTTCCGGGCGCTATGACACTCACCGTACTGGACCCCGGTCCGCTGACGCTGTTGCAGGACGCCGGCCGTCCCGGGCAGGCTGCGCTCGGAGTCAGTCCTTCCGGAGCGCTGGATATTGAAGCGTATGCTCGCGGCAACCTGATGGTCGGGAATCCGGCCGGTGCGGCCGCACTTGAGGTGCTGTTCGGCCCGGCGGAGTTTCGTGCGGAGGTGCCTGCCGTCGTCGTCGTAACTGGGGCTGGCGGCGCCGTCGAAGTAAACGGGCGGCACGTACACGGTGTCCTGCAGTTGGCTGCCGGTGATGTGCTGCGGCTGGGCCGGGCAGAGGCGGGCCTGCGCTACTACGTGTGCGTTCGCGGTGGGCTCGAGGGTGAGCGTGAACTCGGTTCCCTTTCCACGGATACGCTGTCGGGGCTCGGCCCGGTGCCGCTGCGGCGAGGGGACCTGCTGCGTTTCGGGAGCGCCCAGGGTGCTGCGGGCTTCCCGCCGTCGCGACGTGCGTCCAACGGCCCGCACGCTGTGCGGATCCTCGAGGGCCCGCGGAGGGACTGGTTCACTGCGGAATCATGGCAGCGGCTCATTGCAGGGACCTGGTCCGTCACTGCCGAAAGCAATCGCGTGGGTCTACGGCTCGACGGGGTGCCTATGGAGCGCAGCCGGACCGGGGAGCTGCCCACCGAAGGGATGGTCGCCGGCGCAATTCAGGTGCCGCCGTCGGGCCTGCCGGTGGTGTTCCTTGCGGATCATCCGGTGACGGGCGGGTACCCGGTGATTGGAGTGGTGCATTCGGCGGACCTCTCAATCCTCGCGCAGGCGGCGCCCGGACAGCGGGTGCGCTTCCTCGGCGGCGGGCGCTGACCCGGGAACTTTCGGGCACCTCTGGCGACCTCGGACGCCGGGAAGTCGCCGGACATGCACGAAATTTCCGGGAATCTACCCGAAGATTGCATGCGCGACGGCGAAGATCACCAGCCCGGCCAGCGAACCGACAACGGTGCCGTTGATGCGGATGAACTGAAGGTCCTTGCCAACCTGTAGCTCGATCTTCCGTGAGGTTTCCTCGGCGTCCCACCGCTCGACGGTCTCGGCGATGATGCCGGCAATGTCGCTGCGATACGTCCGCACAAGGTACCCGGCGCCGTCGGAAATCCAGCGGTTGATTTTGCCGGCAAGCTCCTCGTCGCTGGTCAGTCGGCGACCGAAATCGCGGACGGCGGCCTTGAAGTTGCGGGTCAGTTCGCTCTCGGGATCATTGACCGCCTCCAGCAGTGCGGTCTTGACGGTGTCCCAGGTGCGTACGGCGACGTCGTGGACGCGGGGATCGTCAAGGATGCTGGTCTTGATCTCCTCGGCCTTGGCGATGACCGCGGGATCGTGCTGCAGGTCCTGGGCGAGGTCCTTGAGGTACTTGTCGATGGACTTGCGCACTTCGTGGTCCGGCTCCGCCTGCACTGCGCGCACAAACTTGGCGAGCTCCACATAGACTTTGTCGCCCACCATCCCGTCCACAAACTGGGGGACCCAAGTGGGCGAACGCTGCGAGACCAGGCGGGAGACGACGTCGTAATTTGCATCCACCCACTCGGCGGCCCGGTCCACCAGCAGGTCCACGAGGCGGTGGTGGTGCCCCTCCTCGAAGATGCGTGCCGCCATGCGGCCGACGGGCGGCCCCCACGGCGGGTCGACGAGGTGCTTGCGGACCATGGATTCGATGACGGACTGGACGGCGGCGTCGTCCAGCACGGTGAAGGCGCCGCGGATCAGCGCCGCTCCCTCAACGGCCACACGGTCCGCACCTTCCGGCTTCGCGAGCCAGGCGCCCGCACGCTGCGCCAGGCCGAGAGAGGTCAGTTTCTGCTGCACCACCGCCTCCGAAAGAAAGTTCTCCTCCACAAACTGGCCGAGGGAGGTGCCGATCTGGTCCTTCTTGCGCGGAATGATGGCGGTGTGCGGGATCTTGATGCCCATCGGATGCTTGAACAGCGCCGTGACGGCGAACCAGTCCGCCAGGGCGCCAACCATGCCGCCCTCCGCTGCGGCCCGAACATACTGCAGCCACGGGTACTGATCCTGCAGCGCGAACGCGATCAGGAAAATCACCGCCATCACCGCCAGAAGAGAGGTGGCGACGGTTTTCATGCGCCGCAGACCCGCCGCGCGCTCCGTATCCGTCAACGCAATTGCCACGTGTTCCTCCACATAGATGATGGATTCCCCATCTAACCAGCCGTTGCCGGGACAGTCACGTTGCTAGCGTAGGCACTGAGGCGAGGAGATAACCCATGAAGCACCTGGTTTTTGCCCACCGCGGAGCGAGTCACCGGTATGCCGAGCACACGCGCGCGGCGTTTCTTCAGGCGCTCGCGGAGGGCGCCGATGGCATCGAGTGCGATGTGCACCTGACCGAGGACCTTGAACTGGTCTGCATCCACGACACCACGCTGGACCGCACCTCCAGCGGCACCGGCGACGTCGCCGACCACACGCTGCAGCAATTGCGTGAACTGGACTTCGCCTCCTGGAAGGGCGCCAACATTCCGCCCGAGTTCGGCGGCATTGCCGACCAGCTGCTCACCCTCGAGGAGCTGCTGGACCTGCTGCGTGCGGAGGACCGCGAGTTGGAACTCGCTATTGAGCTGAAGCACCCGAGCCCGTTCGGCCTGAAACTTGAGGAGCGTCTCATCGCGTTCCTCATGAGTGAGGGCTATGATCCGGAGACCTCGCGCCTGGCCAACCTGCACATCTCGTTCATGAGCTTCAACCCCGATTCGGTGCGCCACCTCCTGGAGCGCGTGCCGGCCGACGTCGTCTGTCAGCTGGTTGCGGACGTCCGCCCCGAGGACGTCCGCAATACGCTGGGCCCGCTCACAGCGGCTGCGGTGATGAACCTGCTGCGGAGGGCGCTGCACGAGGGAGAGCACATCATCGAGAACGGCGCGGTTGGCCTCGCCGGCCCCAGCATTGACTACGTTCGCGCGCACCCGGAGCGGGTGAAGCGCTGGCTCGAAGAGGGACTCCGGCTGCGTGTGTGGACGGTTGATAACGACGACGACGTCGACCACCTCCACGATCTGGGCGCTCAGGAAATCACCACCAACCGGCCGGCGGACGTCCTTCGGCGACTGGAAGGGAAGCAGACTTCCGATCGGGTGTGATTGAGTTAATGCATGGCCATGCCGATTGAGGATTATGCACTTATTTCCGACCTCCACACGGGAGCCCTGGTGTCCCGCGGAGGCAGCGTTGACTGGCTCTGCTACCCACGGTTCGATTCCCCGTCCGTGTTCGCGGCGCTGTTGGGCAACGAGAACCACGGACGGTGGGTCGTGGCCCCCGCGCATGGAGCCGGGGTCGCCGACCTTGTGGAGTGGAAGTACATCGAGTCCACGTTCGTGGTGCAGTCGCGGTGGCGTACGGAAGCAGGCGAGGTCCTCGTCACGGATTTCATGCCGATCCACGACCGCCGGGCTTCCCTGGCACGCCGGATCGAGGGCATCAGCGGCTCAGTGCCGATGCGCCAGGAACTCGTGGTCCGCTTTGGCTACGGGGAAGTGCTGCCGTGGGTACGGCGAACGCATGAGCACGGCGGAGCCGGCATTCTGGCGATGGCAGGCCCGGACGCACTGTTGCTCCGTGGCGACCACCTGCCGAAGGCGGCGGACCACAAGCACGTCGGCGAATTCACCGTCGAGCCCGGTGAGAAGTTCGACCTGGAGCTGGTCTGGTACCCGTCGCACCGGTCGCAGCCGGAACCGCTGGACTTCGATGCGACCCTGCAGGACACCATCGACTATTGGCAGGACTGGGCATCGAGCTGCGAGAAGCAGGGCGAGTACGACGAGATCGTCAAGCGCTCCCTCCTGGTGCTGCGCGCCCTGACGCATGAGGACACCGGCGGCATTGTCGCAGCGCCAACCACCTCCCTGCCCGAAGCCTTCGGCGGCGAACGCAACTGGGACTACCGCTTCTGCTGGCTGCGGGACGCCGCCCTCACCCTCGAGGCCATGATGACCCACGGCTACGAGGATGAGGCGCTGAACTGGCGCAACTGGCTGCTGCGCGCCGTCGCCGGGGATCCTGAAGACCTCCAAATCATGTACAGCGTTGCCGGTGAGCGCGATCTCCCGGAGAAGGTGCTCGGCCACCTGCCCGGCTACGCAGACTCGGTTCCCGTCCGCATCGGCAACGGCGCCGTCAGTCAGTACCAGGCCGACGTCGTCGGCGAAGTGATGGTCGCGCTGGAGAAACTGCGCGAACGCGGTGTCGAGGAGGGCAAGTTCTCCTGGCCGCTGCAGCACGCCCTGCTGAGTTTCATGGAGAAGCACCTGGCGCGTAAGGACCACGGGATCTGGGAGATGCGCGGCGAACCGGCCTACTTCACGCACTCGCGCGTGATGATGTGGGCGGCCTTCGACCGGGGTGCCCGCGCGGTGCGTGAGTACGGGCTGAAGGGTGAGGCCGACCGCTGGGAGAAGCTCCGCGACGAACTCCGCGACGAGATCCTGGAGAAGGGGTTCAACCGCGAAATCAATTCATTCACGCAGCACTACGGCGGCACGCCGGTGGATGCGTCGCTGCTGCAGCTGCCGCAGGTGGGATTCGTGGCGTACGACGATCCCCTGATGCTCGGCACCGTCGCCCGCCTGGAGCAGGAGCTACTCGACGAGCACGGGCTGCTCCTGCGTTACCGGACGGAATCGGGTCTCGACGGCCTCGCGCCGGGCGAGCACCCGTTCCTCGCCTGCTCCTTCTGGCTGGTTGAGCAGTACGCGCACACCGGCCGGCTGGAGGAAGCTCGAAAGCTCATGGACCAGCTGGTGGGCTACGCCAATGGGCTCGGGCTGCTCTCGGAAGAGTACGACGCCGGCAAAGCACGGATGGCGGGCAACTTCCCGCAGGCCTTCTCACACCTGGCGCTGGTCCGGGCGGCGGACGCGATCCACGCCGCAACTAATGAGACCTAACGGAGGACATCCACTCGCAAGGAACCACACATATCCGTCAGCCAATCCAGGTCCTTCGGGAAGGCGAACGCCCTGCCATAGGTGCGATCGACCACCAGGTCCATCTCTTGCACCCGGCCAGCATCCCCGAAGAAGACATACGCCATGTCGGTGTTGTGCTGGCGGCTCATCCACACGCACCCGTCGAACCCCGCTTGATGAGCGGCTTCCGCCCAACCGACCGTCTCCTCGTAGCGGGATGCGTCCGTCAGAGTGATATTAGATGCTTCAACTCCCAGTGTCCGAAACCCGCCGCCCATGAAAGCAGCCAGCTTAAGGCCACGCTGCACGACGACACGACCCATCAACTTATCCCCGTAATCATCACGGTTCACACGACCACCTGTGATTGGCACATCATGCAGTATCGACTCCGCTACTGCGGATTTTTCTGTCTCCGCACCGTAGAGCACGGGCACCTTCGGTGAACCAAAGAAGGCAAAGCGGGTGGGATCACCCACGCCCGGATTGAAAGCATTTGCCTCCCGGCCAGAGCTGTTCCGATACACGCGGTAGAAAACTGTTCCCGCACTCACCTCGTAGGGCTCCGGGTTGAAAGGTAGGCCGTTTGGCCCAAGGACTACCACTCCACCCCGTAATGTCCCTGAGCGGCACCAACAACCGCCTCAATGTCATCCATATGATCCACCGGTCGATCGCCCTCAAGGTAGCCACTCGGGCTGCACAACCACTGCACGAGCCCTTCTTCGCTCTTGGCGTGCTCCTTGATGATGTTCACCAGCCTTGGGACGGCGGACAGGATTGTCCCGGTCGAGGTGAACTGGAAGCCGGGGTAAACAATGGAGTTAAGCCGCTCGACGCCTATGAGCCCTCCGGCCTTTCGCTTATCGAGGGCGTATCCGTTCCTCGCTTTAGCTTTCGAACCAACCTTGTCGGCAACTTCAGCAGCGGTGAGCATGCCAAACTCATCCTCGATTTCGCGCCACAAGTGTTCGGTTGCCAGCAGCCCTCGAATAGCTTGCGTGCTCGGCGGTTCGTCGAGCACAGAGAGCGTTGATCGGAGCACTTCAGTGGAGAGCATCGCATTCCGCAGTTGGTAATCCAGGGAACGGGAAAAGGTGGCCATCTGGGCTTGGAGACCTGATTGAAGTGCTCGAGTTATGCGCTGCACCTCAACCCCGGCTTCACCGACGGGGGCCAGCACATTGTTGGGGACGGCAATTGGCACGTAGGTCCAGCCGGGATCTTGGTCAATCCCTTCAGTCTGTTCCTTAAGCCGTCTGCGCCGCATGTGGTCAGCGACCGCACTATGGCGCTGACGTTTTGCGGAGGTTCTACTTGCCATTTGGTTCACTCCTCCCGTGGTTCCGTTGTTCCTATCCTACTGCCGGTTTCACCGGATTGATATGGCGTAGGTCATTGGATCAAGCTCACTGAAACCACTGACCGGCGCGCCGGGTGAACGCGCCCGGACCAGATACGGTGCAGGCGGTTCTCTTTTCCTTTGGCTACCGGCTCTGGTGGTAATTACGGTTTCAGGACCACCTTGATGCAGCCGTCCTGCTTCTTCTGGAACGTCTTGTAGGCCTCGGGCGCCTCGTCCAGCGGCACCTCGTGGGTCTTGAGGTCCATGACGCCGAGCGGATCGGACGGATCTTCTACGATCGGCAGTAGCTCGTCCGTCCAGCGCCGGACGTTGCACTGGCCCATCCGGGTTTGGATCTGCTTGTCGAACATGGTCAGCAGCGGCATGGGGCTCGCCGTGCCGCCGTATACGCCGCTGAGCGAAACGGTGCCGCCGCGGCGAACCGCGTCGATGCACGCATGCAGTACAGTCAGTCGGTCCACACCGGCCGTCTCAATCGCCTTCTTCGCGATGGCATCCGGGAGGAGCCCGACGGCGTTCTGTGCGAACGCGCCCAGCGGTGAGTTGTGTGCTTCCATCCCGACGGCGTCGACGACGGCGTCCGGCCCGCGGCCATCGGTCATCTCCCGGAGTACGTCCCCAACGTCCTTGGTGAAGTCCACGGTTTCGATCCCGTGCCGCTCGGCCATCGCGCGACGCTCCGGGACGGGTTCGACGGCGATCACCCTGTGCCCAAGGTACTTCCCGACCCTGCTTGAGAACTGCCCAACCGGGCCGAGCCCAAACACAGCCAGCGTGCCGCCGTCGGGCACTGCTGCGTACTGCACCGCCTGCCAGGCGGTGGGAAGAATGTCGGAGAGGTAGAGGTAGCGCTCATCGGGGAGGTCGTTGCCGACCTTCACCGGGCCGTAGTCGGCGTGCGGGACGCGGAGGTACTCGGCCTGGCCGCCGGGGACGGAGCCGTAGAGCTCGGAGTAGCCGAAGATGCTGGCGCCCGTTCCCTGCTGGTGGACCTGCGTGGTCTCGCACTGGGACTGGAGGCCGTTGTTGCACATCCAGCAATGGCCGCAGGAGATGTTGAAGGGGATGACCACGCGGTCGCCGGGCTGCAGGTTGGTCACGCTGCTGCCGACCGACTCGACGATGCCCATGGGTTCGTGGCCCAGGACGTCGCCCTTGTTCATGAACGGACCGAGGACCTCGTAGAGGTGGAGGTCGGAGCCGCAAATTGCCGTGGACGTGATGCGGACTATGGCGTCGGTGGGTTCCTGGATGCTCGGATCCGGAACGTCCTCGACGCTGACTGACCGCTTGCCCTGCCAGGTGAGTGCCTTCATGGTGTGCTCCTCCTGTATCGAGTTGGTTGCTAAGCATGCTGACTATGTTCAGTATTGCCGTGATCACTTGGGAAGTGAAGTGCCTTCTGTTCTCGGCATACGCTTGGCCGGTGGAGTTTTCGAAGTCCCCGGCGGTCCGGGTTGGGTTGTCCATAGCGGTTGCCACGGGGCTGTACGGCGTGTCGTTCGGTGCGCTCTCCGTTGCCTCTGGGTTGGACCTCTGGCAAACCATGGCGCTGAGCCTGCTGCTGTTCAGCGGCGGATCGCAGTTCGCGTTTATCGGCGTGGTCGGCGGTGGCGGGAGCGGCGTTGCCGCGATGTCAGCCTCCGGGCTCCTCGGGATCCGGAATGCGGTGTACGGGATGCAGATGAACGCGATGGTCCGGCCGCGCGGGTGGAAGCGCTTCGCGGCAGCGCAGGTCACGATCGATGAATCCACCGCCACAGCAACCGGCCAGAGCGAACCGCTTGAGCAACGCCGGGGTTTCTGGGTGGCCGGGCTCGGCATCTACGTGCTCTGGAATCTGTTCACCCTGGTGGGTGCGCTCGTGGGCAACGCGATCGGCGACCCGGCGCAGTGGGGGCTCGACGGCGCCGCAGTGGCCGCCTTCCTCGGCCTGTTGTGGCCGCGACTGAAGGCACGTGAACCAGCGGCCATCGCCGTCGTCTGCGCCATGGTGACGCTGCTCGCGGTGCCGTTTGCGCCCGCCGGGGTGCCGATCCTGGTAGCCGCCGCGGTGGCCGGCGTCGTCGGCTGGTTCAGTCACGGGCCGGCGCGCGAGGGCCTGGAGCCCGACGTCGACCCCTACTCATCGGAGGGCAAGTAAGTGAACCTGTGGCTGTGGATCCTGATCGCGTGCGTAGTCGCCTACCTCACGAAGCTCGCTGGTTACCTGGTGCCTGCGAAGGTGATGGAGAATCCGCAGATGACCCGCGTTGCCGGCACGCTGACCATCGGGTTGCTGGCTTCTCTCACTGCAGTGAACACCTTCTCGACCGGGCAGGTGTTGGTGGTCGATGCGCGGTTGGCTGCACTGGTTGCCGCCGGCGTAGCGCTGTGGCTGCGGGCGCCGTTCCTCGTTGTCGTACTGGCCGGAGCCGCCGCGGCCGCCGTGGCGCGATTGCTCGGAGCAGCTTGAAGCTAATGAGAATGATTCGCACTTAATGCTAACGTGGCGGCATGACAATCTCTTCTCGTGCCCGGGGCGCCTCTGCCATTATCGTTTCCAGCCTCCTGCTCACTGCCTGCGGTTCCGGCGCCGCCACCGAACCGGACCCTACGTCCACTCCCAGCCCCTCCGGCACGGAGGAAGCCACTGAAGCGACGCCGCGCCTTGTCCTGGCGTACGACGGCGGCATCCTGGTTCTCGACGCCGGCTCACTTGAGCAAGTAGGGAGCGCGGAGCTCGACGGCTTCAACCGCCTTAATCCCGCCGGAGACGGACGGCACGTCCTGGTTTCCACCGGCGATGCCTTCGAGGTCTTCGACGCCGGAACCTGGTCCGAGGGACACGGAGACCATGATCACTACTACGTTGCCGAGCCGGCACTCACGGACCTCGCGTTCGAGTCCGAGAAGCCCGGCCACGTGGTCCGCCACGACGGCCAGACGATTCTCTTCCACGACAGGTCCGGGCTGGTGGAGATCTTCGATCCCGGCAACCTCGCCGAGGGCCTGCCTGAAACCGAGAAGTGGACGGCTCCGGACGCCCATCATGGCGTGGCTGTGGAACTTTCCGACGGAACCCTCGTCACTTCAACCGGGAATAACGACGGCGCCAACGGGATCGCCGTGCTCAACGGAGCGCGGGAAGTTGTCGCGACGGAAGAGTGCACCGGCATCCATGGTGAGGCTGTCGCGGCGGAGGAGGCCGTCGTCGTCGGCTGCCAGAGCGGTGTCCTGATCTACGATGGCGGGGAAATCACCAAGGTGGACAGCCCCGATGCGTACGGGCGGATCGGCAACCAGGCCGGTTCAGAGGAGTCGCCGGTGGTGCTCGGCGACTACAAGAAGGACAAGGACGCCGAACTTGAGCGCCCTGAGACCATCGCCCTGGTCAACACCGACACCAAGTCCCTGCAGCTCGTAGACCTGGGCACAAGCTACTCGTTCCGGTCCCTGGCCCGCGGCCCGCACGGCGAGGCGATCGTGCTCGGCACCGACGGCGCGCTGCATGTCCTGGACCCGCTGACCGGGGAGGAAACCGCCGTCGTACCCGTGGTTGAACAGTGGGAGGAACCGTTGGAGTGGCAGGAGCCGCGGCCAACCGTCTTCGTGCAGGGGCACACCGCCTACGTGACTGAACCCGCGTCGAAGCGGATCCACGCCGTTGATCTGGAGAGCGGCGAGATTCTCAGGAGTGCCGATCTTCCCGAGGTGCCGAACGAGCTGACGGGCGTCACCGGCTAACCCCTCTTCGCAGCAGGTGCAGTCAGAGGCCGACGACGGCGGCAGTCGCCTCCGCGATTGCCGCTTCTTCGTCGGTGGGCACTACCAGGACGGGGAACGCGGAGTCCTCGCTGCTGATCTCACGGGGCGAATCGCTCTTCTTCCGGTTCTCGGCGTCGTCAATAAACACGCCGAGGGCGCCCAGCCGTTTCACGACACGCTCGCGGAACCGCCAGGAGTTCTCGCCAATGCCGGCGGTGAACACGAGCGCCTGCGCGCCGCCGACTGCCACGTGATACCCGCCGATGTACTTCGCGAGCCGGTAGGAGGCTATCTCCAGTGCGGTCTCTCCGGCGGGATCGTCGGCCTCCTCGACCGAGCGCATGTCGTTGTGGCCGGTGAGCCCCCTAAGCCCGGACTCCCGGTTGAGCAGCTGATCGAGCTGGTGCTCCGAGTAGCCCTCGCGGAGCAGGAACAACAGGATTGACGGGTCAATGTCGCCGGAACGCGTGCCCATCACTAGTCCTTCGAGCGGGGTGAAGCCCATCGACGTATCGATGCTGCGCCCGTTTTGAACTGCCGTAACTGAGGCTCCGTTTCCCAGGTGCGCGATAATTCCGGTGAACTGCGCCGCTTGCATGCCGAGCAGCGCGGCCGCGCGTTGAGTCACATACTCGAAGGACGTGCCGTGGAACCCGTAGCGGCGGATGCCGAACTTTTTGTACAGGTCACCCGGCACCGCGTAGCGCCAGGCGTGCTCCGGCAGCGACCGGTGAAACGCGGTATCGAAAACCGCGACTTGCGGCATGTCCGGCCACTTCTCAGCGATTGCGCGGATGCCCTGCACGTTCGCGGGATTGTGCAGTGGAGCCAGGGGATTGAGGCGTTCGATCGCCCGGATGATCTCGTTGTTGATCAGCACCGGTTCGCTGAACCGCTCGCCGCCATGCACCACCCGATGGCCGACGGCGTCGATCGTTTTCCCCTCGAGCGCCGAATCGATGTTTTTGGCGACCTGCTCAAGCGCCTCCTGGTGATCGGCTGGCCCGCCGTGAGCCCTGTCGCCGATACGCTCGACGATGCCCTCGGCAAGGCGCTCGCCGGAGCCTGTATCCCGCAACTGGTACTTCAGCGAGGACGATCCGGAGTTGATGACGAGGACGATCATGTTGTCTCCTGCGTTGTAGGTTGCTGTGCCTGGACGGCGGTGATGGCCACGGTATTGACGATGTCCTCAACGGTGCAGCCGCGCGACAGGTCATTGACTGGCTTGCGGAGCCCCTGCAGCACCGGGCCGACGGCGACCGCACCTGCCGACTGCTGGACCGCCTTGTACGTGTTATTACCTGTATTCAGATCCGGGAATATAAAGACCGTCGCCTGACCGGCGACGGATGAACCGGGAAGCTTCGATGCCGCGATCGAGGCGTCGACGGCGGCGTCGTACTGGATCGGCCCCTCCACCGGGAGGTCCGGGCGCTGGGACCGAACCAGTTCCGTAGCCCGCCGCACCTCGTCAACCGCCCCGCCGTAGCCGGACTCACCCGTCGAGTAGGACAGCATGGCAACCCTGGGTTCAACGCCGAACTGAGCAGCCGTTTCGGCCGAAGCAATCGCGATGTCAGCGAGCTGTTCATCGGTAGGATCTGGATTGACGGCGCAGTCCCCGTACACCAGCACCCGGTCGCGCAGCAGCATGAGGAAGACGGAAGACACAATCTTCACGCCCTCCTTTGTCTTCACGAACTCAAGTGCCGGACGGATGGTGTTCGCCGTGGTGTGCGCCGCGCCTGAAACCATGCCGTCGACGTATCCCAGCTGCACCATCATGGTGCCGAAGTATGCTCCTTCGAGCATGCGTTCGCGGGCGTCGTCGAGGGACACTTTCTTGTGGGCCCTCAGCCGCGCGTACTCGGCAGCGAACTCGTCCCGCAGCTCCGAGGTCGCTGGGTCTACGAGGGTCAGCCCGGTCAGGTCGATTCCCTGTCCCGCAGCCAGCTCCCGCACCTGCGACTCGGGTCCCAGAATGGTCAGGTCGCACACGTCCCGGCGGCGAAGAATCTCTGCTGCCCGCAGGATCCGCTCATCAAGACCCTCCGGTAGCACGATGTGCTTACGATCGGCACGCGCCCTCTCGATGAGCTCGTGCAGGAACCGCAGTGGCGTCATTTTCACCGGACGCGGCAGCTCAAGCCGTTCCAGCAACTCTGCGGCGTCCACCTGCCGGGACCACACGCCGAGTGCTGCGGCGGCCTTCCGCCGAAGACCCGTCGCGATCTCTCCGCGCACTTCGCTGACGTGCTTGGCTGCGGTGTAGGTGTCGTCGTCGACCGCGAAGACCGGGAAGGTCGCATGGGCCAACAGCGCGAGGATATTTGGGTCAGGGGTCAGTCCTCCGGTGAGGATCATGCCGGACGGCACAGGGAACTCCGGCGAGAACGACGACGCCACCGTGGCCACCAGCACGTCCGCCCGGTCGCCGGGAACGATAACCAGCGCGCCGTGGGTCAAGAGCTCAAGGAAATGACCGACGTTCATCGCGGCAACACGGACCGAACTTACGTCCCGCTCAAGCGTGGCACTGCCTGCAATATGCCTGGCGTCCAGAGCGCAGGCAACCTCCGCAATAGTCGGCTGCGAAATCTCGCTGAGCTCGGGGATGACGTAGACCGGCCGGCCCGACCGCCCAGGCCGCACCTGTTCGCGGATGGCGGCCACGGCGTCGTCGTCGGCCCGGTTCACCATCATCGCCAGCAGCGAGACTTCAGCGGCGTCGAGCTCCCGGCGAGCGACGTCGACGGCGTCAGCCGCCTCCGCGGCAGTCATGTCCTTCGCACTGACAACGGCGAGCACCATGGCGCCGAGGTTGTTGGCGAGGCGCGCGTTGAGGTCGAATTCGACGGCGGCGTCCTGGCCGGTGAGGTCCGTGCCCTCAACGATGATCACGTCGCAGGACTGCGCCATGTCGCTGTAGGCGGCCACGCACCGGGCGTCGATTTCCTCGCGCTCCCCGGCGACCAGGAGCGCGCGTGCCTCGGCTCGGGTCATCCCGCTACGGGCGGTCTTCTCATCGAGGCTGAAGGTGCGGCGCATGAGCAGGACCATGGGATCCTCGTGCTCAGCCTCCGAGATGGGGCGGAAGAAGCCGATCCTGTCCGCGTGACTGGAAAGCATGCTCGCCAGCCCGAGGGAAATGAGTGACTTGCCGGACCCGGGGCCCATCGCGCTGACGTAAATTCCTCGGGTGGTCATTGGCCCATCGAAGCACAATCACCGGTGTGTAGTCACTGTTAGTTAGTCCACGCCGGCCTATTGACGGCGCGCTGAGGGCGAGTCCCATGACGCTCATTTGCTGCTCTGCTGCAAGAGCCGCTTGGGCTTCACGGGGTCCCGCGAAATAAGGAGAATCCAGAGCGGTTTGCTAACTTCGGGTTGGAACCCGAAGGCGACTATCTTCTGACCCGGTGGATGCACGAGCACCTCAGTTTGAGCGTGTTGCCGATGCCGGAAGGCTTGCCTGTCTCAAAGCTCGAGCGAGTGGAGATTGATGTGATTATGCGATGGACTCCACCGCTGAACATTGCACACAATCCGGCCAGGTTGCAGCACCTCCGAGTGGCTCGCAGCCGTCTCGCCTCTGAAGCGGAACAGTGGACTTTGGATGCTAGTAAAGGGCAGTAACGAAGCGCGCCCACAAATCAGCGCAGGAGTTTGCCACCGTTGGGTTCGAGGAACAGCACGCGCAAAGGCGGAGTGCTTATCCCGTTTAACAGCCTCTGTCACTCGTTTTCCCTCCCTGGGCCGCGGATCCAGTCATGTCACCCGAGATTGGCACCATCCGGCTCTCCGGCTTGAACGCCGTGGCTCACTCAGGACAGAGATTCTGACTAGTCCGGAATTGCGAACAGCGCGCCCTCATCGATTTCCAACGCTTGGCACATCGCCGAGAGGTGTTCTGAATCGTTGGCTCGAATGAGGAGAAAGAGCGAGCGAAGCACTATGGAGGCCTCACTTGGATCGAGCATGGCAGAGACGTTCCCTTCTTCGTTGTGTGAGTAAGTGTGGAGATATCGCTCGACGTGTGTCCGGACCGCCGGGTCGTCGAGTGCGTCCATCGCAGCCTTCATCCCGGCGTGAAAATTACCGATGTGCTGCGGGTATCTAAAGCTCAGAAATGCCTCAACCATTTTGCGAGCGGCGTTCGGAACGAGCGCAAGAAGATCCATACGTTCAGCAAGGCCTAGCTCCGGTGACGCGTCAGTGACCGACTTAGCTACTCGCGCAAACAAAAAATGGTAGAGCGAACGCAACCGGCGACTCTGCTTTTTATCGTCGGTCCAAGGATCGAGTTGCGGAAGCCGGCGTGGCGTGCCCGATCGGTGAGGACGATAACGCATACGAATCTCATGGATTGTGAAACCGCCCGAAACGTGGCGGCCAGCATTCTCCAGCTGCATTACCCATTGTCGGAAAAGTTCGAAGTTGTGAGTCAGCAAGATCACCTGACTTGCATACTCATTTTCAACCAGGGACGACCAAAGGAAGGAAGAAACACCGAACAGAATTCCGTCATCCATGCTTGACACCGGGTCATCGACCACGACTATGGGTTCGTCGCCGGATAGTACGCCTCTTCGGACACTTGCAAGAAAATGTAACAGCGCGATTGCAGTCCTCTCACCCTCACTCAGGTGAGTTGCTGGTGCTCCCGCCCGCTCAATGCGGTAGTGCTTACCATCGGCGCTTGGCTCAAACTTGAGATCTGCGCGGCCAAGGAGTCTCGCAACATCGCTCGTGAGTTCGGACGCCTGAGGTACAGGATCCGCGCCTTTATTACTTAGGCTAATGATGAGTTCGCTGAGCTGACGTAACTCAGTAGCAAGCTCCTCCGCCTTCGCATTCTGGTCGAGGACTGCAGCCCTGCGCTGATCGTAGTCGTCAGCGAGTGACTGGACGCGTGCCAGTTCGACGCGGCGAGCGGCCGCAGCTGCTTCATTCGTGTGCGTGGAGCGCTTGTGTTCATGCTTGCCCACCACCTCTGTCACGCTTTGAAGCGAGGGAACTACAAGAGGCGGTAGATCGATTGATGCGACGGAAAACGGCTTGTCCCTTTTGAGCTGGAGCGCATCGAGGATGTGGCGGATGTCATCTTGGAATTGGTCGTTCTGATCACGAAAGTCGGATCGAGCCATACGCAATTCCCCTGCAAGATCAGGGTACAAGTCTGCGTCCCTGGGGACGCTGTCTACCATCAGGTTTACGGTTGCGCAGGTCTGCTTAATTAGATCGATGTGCGTATCTAGACGCGACTGCAAATCGGTGAGGGACTCGTCGAAATGCGCGGCCAAATCGCGCCTTCTCTCAGCTGAGATGGCGTTCTCGCAGAAAAGACACGTGTGGATCTCAGTGTGAAGTTCGACACCTTTTTGCACCCACGCGGCGCGATCGGGGCTGCCCGCAAGTGCCTCAAGCGGTCGAGAGGTCACGTCCGATTCAAGTAGCTCGATGGCGGTGTCACGAAGATCCGCCGCGCGGGGTAGTTGTGATTGATTGAGCCTCGTGTAAGCCTCCCTGGCCTCTGATGTAGCCATCGCTCGATCAGCGGCAATATCGCGCGATGCTCCTTCGAATAGCGCACGATCGTTGGTAAGTAGGGCGCGCACGTTCGCCCGCGTGTAGGAGTTGGTTGCTCGATACGTCGCCACGGGCGATGCTCGCAGGTCGTCCACGATTTGCCCTGCCACTTCGGTAAGCCGCTGTTGAAGTGCCCTATCCAGCGCATCTACCTTTGACCGAGCTTCCCGCGAGAGAGGTTCTAGCTCAGACTTGCGAGCCTCAGCTGTTCGAAGCTGCTCCTCAGCATCGACATTGGATTTTCCAAGGGTAAGGAGGCTGTCGGAGCGCGGACCGGCGTCGTCATCGAAGCGTAGGTTTTCGCGGACATAGTCTGCATTGAAAACTCGAACGCGTTCCCAAAACGCAGAACTTGCTTGCGTAACCACTCCTGGGCTTCCATCGACGACGGCGTCGAACTCCAGACCGGCTAGTTGCACCTCCAGCGCGGAACTGGAGCATGCGCGAAAGAGGTTCGCCAGCGTGCTCTTGCCGCTGCCGTTGGTGCCGTAGATCAAATTGACTCGACCTAGCTCTGTGGCACGCCCCTCATCAGTCCAGCCTTGGAAGGCGCGGTAGTTACCAATCTTCCGCAACCGTTTCACTTGTGCGTGCGACATCTAGCCCCCTTGCAGTCGCAACCTCACCTGAAGTGCGCGAGGTTGTCCTTACGTTCTTAATTTGACCGTACCGGTAGGGGGAGCCAATCAGCTCAATCCTCGGGATCGGATAGAGGGCGCAGCAGTGATCTCCGACGATGTTGTACTAGCCGGCTGCACATTCCGACAAGGGGAGGTCTGAGAGGGGTGGCAAAAAGGACCACTTTCGACCATGCGGTTTAATCCTTTGAGAGGAGCATCTTTTCGGTGCTACAAGCCAAGTGCGAAAGAGGTGGCGGTCCTCCCCGGGGTTTCTACGGGTTGTGGCACGACGGTGTCAGGTTCATTCAATCCTCTATCCTTGGATCTCCCCGCGGTCCAATCGGTCGAGCACACTGATTTCGCCCTCCAGCGCTTCAAGCGCCTTCTCTGCTTTTCCCTTCACCTCCAGATAGGCAGCATCACGACCGCGCGTATCTTGGTTCAATTGCGTTGTCCGTTTGGTCAGGTCGGTGTCCCCTGCCGCCCGGCGCTGCGCCAGATACGCCTCATCTTCGTCTACTCGTCGCTGCTTGTGAGCGGTAGATTCCCAAGCTATCGAGAGGGATTGGAGGTGAACGGCTGTTGATCGGTGTCTGCTGGCATCACTACCTTGTGGGCGGCGCGTCGCAAGGTTATTGAGAAACGACCGGCACTCCTCGAGGGCCGGCGATTCTTGGGGAATGTTCTTTCCCAACCGCAAAGCGGTTAAAAGCGCTCCTATGTCTTCGATGAGTGAGGTGCCTCTTTCCCTCAGCTCATCATTGAGTTTCCGTTGCACTGCACGCAATGGTTCCCCTTTGGTGTAGTCCAGCGCCCGCCTTGCTACGACTACTGCGGCTACTGCAGCCGCTGCTGCAACAAGCGAAATGATGATTGCTGCGGGGCTTCCATCGGACTGCTCTACTGATTGTGCTAAGATCTGTGAGGACATACTTCGAACTTAGCGCAACCACCCAATGTCTCCGTCTGCTTAGACGGGGTGTGGCAGCAGGCACACCCTTTCGCAACAGGCCAGACGAACCTGATATCGCGTTGCGTTTGGGTCCCCCTCCATCCTCTGCAACAGATGTGCGCAGGGCTCTAAACATCGCGCACCAGATCTCGCAAGGCCAGTCGACAGGTACCGGCAAGATGAGCGCTCAGCGGTGATGGCACTCTGAACGGCCATCGCTTGCTTCGCCCATCGACGGGTTTGTTGGCTCGATCGTCGGTCGCAGTTGAAGCCAATCCCCGAGTGCGAGAATGGCGGCGTGAGCACCAAACTCCCCGACGGCTTCGAGATCTCCGCAGACACCGCGCGCATTGACCGCGAGCAGGTCCACGCCTGGCTCTCCCAGGAGGCGTACTGGGCGCTGGGCAGGCCGCGTGAAACACAGGACGCCGCGATCGAAGGATCCCGCAACTACGGCGTCTATAAGGACGGCAGGCAGGTTGCCTACGCGCGCGTGGTGACCGACGCCGTGACCTTCGCGTGGCTGTGCGATGTCTTCGTGGATACGAGCGTGCGGGGACAGGGCGTCGGCGTCGCGCTTGTCGAGGCAATCTGCGCGGACTTAGGGAAACCGTCCATAAAGCGCATCATGCTCCGAACTGGAGACGCCCATGAGCTGTACCGGAAATTCGGATTCAAACAGATCACCAGTCCCGAACGCTGGATGAGTCTCGAACTGCAAACGGGTGACCGCACGGAGCAAACCTGAGAGACTAACTCCATGCTTGTAGCCTTCTCAGTCGCACCGTCAGGCCGTTTCGGCGAGGATAAAGAAAATGCCGACGGGTCCGTCCACGCCGCCGTGGCGGAAGCCGTGAAGATCGTGCGCGCTTCCGGATTGCCCAACTCGACCAGTTCGATGTTCACCGAGATCGAGGGCGAATGGGATGAGGTGATGGACGTCGTCAAACGTGCCACCGAGGCCGTCGCCAAATACGGGAGCCGCGTCTCGCTTGTGCTGAAGGCCGACATCCGCCCCGGGCACACCGGCGAGTTGACCGGCAAAGTGGAACGGCTTGAACGCGCCATCGACGAGATGGACGAGTACCAGGGCCACTCGTGAACCGCTGGGCGGAGGTGGATGGCTACCTCAACGAGACCGTCGTCAAGCCCGACGCTGCCCTTCTGGCAGCCGTCGAGAACACCCGCAACGCGGGCATGCCGGCGATCGAGGTCACGGCAGGGCAGGGTAAGTTCCTCCTGCTGCTCGCCCGCATCCACCAGGCGAAGCGCGTACTGGAGATCGGCACCCTCGGCGGTTTCAGTACCATCTGGCTCGCCCGCGGCATTCCCGACGACGGCACGATCGACACATGCGAATACGAACCGGCCCACGCCGAGATTGCCCGGCGCAATCTGGAGGCAGCCGACGTCGGGCACAAGGTAACCGTGCACGTGGGAGCCGCCCTCGAGACCCTGCCGACGCTCACCGGTCCGTACGACCTGTTCTTCATTGACGCCGACAAGGCGAACAACCCGAACTACCTCGAGTGGGCGGTGAAACTCGCCCGCCCGGGCTCGGTCATAGTTCTCGACAATGTGGTGCGCGGCGGTGGCGTCCTCGACGAAAACAGCGACGACGACGACATCCGCGGCACCCGCAAGGCACTGGAACTGCTCGGCAGCCACCCGCGGCTGGAGGCCACCGCTGTACAAACCGTAGGAACCAAGGACTGGGATGGGTTTGCAATCGCCATCGTCAACTAGAACGCAGTTTGTTATCCGCGAGGCAACGGTCGACGACGCCGAAGCCTACGCCCGGACCCACGTCGCCGCCCTTCACGAGACGTACGCCCACATCATGCCGCAGCAATTCCACGAGCATTACGACGCGGAGCTGCCTGTCATGATCCGCAACCGTCGCGCTTCCCTGGCGGACGACGACGGCGTCACCAGTTGGGTGGCGTTCGACGCCTCTGGTGCGCCTGCCGGAATCGCGAAGTCCGGCCCCGGCCGCGACGACGATCGGCCCGACTTCGAGTTGCACCACATCTACACCCTCGCGTCCACGCACGGCTCGGGGCTGGGGCAACGGCTGCTGGATATCGCCATCGGTTCCTCGCCTGCGTACCTGTGGATCCTGAACGACAATCCGCGGGCGGAGCGGTTCTATCGTCGGAACGGTTTCGAGCCGGACGGCATCACCGCCCTGTGCGGGCCGGTCTGGCACTCGAAGCCGATGTTCCGTATGCACCGGCTTCAATAGGGAAGATTCGTGCAGGTCCGGTGAGGTGGAGCGCCGTCTGAGTCGCCAGAGCTGCACGAAAGTTCCCCATCCGGGGGATAGCATGAACGCCATGGTGACCATCCGACCACTCCGCATCCACGAGATCGAAGCCGCCCTGCGCATGAAGAACCAGGGCTGGCGGCAGGCCTACCGCGGCAAGCTCAGCGAGGAGATTCTCGCCGGCCTTGACGACAGCATCGAAGCGCAGGCTGAAGCCTGGCGGATGGGCTTCGACGCGACCGGCGTAGTGCCGTTCGTGGCAGTGGACGACGACGGCGCGATAGTCGGTATCGCCGGCGGCGGTGCCACCCGGGGCGACAACCCGCCCACCGACGTCGAACTGTTCATGATCTACGTGCTCGAAGAGCACTACGGGACGGGGCTTGGACAGGCGCTCGCCGATGCGGTGATCGGCAACGCCGCCGCGTGCGTGTGGGTGCTGGACGGGAACGAACGCGCTATTGCGTTCTACCGGAAGCTGGGCTTCGAACCGGATGGCGCGAAAGAGCAGCTCTCCGAGCGCTGGAACGGGCTGAACGATATCCGGATGGTCCGGCCCGCCATGTCGGCGCCCGCCCATTGAACGAATAACCAGTGGGACGTCAACGGGATCGAAAGCCGCCGGGGGAGTCGGAAGGCGGTCCGGCACCCGGGATCCACACCATCGATACGGGCACCTGCGAACTGGTGCCCGACCGCTTCAACCCCAACGGGTGGGTGCTGCACGTCAACGGCGTGCCAAGCTCCCACATTGACCTCACCGATCCCGCCCGGCTCGATTTCGAGTACATGCGGTGGATCAGTTCGCTCACAACCGCTCAGTGGCCGGTCACACAGCGTTTGCGTGTGCTCCACCTCGGCGGGGGCGCATGTTCGCTGGCCCGAAGCTTCGCCGCCACCTTTCCTGACGCGCGGCAGGTGGTGGTGGAACTCGACGGCAAGCTGGCCACCCTGGTGCGGGAGTGGTTCGACTTGCCGCGTGCCCCGCTCCTGCGTATTCGGGTAGGGGAGGCCCGCGCTGTGACGGAATCGCTCAGCGACAACAGCCGCGACCTCATCATCCGTGACGTCTTCGCCGGCAGCCGCACTCCGCGCCCGCTCACCACTTTCGAGTTCGTTCAGCACGCCAAGCGGGTGATGGATGCCGCGGGCGTCTACGTGGTCAACTGCGGTGACTCACCGGATCTCGCGATGGCCCGGCGGGAGGCAGCCACTATAGCCACGGCCTTCACGAACACCGTGATAATCGCAGATCCCGCCATGCTGAAAGGAAGGCGCTACGGCAACGTGATCATCGCGGGCAGCGACGCCCCGCTGGGCGAGGAGCCCGGGTTAGCCCGCGAGCTGCTCGGCGGCGGAGTGCTCGCACATCTGTGGCACGGGGAGCAGGTCACGCGCTTCATCAGCGGCGCGCCGGTGCTCCACGATCAGTCCACCTGAGGTGCGGCCGCAGATCGGCCTACATAGAAACACCATGTGTCTTCCGGAGATTCGCCTGCGGTGCACTCGTTGCATGCATTGCCTGCACCGCAGGCAAGCATCCAGGAGGCATGTCGGTCCCCTTCAGCCGACGCGGGACACGGCGGTTGGTTTGCGGGGAGGCCGATGGTCACACCCGCCCCAGCAACCGGTCCTCGAACGCGTCCGTCGCCTCACGCAACACCCCGACGACGGCGGCCACCGCCGGTTGCCGCAGTGAATCCGGACGCGCGACGAGCCAGTACCCCAGCCGCTCAGCCACCTCTTCGGGCAGGAGCCGCACGAGGTCACCGTGAAGGTTAGCCATGAAGCACGGCAGCAGCCCGATCCCCGCCCCGGCGCGCGTCGCCTCCACGTGTACGAACACATTGGTCGAGCTGAGTGAATCCTTCATGGTCGGAAGCAGCCGCCGCGGGGCATCCAGGCTGTCCACCTGCAGCATCGAATCGATGAAGTACACCAGCGGATGCTCCAGGACCTCCTCGATGGTGGACGGTGTCCCGTACTCGGCCAGGTAATCGCGCGACGCATACAACCCGAGCATGTACTCGCCCAGCCGGATTGCCTCGGCCCGGTGCACCTGCGGCCTGCCCACCACCACCTCGAGGTCCAGCCCGCTGCGCGTCTGCGATGCACGACGGGTCGCCGCGACAATCTCGACGCTGAGCCGGGGATGATTCCGCCGCAGCCGGGCGAAAGCCGGTGCCGCGATATAGGCGCTGAAACCGTCAGTGGCACTCATGCGTACGACGCCGGAAAGCCGCCTTGCGCCGTCGTCGTTCTTTTCGAGCGTGCTGAGGGCGCGGTCCACCTCCTCGGCCGCGGCTACCGCGCGGGCGCCGAGGTCGGTCAGCTCCCAACCGCCGCTGGCACGGACGAGGACGTGGCCGCCGAGGGAGCGCTCGAGCGCGGAGATCCTCCGCGAGACTGTGGTGTGGTTCAGGTCGAGGCTCTCCGCCGCGGACGTGAAGCGGCCGGTGCGCGCAACGGCGAGGAGAATCAGCAGATCATTGGGATGGACTGGCATATCTGCATCTTTGCAGATCTGCACTGCGCATCTGGTCATTGAAGTACACCAAACTGTGCAGGGATACTCAGTGAGGCCCAGAGAATATGACAACGGTCACAAGCCGAGATCAAAGTGTCAGAGCCGACACAGAAGGAGCAGTACATGAGCGTCAGTTCGCGTTCGTCCCAACCGGACTCCGGTGGCAGCACCAAGGAACCAACCGGCCTGAAGAAAATCGTCGCGGCATCAATGGTGGGGACCGTCGTCGAGTGGTATGAGTTCTTCCTCTACGCCACCGCAGCCACCCTGATCTTCGGCGAGTTCTTCTTCCCCGACAGCAACACGGCGCTCGACAACATCATCAACGCGTTCCTCACCTACGCGGTCGGCTTCATCGCGCGTCCGCTCGGCGGCATTTTCTTCGGCCAGATCGGCGACAAGCTCGGCCGCAAGCACACGCTGCAGGTGACCATCATTCTCGTGGGCGTCGCAACGTTCCTCATGGGTTGCCTGCCCGGCTATGACCTGATCGGTTACTGGGCACCGGCGCTCCTGGTGCTGCTGCGCTTCATCCAGGGCTTCGCACTCGGCGGCGAGTGGGGTGGCGCCGTGCTTCTGGTCGCCGAACACAGCCCCAACAGCTCCCGCGGCTTCTGGTCCAGCTGGCCCCAGGCGGCCGTCCCGATCGGCAACCTGCTGGCCACGGCCGTACTGCTCACCATGTCGACCATCCTCTCGGCCGCCGACTTCCAGAGCTGGGGCTGGCGTGTGGCGTTCTGGCTCTCCGCCGTCGTCGTCATCATCGGCTACTACATCCGCACCCACGTGACCGAAGCGCCCATCTTCGTGGAAGCGCGCGAACAGGTGGAGCGCGAGAAGGCCGTCAGCTACGGCGTCTTCGAGGTGGTGAAGCGGTACCCGCGCGGCATCCTCGGCGCCATGGGACTGCGGTTCGCGGAGAACATCATCTACTACATCATCGTGAGCTTCACGATCGTCTACCTGGTCCAGGTCCACCAGTACGACACCAGCCAGCTACTCCTCGCCCTGCTGATCGCCCACGTGGTGCACTTCTTTGTGATCCCGCAGGTCGGCCGCCTCTCGGACCGTTTCGGTCGCAAGCCCGTTTACCTCGCGGGTGCGGTGCTGTGCGCATCGTGGGCGTTCTTCGCCTTCCCGATGTTCGACACGCTGAACCCCGTGGTCATCATCCTCGCGGTCACCATCGGCCTGTGCTTCCACGCACTGATGTACGCGGGCCAGCCGGCGATCATGGCCGAAATGTTCCCCACCCGCATGCGCTACTCGGGCGTCTCGCTGGGCTACCAGGTTACCTCGATCTTCGCGGGGTCGCTGGCGCCGATCATCGCCGTCGCCATCCTGCAGGCAACCGGCTCCTGGTTCGGCGTTGCACTGTACGTCCTCGGAGCCTGTGTGGTGACGGCGATCGCCGTCGTAACGCTGCGTGAAACCCGCGGCGTCTCACTGCGCGATATCGACGCCGCCGACGCCGAACGCCACGGAATCCCGGCCGGCACGGGACGCTGAGCATGGCTGCAGTACAGGAGAACGACGACGACGGCGGCACGCGTCCCGGCGCGTCCGCGCCGCCGGGCGCTGGTCCCCTCGCGGGCGCTGGTCCCCTCGCGGGCCGCCGGGCGATTGTTACAGGCGGTGCGAGCGGTATCGGCGCGGCGTGTGTCCGGGAGTTGGCCGCGCAGGGGGCGTTCGTCGTCGTCGTGGATCGTGATGCGGAGGGTGCGGGCGTCCTCGCCAAGGAGGTGGACGGCGAGGTCTGGGCTGTGGACCTGCTGGAGACGGGCGAGCTTGAGGATCTGGCGCTGGAGGCCGACATCCTGGTCAACAACGCCGGCATCCAGGTTCTCAGCCCTATTGAGGAGTTCGATCCCGCTGACTTCCGGCGCATCCATACCCTCATGCTCGAGGTGCCGTTCCTGCTGATGCGGGCGGTGCTGCCGTCGATGTACCGGAAGAAGTTCGGGCGGATCATCAACGTGTCTTCAGTGCATGGTTTGCGGGCGTCCGCGTTCAAGGCGGCGTACGTGTCGGCGAAGCATGGGCTGGAGGGGCTCTCGAAGGTCGCGGCGCTGGAGGGCGGGCCGCACGGGGTGACCAGCAACTGCGTGAACCCGGGCTATGTGCGGACGCCGCTGGTTGAGAATCAGGTTGCGGACCAGGCGCGCGTGCACGGGATCAGCGAGGGCGAGGTGCTGGAGAGGATCATGCTCACCGAGAGCGCTGTGAAGCGCCTGGTGGAGCCGTCGGAGGTCGCCTCGCTCGTGGGATGGCTGGCCTCGGAGCAGGCGGGCATGGTCACCGGTGCGTCGTACGCGATGGACGGCGGTTGGTCAGCCCGCTGAACCCCATCGAGCGGCCAGAAATAGCGTGCTTCCGGGCGAAAAAGCGTTATTGCTGGCCGCTCGACGCGCAGTCAGCCGACGCCGAGGAGTTGCTCGAGCGGCCCGATTCCGAAGAACAGCACAAACGCTCCGGCAACCGCCCACATGAGCGGATGGATCTCCTTGGCCCGGCCCTGGAACGTACGCACGAGGACGTAGGCGATGAATCCTGCCCCCAGCCCGTTCGCGATCGAGTACGTGAACGGCATGAGCGCGAAGGTCAGGAACGCCGGAATTGCGACTCCCCAGTCCTGCCAGTCAATCCGGCCCACCTGCGAAACCATCATGAAGCCGACGACGACGAGGGCAGGCGCCACAGCCTCGAACGGCACCAGGGAGATCAGCGGGGTGATGAACATGGCCAGGAGGAACAGTGTGCCCGTGACGATATTCGCGATGCCTGTGCGGGCTCCCTCACCGATACCTGCGCCGGACTCGACGTAGATCTGGTTCGAGGAGACGGACCCCGTACCGCCTGCCACCGCGCCCAGCGCATCGACAATAAGCACCCGGTTCACGCCGGGAATGTTGCCGTGTTTGTCCACGAGCTTCGCCTCATTGGCGAGGCCCACCATGGTGCCCATTGCGTCGAAGAAGATGCTGAGGAGGATGGTGAAGGTCAATAGGAGGGCGGCGGTTGCGCCGAGGCTCCCGAACGCGCCGAACACACTCACGTTTCCGATCAGGCTTAGGTCCGGCAGGCCTACCCAGGAACCCTCCGGGAGCTCGGGCACCACCAGCGACCAGCCCTGCGGGTTGGCGCCTTCCGGTCCAACACTCGGCCCCACGTTCGCCACAGCCTCGATGAGAACGGCGAGGAGGGTGGACGCGATGACGCCGATGAGGATGCCGCCGCGCACCTTCCGCACCACCAGTGCGATCGTGAGGATCAGACCGAAGACGAACACGAGGGTGGGCCACCCGAGGAGAACTCCCTCGAAGCCGAGCCCCACCGGAACGGTGGTCTGCGCGGAGTCCGGGATCCGGCGGACGAAGCCCGCATTCACCAGCCCGATCAACGCGATGAACAGGCCGATTCCGACGACGATCGCCGTCTTCAGGCTCTCCGGCACCGCGTTGAATACCGCCGTCCGGAAGCCGGTCAGGACGAGCACGAGCATGGTGAGGCCGGCCAGGACCACAAGACCCATGATGTCCGGCCAGGTCAGTTCGGGATTGGTGGCAACGGTGATCGCAACGAACGCGTTGACGCCGAGTCCTGTCGCCAGCGCGAACGGATACTTGGCCCACGCGCCCATGAGGATGGTCAGGATGCCTGCGACCAGTGCGGTCACGGCGGCAACCCGCTCGAAGCCCAGCTCACCGCCCGATGAATCGGCGCCCGCAAGGATCAGCGGGTTGAGGACCACGATGTAGCTCATGGCGAAGAACGTGGCGATACCGCCACGGATCTCCCGGGAGTAGGTCGAGCCGCGGGCGGTCACTTCGAAGTAGCGGTCCATCGCGGTGCGCTGAGGTTTGGGGCGCTGGGTTTTGGTGCGCGGTGCAGGCACAGGCCATCCTTGCGGTGGGAGGGAGTTGCGGCAAAAGTCTATCCAACCCGCGCTTCAGGAACCTGTCAGGCGCCTCCCGTACCCTTGGAGTCATGAAGTCTGCTTCCGCTGCCGTTACGGTGTTGCCCGGTATTCGTTCGATTTCGCGCGTCGCAGCGCTCCTTGCCGGTGTGCTGCTGGTTGCGTTCGCGCTGGTGTTCAGCTCGGCAACCGCGGCTTCAGCGCACGATGAGCTGGCGTCGTCGAACCCGGAACCGGGTGCCACACTGGAGACCGTCCCCGAGGCCATCGAGCTGACCTTTACCAACGTTCCGGCGACCATCGGCTCCGAGGTGCAGGTGCTGGACGAGTCCGGTGAGAACTGGGCAGAGGGAGACGTCTCGATCACAGACACCGTTGCCACGCAGGCCATCGGCGCCGGTGCTCCTGCGGGCACCTACACGGTGAACTGGCGTGTGGTTTCCTCGGACTCGCACCCCATCGAGGGCACGTTCGAGTTCACCGCTTCCGGTGGCGGGACCGCTTCGGAGACCCCCAACGCATCAGCGGGTACGGCCGGGCCCATCGAGACCGGGGAACCCGAAGCCATCGACGAGGAGCCGGCAGCGGACTCGGGCGTATCCTGGGGCGTTATCCTCATGGTCGCGGTGCTGATTGCACTCGCGGTGGTCCTTGCGCTCGGCGCACGCCGCCGGCTGAAGCAGGGAAACAACGACGCCGGCTAGGCACCGATCGCAAGAGATTTACCACTGCGGGGCACTGCTTAGGCGTGCCTCTCGGCCAGGATCTCGATGACGTGCCGGTAATCCTCTCCGGTTGCCCGGCTCATTCCCATCTCACACGTGCGGTTGCAGGAGGCGAAGGCGTCGGCGTCCAGCGAAGCCACCTGTCCGGCTTCGACGGCGGTGGCTGAAGCCGTCAGTTCCGGATGCAGCAGGCCGCGGTCCCCGGCGAAGCCGCAGCAGCCCCAGTCCGCCGGTACGTGCACCGTATCCGCCGCGGCCTCCGAAACGGCCACCAGGTCCTCCACGATTCCGAGGTGGACGGCCGAACACGTGGGGTGGACCGCCAGCCTGGAAATCTTGGCCGGAGCCGGTTCAAGCCTCCCCAGAATGGTGGTACGCGCGAAAGTGACGGCATCAACCACGTTGAGGTCGGCAAAGCGTCGGCGGTTCTCTGCCGTCAGGACGTCGGCCAACCCGAGGAGCCCATGAGTGCAGGAGGACGCGTCAACAACAACCGGCAGCTGCCCGCCGCGCGTGTCTTCCCAGAGGGATTCGACGACGGCGTTGCCCATCTTCCGGTATCCATCGACAAGTCCCTTCGACTGCCAGGGGGTGCCGCAGCAAAGGTTGCCCGCTCCGCTTGCGAGTTGAAGCGGCACCCCAGCCTTGGAAGCGAGTTCCATCAGTGCGGGTGCAACCCCGGACGCGGTCGAATTCGGGGAGGCACCGAACATCCCGCCGATGCAGGATGCGAAGAGCACGCCCGCGTACTCAGTGCCGGCCGGCCGGTCCCTCGAGAGCTCAGTCTGCGAACGTAACCGCACCGCCGGACCGGGCAAGTCGGCACCGGCCAACGGGACCACGTCTTCTCCGAGGATTTTCCTGCCCAGTTTCGAGACGGCAAATGTAACGGGAGCCGGGAGAGCCGCAGCAACACCCAAGCCTGCTCGGGCCGCTGCAGCTACTCCTCCCCAATGCGAAGCCGCAAACGTGCCCGCGGTCTGCGCGGCTGAAGGTAGGCGTTCTGCCCGCAGTCTCTTCATCAGCGAGCCCGTGTCAATGTCCACAGGACAGGCGACCGCACACAGTCCATCAGCTGCGCAGGTGTCAATCGCCTCATAACCGTAGTCACGTTCCAACTCCGCCTTCAGGGCGGGCGGGGCAAGGGCCATCTCCCGCCGCAGGACAATGCGTTGGCGCGGCGTCGTCGTTAGATCGCGGCTGGGACAGACGGTCTCGCAGTAGCCGCACTCCACGCACCGGTCCACCTCCGCATCCACCGTTGGGGCGGACTTCAGGTGGTGCATGTGCCCGCGGGGATCGTCGTCGAGGAGGACGCCGGGATTGAGCAATCCCGTCGCGTCGAACAGTCGCTTGACTTCCCGCATAACCTCATACAGGCCGTCCCCGAACTGGCGGCGCACATAGGGCGCCATGATGCGGCCGGTCCCGTGCTCAGCCTTCAGCGATCCGCCGTTGCCCAGCACGAGGTCAACGAGATCTTCAGTGAAACGCTCGTAGCGGTCCAGCTCGCCGTCGTCGTCCAGCCTGGGTGTGATCATGAAATGCAGGTTGGCGTCCTTGGCATGGCCGAAGACCACTGCTTCGGTGTACCCATACCGTCCAAAGAGGCTGATGAGTGATCTCACCGTCTCCGTTAGCTTTGGCATTGGGACCACAATGTCCTCGAGCAACGCGGTGGTGCCCGATGCGCGGGCTCCGGCAACAGCGGTGTAGAGCCCTTTGCGGATGGTCCATAAGCCCGCCGCCGCGCCGGATCCGTCGTCAGTTCAACGGGAGCGGAGAGCGACAGCGATGAGAGCAGTTTCTCCGCGGCGCTGATCCGTTCGGTGGTCTCCTCCGGGGAGGCGCCCTGGTACTCGATGAGCAGAGCCGTATGTTCGCCAATCAGCAGGTTCCGTAGCGACGCTTCCGCTTGGGGGAGTTGCTGCGCCACCTTCAAGGCTGCGGCGTCGAGCAACTCGACGGTCCGCGCACCGGAGTTGATCAGCGCGGGCAGTGCGTCGGTTGCGTCGGCGATGCGTGGGAAGACAGCCAATCCGGTTGCGGCGAAGGGCTGGACATCGACGGTCCGCAGAACCACGTCGGAAACGAAACCCAGGGTCCCCTCGCTGCCAACGATCAAGTGCGTGAGGATATCCACGGGTGAATCAAAATCGGTGAAGGCATTGATCGAATACCCCATGGTGTTCTTCATGGAGAACTGACGGGCGATCTCCGCGCGGAAATCCGGGCTGTCCTGAATCTTCCGACGCAGGTTCACCAGTCCTTCGACCAGAGACGGTTCCTTCTGCGAGAGAACCTCCAGGGCATCCGCGGCGCCGGTGTCAATCACTGTCCCGGAGGCGAGTACCAGTGTCATGGACTCGATGGTCTGGTAGGAGGTATTACCGGTGCCGCACGCCATTCCACTGGAGTTGTTCGCGATTACCCCGCCCATCGTGCACGCAATCTCGCTCGCGGGATCGGGGCCGAGTGCGCGCCCGTGCGGCGCAAGGCGCGCGTTGATCTGGCGGATGGTGGCGCCCGATCCCGCGCGGACCCGGCTTCCGCCGTCGAGCACTTCAACCCGCCTGAAATGGCGGCGCACGTCAACCAGCAGGCCAGCTCCCACGGCCTGGCCGGACAGGCTTGTGCCACCGCTCCTCAGTGTGACCGGGATCCCGGCGCGGCCCGCCACTGTGAACACCGAAGCGACGTCATTCGCTGTCCTGGGGGTCACCACCGCCTGCGGAACCAAGAGGTAGTGCGAGGCATCGTGGGCCACGGCAAGCCGGTCGATGCTGCGCAACTGGACGCTGTCCTCACCGCACGCGGCGCGGAGTTGCGCGGCAACCCCGCCGTCGAGACCGGGGAGAGCTCCGGCGTCGGGCGTTGATTTCAGGATGCCCACACCGATCAGTGCCCCACGCCTCTGAGCCTGAGCGCGCTGCGCACATCGCCCTTCACCTGCTGGAGCAGCGAAGCGGCCTCTTCGGCTGTGCAGCCGGCCTTGATTATGACGACGGCGGTCTTTGCATGTCCGTCGGCATCCTCCAAAGCGCGACCCGCAGTGGCGAGGTCCGTATCGCCTGCCGCGGCTACAATTCGCTGTGCCCGGTCAACCAGTTTGGCGTTGGTCGGCATCATGTCCACCATGAGGTTGCCATACACCTTCCCGGTGCGGACCATGCTCACTGTCGAAAGCATGTTGCAGACCTGCTTCTGCGCCGTTCCGGCTTTGAGCCGGGTTGAGCCGGTCAGCACCTCCGGCCCGGTCCGAAGCTCAATGGCGACGTCCGCGTGGGCGCTGATTTCCGCGTCCTCGTTGCACGCCACTGACACGGTGGCCGCTCCGACGGTACGGGCGTAATCGAGGGCCCCCATCACGTAGGGCGTGCGGCCGCTTGCGGCGAGGCCCACCACTACATCGTTGGGGCCGAGCGCGATGTCCCGGAGGTCCTGTTCGCCGGCGGTCGCGCTGTCCTCCGCACCCTCGACGGCCTGGGTGAAGGCCGATTCGCCACCTGCAATGAGACCGACGACCTCGTCGGGTGAGGTACCGAACGTCGGCGGGCACTCGACGGCGTCGAGCACGCCCAGGCGCCCGCTTGTGCCGGCGCCCAGATAGATCAACCGGCCGCCCTGTTCCCTCGCGGTCACGATCAGGTCGATGGCCTGGGCGATCCGGGGAAGTGCATCACGTACGGCCGTTGCAATGGAGGCGTCTTCGTCGTTCATGATCGCGAGGATCTCGGGGACGGACATGCTGTCGAGGTTGCTGGTCCTCGGGTTGCGGGACTCAGTACCCAGGGATTCGAGGTTCTTCATTGGTCTTCCTTTCGCATTTGGCGCCTGTCGCCCGCCGAACTGATGGCGTCATGTGTCTTCATCAGAGCATCCCGTGCCGAAGCGGTTCTCTGCGCAACGGCGACGAACAGGCAGTCGACGATCAGGAGTTGGCTGGTGCGGCTAGCCATCGCCGCGGACCTGAAGCCCAGTTCCCTGCCCGCTGTGAGCAGGGTGTGTTCGGCGTCCTGGGCGAGCGCGGATCCGCTAGCGCCAGTCAGGGCCACAGCTGTGGCACCGGAATTCCTCGCGCGCCGCAGGGGCAGCAGGGTTCCGGGAGTCGTGCCGGTGTGTGAAATGCCGATCGCAACGTCGTCGGACCCCAACAGTACTGCGCTGACCATTCCGGCGTCGTGCTCGGTGTGTGCCATGCAGTAGAGCCCGATTCGCTGCAGCTTCTGTGAGAGGTCCATGGCCACCAGTCCGGAAGCGCCGATGCCGTAGACATCGATCCGGCGTGCGCCGGTCAGCAGGCCAACCACTGTGTCAAGGACAGCCGGATCGGCCAGTTCCGAGGTGGCACGGATTGCATCGCGCTCGAACGCCGTCAGCTTCTGCAGGACCGTGTAGGGGTTGTCCTCGTCCCTGACGTCAGCCGCCAGCGACGATTCCCGGGTCTGGCCGGTTGGCTGGGCGGCGAGAGCAAGGCGGAGCTGCGGATAACCCTGATAGCCGAGGCGCTTCGCCGTCCGGACAACCGTCGCGGTGCTGGTTGAGGCCTGTTGCGCCAACTCTTCGATGGTGTGCTGGGACGTCCCGGCAGGATTTTCGGCAATGAGTCCGGCCACCCGCGCTTCTGCAGGCGAGAGGCTTCCGATCAGCGTGTGGATGCGTGCAACCAGACCTGCGGTTGCCGGTGCCTCACTGGTCATTGGCGGGCCCCTCCGATTCGTAGGGATTCCGGAGCGTTTCCCATGGGTTGGGGCAGGACCAGCGGCCCGCTGCCAGGCGTGATTGATCCGAGCCTGCTCGCGTGGCGGGCGCCGGTGCAGCTGAGAACCGAGGCGGGAATGCCGTGAACCGAGAGGAAGCCCAGGACGGCGAAGGCGATCGCTTCCTTGGCATCCGATGGGACGCCGAGCTGATCGGACACCGTGAAGTCCATACCTCCCAGCTCCTCCTGAAGGGCGTCCATCAGTGCCGGGTTCTTTGTGCCGCCGCCGGACGCGATTACTGCCGTTCCCTGCACTGAGCGGACGGCATCGGCAACCGTGCGCGCGGTGAGCCGGTTGAGTGTGGCTATGACGTCCTCGGTGTTGATGCTCCCGAGTCCCTTCAGCGCGTCGAGGAGGTATGGGAGGTGAAAGAGTTCCTTGCCGGTTGTCTTGGGAGCCGGGCGATCATAGTAGGGCTCAGCGAGCAACCGCGCGAACAGCTCCGGGTGAACCTTCCCCCGACGCGCCAACTGGCCCTCGTGGTCGTATTGCTGCCTGCCATCAGTCAGGTGTGCGACGGCGGCATCCATGAGTGCGTTGGCAGGTCCAGTATCGAAGGCCAGAGGTGAATCGCCGCCTACGGTGATGTTGGCGATACCCCCGAGGTTGAGTGCCACGGGTCTGCCTGCTTGGGCGCGGAGCCATAGCACGTCGAATGCACTCACAAGCGGGGCTCCCTGCCCGCCCGCGGCAACATCACGTGAACGGAAGTCGGAGATGACTGGACAGCCCGTGACCTCTGCTATCCAAGCCGGTTGTCCGAGCTGGAGGGTGCCCCGAACAGTACCCTCCTCAACCCAGTGGAACACGGTCTGGCCGTGCGACGCGATGAAATCGGCCCGCCCGCCGCACAGCTCCTCGTTAGCCCTCTTGGCAAGGCCGGCAAACGCCTGGCCAACGCCGGTATCCAACCGGCAGACCTGTTCCATGGTCGTCTTCGATGGGGGAAGCGCTCCTGCGAGCTCGGCGCGCAACTCCTCACTGTAGGGTTCGCTGACCATTCCCAGCGGCGTTACCACCAGGGAACTTCCGTCGACGACGACATCCACCGCTGCAGCATCGATCGCGTCATAGGAAGTGCCTGACATGAGCCCGACTATTCGCATGGAACTGATTCCTTTCCTCTACTGCAATCTAGTCCCGTAGTGCTTCCTTGTGGGTGTTGCGCTGCAGCGAGGCGAGGGCAAAGACGCTGATGAAGCAGATCACCATTACGTAGTAGGCGGGGATGTCATTGTTTCCGGTGGAGGCGATGAGCGCCGTGATGATGAGTCCCGCACAACCGGAGAACACCGCGTTGGACAGCGAATAGGCGAGCCCGAGGCCCGTGTAACGGACGGTCGTCGGGAACATTTCCGAGAGCATGGCTGGACCCGGCCCGGCCATCATTCCCACGATGGCTCCGGCAAGGAAGACGCCGGCGCCCATCAGGAACGGCGAGCTGTCCGGATTCTGGAGGACGTTGAGCAGCGGGAGGGCCAAGAGGACGATGAGCACGGCACCGGTCACCATCACCGGACGACGGCCGATCCGATCGCTGAGAATTCCGCTCGGGATGATCGATGCAGCGAAACCTGCATTGGCAAGTACGGTGACGATCAACGCGGCCTGGAAGGTGGCGTCGAGACTCGTTTGCAGGTAGGAAGGCAGGACAACCAGGAACGTGTAGCCGGCGGCTGACCATCCCATGAGGCGGCCAATGCCAATCGCGATGGCGGCAGCGGTTTGGCCCTTGGTCGGGTGCGTTACCGCGATGTCCGGAGTACCTGCTTTCTCGGCCGCGGCGGCGCGTTGGAAGTTCGGAGTCTCTTCGAGCTTCAGGCGAAGGTAGAGCGCCACCAGGCCAAGGGGCAGCGCGAGCAGGAACGGAAGCCTCCAGCCCCAGGAGGTGAGGGCTTCAGGGCTCAGCGCGGATGAGAGTACAGCCGCAACCCCCGCTCCGGCCAGCAGGCCGAGGGCCACGGTGAACGACTGCCACGAGCCGAACAGCCCGCGCTTGCCGGGAGGGGCGAACTCAGTCATCAGCGCAACAGCGCCCCCGAACTTACCGCCGGCGGAGAGCCCCTGCAGGATGCGCACCAGGGTGAGGAGTATGGGTGCGGTAATACCGATCGCCTCGTAGGTGGGAAGTACACCGATCAACGTTGTTGCACCGGTCATGAGGAGCAGGACGATGATGAGGGTTGGACGCCGCCCGATCCGGTCACCTATCCGACCGAACAAAGCCGCGCCGACGGGACGGAAGAAGAAGGCTATCGCGAAGGACGCGTAGGTCCTGATGAGTCCCTCGAAGTCGGAGGCGCCCTCGGTGGTGAAGAAGTTCGCGGAGATGATGGTGGCGAATGCCCCATAAATCCCGAACTCGTACCACTCAATGAAATTGCCCACCGATCCGGCCACGAGCGCTCGCCGCGACTGTTTGGCGCCGGCCTGGCGAAGGGGGGTATGTGTACTCATTGGATTGTCCTAGTTGTTCTGGCTGATGGTCCCGGGGAAGACCGTGTGAATATAAGTTTCATCACATCAGTTCAAACTGTCAAGAACTTTCAAACTGGGGTGAATCGCCACCGCTAGCTGGAGTGGTCGCCAAATGGGCGCGCTTCGTGCGCTATTGGGCCGTAGGAGGGGCGTGGCGCCGGCAGAGAGAGGAAATAACGACGCCGGTCAGGCGCTGATTGCCGGACGTGCGGCAGCGCGCGTGACTGACGATGCCATTACCGCTGCCTTGACCGGCTGGACAACCTGCGCGGCAAGGGCGCCGTTGGCTACGATCGCGTCGCTGATGACCTTTGCCTGACGGACGATCTCGCGCGTGGTCGGCGTGAGCATCTCGCCGACGCCGATCAGGTAGAGTCCGATTGCCCGCAGTGCCGCCTTGAGGTCCCGGCCGACGGCGAGCCCGAGTGACTGCACAAACCTGCGCAGCTGGTTCTGGGGATACTTCGTGAGGACCACATGGTCCGCGAGCAGTACGCCGTTCCCGGTCTGTACAGCCCATTTCTTCGACCCGAGCACGGGAGCCGGAAGGAGATTGGAGTAGCCGACCATGCACAGGCCCTCCGCAAGGGTCTCCTGGCGGATGTCGAGCGAATGGCTGGACGCGTAGCAGCGCAGAAGGCGAAGAAGTTCGGTGCGTTCGGAAAGCGACACGGAATCCGTCATGACGGTGCGGCCCGCGCCGGAACTCAGGCATTCCGCGCTCTCGACAACAATCGAATGAACCCCGCGACGACTCAATTCACTGGCGACCGCCAAGCCGGAGAGTCCCGAACCGATCACCACCGTGGTTGTCATCTCAGCTGCGGCAGGCAGCACAGATTCGGTGGCCGTGGTCGGCGTCGGTATCACGCGGGAGACCTCCTGAGGGAAGGAGAATTCCGCACAGCCCGGCGCCTCTTCCGGGCTGTGCGGACACTTGGCTGCGAACGGGTCAACCAAGCGCACTCGAAAACGGGCGGGAATCCCCTGGGGAGACCCTCCGCCCGATAACGATTTCTCGAAGCCTACATAACTTTTCGATCCATGAATAGACCACCTACCGAAGAGTAGGCTACAAATAATTGAAGGCTGAGCACAGGTGTCGGTCGGTTCTACCGCAAGGAGGCGGAACATGAGTGAGGCTTACACGCCGGGCACGTCAGGGCCTTCCAACGGTCACGGGATTGTTGTTGGTGTAGACGGCTCGGATCAGAGTTTGTGTGCACTTGTTTGGGCGGCCAAGGAGGCCGAACGCCGTCGTACTCCGCTCTATGTGGTGACTGCTTACACGGTTCCCGTGTTCGCGGCGTCGAGCATGGACGCCGGATACGCAACGGTTGATGATTCAGTGGTCCGCGAGGGCGCGCAAGCGGTTCTTGATCAAGCGGTCAGCAGGATCGCCGGGCACAACATCGAGGTTATACCGCGGGTTGAGACAGGGGATGCGTCCGGCGTGCTGCTGGAGCTCTCCGAGGAAGCGGAGCTCATGGTGGTTGGCTCCCGTGGCCGTGGCGGCTTCGTGGGCCGCCTGCTCGGTTCGGTGAGCGCGGCGCTGCCAGCACATTCGAAGTGCCCCACCGTCGTCGTGCCGCTGTACTGCGCACCTCGGCTTGACGAGGCCGGCGTGGAACCGCCTAAGCCCAAGGGGGCGCCGTGTCCGCGGGCCGAGGAGATCGAGAAGGTTGTGGTCGTCGGGGTTGACGGCTCGGAACAAGCGCGGATGGCCTCGCTGGTTGCCGCCGAACAGGCGCAGACCAGGGGGCTTCCGCTTCGGGTTGTGTGTTCGCTGCCGCCGTTCACCGGGTCCCTCGCCTGGATGCCGGCGCCGGTTGACCGTGAGGCGCTGCATTCGGAGATCATGGTGCAGCTCAACGCCGGAAAGGCATGGCTGCAGAGCCATTTCCCGGAGGTGGACATCACCGTTGAGCTGCTCGACGGTCCGCCGGTAGAGACACTGATCGAGGCGTCACGGACCGCGGAGCTGGTAGTTGTAGGCACGCGCGGCCGTGGCGGCTTCGCTGGAATGCTGCTTGGATCCACCAGCCAGGGCGTTCTCCATCACGCCAAGGGGCCGGTGCTGGTGGTGCCGGACCGCGAGGATACGCGGCTAAAAGATCGCGAAAGCTTTGGACCCATGGTGGGGCCCACAGGCTGATTCGTATCTCTAGAAACGTGCCGCCATCGGGTTGAGCGCGCCCATCCCGCTCATGTTCGCGAGGTTGACTTCGAGGATCCCCTGGTCAGGATTCAGTGCGTTGACCACGGTGTTGTTGCCGACGTAGATGGCAACGTGCCAGATGCCTGCGCCTTCGCCCCAGAAGACAAGGTCGCCGAACTGCGCCTGTGAAAGCGGCACGTGCGTGCGGGCAGCGTAGAACTGTGCTGAAGCGGTGCGCGGAAGCGAGATGCCTCCCGCGGCGAACGCCTGCTGGACGAGCCCGGAGCAGTCGTAACCACGCGGGCCGTTCCCGCCCCATGCGTAGTAGTACGGGTCTCCAACGCGCGCACGCGCATAGTTGACGGCCGCTGCCACGCCTCCCGGGTTTGTTGTCGGCGGGTTCGGGGCCGGTGGTGGAGGGGCGGGCGCCGGTGCTGGCGCTGGTGTAGGCGGCGGGAGAGGTGCTGGCGCGGGTGGCGGCGGCGGCGGTGCAGGTGCCGGCGCTGGCGGAGGATTCGGCGCGGGGGGCTCGGGTAGGGGAGCCGGCGTCGTCGGCCGCGGTGCCGGCGCGGGTGCCGGTGAAGTGACTACGGGCGGCGCGGGAGCAGGCGGAACAATGGGTTCGGACGGCTCGGCCGGTGGAACGAACGATGGCGCTGCCGGCGCTGGCGTCTCGACTTCGGTAGCCGCTTCGGCTGAGGCGGCGAGGATGCGGGCGAGTTCGGCTTCGCGACGCTGCTGCTCCAACCCTGCGATCCGCTGGTCCTCGAGTGCCGCCGTCGTGTCCCTTAGGGTGGCGAGCTGCGCAACGAGGGTAACACGTTCGGCTTCCTTGCGTTCCACGAGGCCGGCGGCGGTCTCCATTGCTGCCTCGGTTGCCTGTCCTGCTGCCTCGGCTGCTGTTGCCGCGGCTGCGGCCGCTTCCTCGGCTTCCTTTGCATCGGCGCGCAGTGACTCCAGCGCTTTGGCTGCCGTCTGGGCATCGTTCACGGTCCGGGTGCGGGAGGTTGCCAATCCCTCAACGGTGGAGGCCTGGTACATGATGCGGCCGGGATCCTCGGCGAATGCCAGCAGAGCGGTGTCCGGCATGATGCCGCCGGCCCGGTAGATGTCTCCGGCGAGTTCGCCGAGTTCGGCCGAGGCGGCGTCGTAGGCTTTAGCGGCCTCCTCCGCGTGCGCGTGCAGGCGGGTCGCCGCAGCGCGGCGTTCATCCAGTTCGGCAAGGGCGTCGACGTACGCGCCCTGCGTCTTCATTGCATCAACCTGTGCGTTCTGCAGCTCGGCTGCGGCGCCCTCAAGGATGCCTTCGATGTCGGATACGAGCGCGGCAGTGGCGGCGGTGTTGTCCTGGGCAGCCGCAACTTCGGCGGCGGAGGGCAGGTCCGGGGCGGCCACTGCGGGAGCGGAAACAAGGCTGGCTGCCAGGAGCGATGACGCAAGCGCACCAGCAAGCAATGGCAGGGTGTGCTTCGGGTGGGTATGCACCATGACTCGATCCTCGGAAAGTTACCAAACAGTCACGAGAATAGAGGGGCGAATGTCACTTTGGCAACATTCGTCACACGAGTACCATAAACAACATCAGTGTTATTTCGGCACATGCGTCACGGTGTGTCGTGTGAGCCGGTGAGAATTCAGGCGTGTTGGCGGCTCTCATGGACGGCGTGCTCGAGCGGCTCCAGTTGGAAGGTGCAGTGCTCGGTATCGAAATGGTTACTGAGGCAGTGGGTCAGCCGATCCAGCATCCGGTCGACCCCCTCGGCGTTCAGGGCGCCTGCGTCCACCACCACGTGTGCGGAGAACACGGGCACGCCGGACGTGATGGTCCACGCGTGTATGTCATGGGCATCAACCACGCCTTCCACCCGCAGGATGTGTTCGCGGATCATGGCTGGGTCAACGCCCTTCGGTGCCGATTCGAGCAGTACGTTGATCACGTCCCGCAGAAGGCTCCACGCGCGCGGCACGATCATGACGGCGATCAGGACGGAAGCGATCGCATCCGCCTGCTGATACCCCGTGACGGCGATGACGACGGCGGCAACAATCACCGCGATCGAGCCCAGCAGATCCCCCAGCACCTCCAGGTATGCGCCACGGATGTTCAGGCTCTCCTTATGGCCGCCGTGCAGGATGAGCAGGCACACAAGATTCGCTGCCGCGCCAAGCACTGCAGCAATGAGCATGATGTCGGTCCGCACGTCAGAGGGCTCGCTGAACCTCCGAACCGCTTCAATGGTGATCACCACCGCGATCACCATGAGGAGTACCGCATTCGCGAGCGCGGCGAGTACCTCTGCCCGCTGGTAGCCATAGGTACTGCGGTCCGTCGCCGGCCGTGAAGCGATCCACGCTGCCAGCAGTGCGATGAAGACGCCGGCGGCGTCCGAGAGCATGTGACCGGCGTCGGCAAGCAGGGAGAGCGACCCGGAGAGCACCGCGCCGATAACCTGCACGACGACGACGGCAAGCGTGATCGCCATGACCAGCACCAGTTTCTTCCGGTGCTTCCCGGTCGCGGTGACGGGGTGCAGCCCGTGCGAATGTGCGCTCATGTAACAAGTATGAAGTGAGGAGCCGGCGGAAGCGGTGGGTTATCCCCAGCCGAGTTCGTGGAGGCGCTCGTCGTCGATGCCGAAGTGGTGCGCGACTTCATGGACTACGGTGACCAGAATTTCCTCGACCAGTTCCTCGCGGGAGTCGCATAACCTGAGCAGCGGCTGCCGGAAAATGCTGATGCGGTCGGGCAGGGAGCCGGCGTCCCACCACGAATCGCGCTCCGTGAGCGGGGTTCCTTCATAGAGGCCGAGGAGTTCGGTTTCCGGGTCCTCTCCGGGTTGCGGCTCGTACTCTTCCTTGACGAAGATCGCAACGTTGTTCATGGCGCGGGCTAGCTTGTCCGGGATCTGGTCAATGGCATCATCAACGGCCGACTCAAAGTCCGCAAGGCTCATCTCAATGGGCACGGAGGAAACTCTATTGGGCGCCCTTGAGAGGGTTCTTCGCATTTTGTGTAATCGTTGCTGAGGCCCTATAGTTTTAGAGGTCCACAACGAGGAGTAAAGTACTTGTGTGGTCCTGGCCCCCATCGTCTAGCGGCCTAGGACACCGCCCTTTCACGGCGGCGGCACGGGTTCGAATCCCGTTGGGGGTACGCAGGAGTGGTCCAAGCACCGTAACGGTGCTGTTAGGATAAAACTCTTGCAAAATCGCAAGGCCCTGTAGCGCAGTTGGTTAGCGCGCCGCCCTGTCACGGCGGAGGTCGCGGGTTCAAGTCCCGTCAGGGTCGCTTCGGCGGCCGGAGAGATCCGAGCGTCAAACGGTGATCATCGTAAGATGGTTGCAAGGCTCTGTAGCTCAGTTGGTAGAGCGTTCGACTGAAAATCGAAAGGTCACCGGATCGACGCCGGTCGGAGCCACCAGCTAGAACCCCGCAGTTCCCAGTGTTTATACGGGAACTGCGGGGTTTCTTTGCTTTCGGGCGATCGCCGCTTCTGGGTAAGCGGCAGGAATGTGTGTATGGGCCGGGCGTGTCAGGGTCTGCCTGCCCAGCCTGAGCGGGCCTACATTCCTTCCTCTGCGGTCGTAGCGGTGCCGTGGGTCTGCGGTCGTAGCGGTGCCGTGGGTCTGGGGCCTAATGGTTCCTCGGGGATGGTGTTCTGTTTCGGTGCCGGTTGAGTTCGTCGCTGGTGTCGTTGGGCGAGGGTCCAGGGGTCGTACGGGTGTTCGGTGAGACTGTTCAGTAGCCAGTCAACGGCTCGCACGGCGGTGGGCGCCGTTGAGTCCTTTGTGGTGCCGCAGGAGATCTTTGACTGCCCGGTTGGGCCAGCCTTCCAGCCGTGAGGTGGTCCGATCGACTGTGGGCTTGCCGTCTTCTTGGAAAGTGTCCTCGAGCCAGGTGAACAGCGACTTATCCCGGAGCAGCTGCCGGTAGAGGCCTTGGACTCTGCGTAGCCGGATGTGGGTGTACCACCACTGCTGATTCGGTTGAGCCCAGGAGGGCCGCTCGGTTCCTGCCTTGGCGTAGGTCCGCTGTTTCAGGAAGGCGCTCCACTTCGCTTCCCAGGAGGCGTAAGAGCCCATCCATGCTGCGGCAGCGTCGAGGTCCTGGACTTTCATCAAAGCCCTGGTCAGGGCTAGGGCCTCTTTGCCGGCTTCGAGTGTGGGGTTCAGGGTGGTGTGGCGCCTTACCGCGGCGTAGACGTGGAAGTAGCACCTCTGGATTCGGGTTCTGCGCCACTGCTGGTCCAGGGCGGCTCGCAGGCCGGTACCGCCATCAGTGACCGCTACATCCGGGGCAGGGCAGTGCTCCAGCAGCGCTGCCCATGCGGCCTTCTTCTCCTGATCGCACCACTGCCAGCCGAGCACGTGTTCACCGTCGAAGGCGATCAGCACGCACCATCCGCCGAAGTAGGTGCCATCAACGATGATCTGCCGATGGATCTCTCCGGTCGACTCTGGCTGCGGGACCTCGATATCCCAGCACCACGCCACCCGGGACCGGAAAGAACGGCTCGTGCCACCGCCAACGGCTTTCTGGCTGTCCTTGCCCAGCAGCCCCAGGCATGGAAGGAAACCAGCTGGCTTCTGCGGGTTACATCAGGCCGGGACTGAGTAGCCGAGGAGCCGCAGGCTTTGCATCGCCATCTTGTCCGGCCAGCACTGGTTTTGCCGTTCTTCACCAGCTTGGCGCCACCTACCCCACAAGCCGGCTGATTCTGCGCAGGAGTCACTGAACATGCTCTCAGAGCATGTTCACCCCCTTACATCGGCGTCAGATCAACCATCCGCCGCCAACCCATACACACATTTCTGCCGCTTACCCCCGCTTCTGGTTTACATCAGACTCGCTCATCCGAGTTATACGTGTACCTCTGGGTACTCCCTTGGTAAAATCGTGAGGGCGTACGCGCGAACCCACGAGACGTTGCGGGCTACTTCATTAGCCATAGGCCGTCAGTGCAGGTCTTTCGAATTGCTCTTGCTCACTTTTATAAAGCTTGGCGCGTCGAAGCTCTGCCAGACATCGGCGTGGGAGAGTCGCGTTCGGCCAGCTCAGTTGGGGATGGCTTGCTGACCGCGTCGGTGACGGCGCTTAGCCCCAATACCGTTTGTATGAGGACGTTCTGGCGCAGTTGACTGATGGGCTCTCATGGGCCTCGGGCTGGACCGAGGAGTACCGCCCGCCGAGCAAGTCTGCGATCTTCCAGGCCCGGGTGCGGCTGGGGTCGGAGCCGTTGAAGGCGTTGTTCGAGCGGGTCGCGGAACCGCTCGGCGGTAGGGACATGCCGGGAGTGTGGCTGGCCGGGCGTCGGTTGGTAGCGATCGACGGGATGTGTCTGGATGTGGCCGACACGGTCGCCAACGACGGGCACTTCGGGCGGCCGGGAGCCAACAAGGGTGAGCAGGCTGCGTTCCCGCAGGCCCGCGTGGTGGCGCTGGCTGAGTGCGGAACGCACGCGGTCTTCGCCGCCGAGATCGGCGCGTACTCACAATCCGAGGCGACGCTGAGCGAGCCGCTGGTGGAACAGTTGGAGCCGGGGATGCTGCTGACCGCTGACCGAGGGTTCTTCTCCTACGCACTGTGGCGCAAGGCGATCGGCACCGGAGCCGATCTGCTGTGGCGGGTCCGGACCGATAAGTCCGCGCCGAAGCCGTTCCGCGTCGCGGATCTACCCGACGGGTCGTGGCTGGCCGACCTGCGCCAGACGCACTCGGCGGCGGCCCGACGCGCAGAGCCGCTCCGTGTGCGCGTCATCGACTACACCATCGATGACGGACGCGAGAACCCCGACACCTACCGGCTCTTCACGACCTTGCTCGACCCTGACGAGGCGTCCGCGGTCGAACTCGCCGCCGCATACGTCCAGCGGTGGGAGATAGAGCTGGCATTCGATGAACTCAAGACCCACCAACGCGGACCCCGCACCGTTCTGCGGTCCAAGTCGCCCGACCTGGTCCTCCAAGAGATCTGGGGCCACCTGTGCTGCCACTACGCGATCCGATCCCTGATGGCCCAAGCCGCCACCCACTCCGGGCACGACCCAGACCGGGTCAGCTTCGTCGCCGCACTCCGGATCACCCGCCAGACCCTCGCCCACCCGGGCGCTTTTCCCCCCTGACCGGCACGACCGCGACAGTCCCGGATGGCTCGATTTCCTGCGCCGGCTACTCCGCCGACTGAACCCTGCCCGACGCCACCGCTCAGCACCCCGCGTCATCAAACGCAAGTACACCAAGTGGCACGTCAAACGCGCCCGCCACACCAACTGGCCACAGCCCCAGCATGAACCCACCTACCACACCATCAACACTAACTAAACGGTATTGGGGCTAGTTGCGTATCCGCTTTCGGAAACGAGCAGTAGCGGCGCTTGATTCCGATTGTCAACCGATTCTGGCTCGTGTGTTCAGGGAAGCATTGCTTTGCGACCGTCTATGACTTCAGCGAAGAACTCGAGCTGTCGACGGAGCTGGTGACCTTGACCGCCCTCGTGGCCGTTGTATGGGTACACAGTGATCTCCTTCGGTCCGGCGTAGCGATTGTACGCGGCGTAGACAGTGGAAGGAGGACAGGTAGTGTCGGCGAGAGCCACGGAGAACAAGGCAGGGGCGGTGGCTCGCGCAGCGAAATTGCTCCCGTCGAAATACGACAGCACCCGAAATACGTCTTCCTCTCCCCCGGGGACGGTCTGCATGTAGTGGGTGATCTGGCTATAGGGACTCGCGTCAGTGATCCTCAGCGCGCGTCGGAAGTGACTGAGGAATGGGACATCAATCACTGCGCCGGCAAGATCATCGGCGAGGGCGGCGACCGCCAACGCGATGCCGCCACCCTGGCTGATGCCGGAGACGATCACACGAGTGGGATCGACGAACGGATGACTACGTGCTGCGTCTACAGCCAGAACCGCATCCGTGAACAGCCGTCGATAGTAGTACGTGCGCGGGTCCTCGATTCCTGAGGTGACGACACCCGGGACACGAGGTGGTGATCCCGCTGGGTCCGTTGTCGAGCCGGGGCTCAAAGCATTTCCCTGGCCACGGCTGTCCATAATGAACAGCGCCAACCCTGCCGCGGGGATCGCGGTGGACTGCACGGGGAAGCCCCTTCCGGCCCTGTGGCCAAGGTAACTCACGACGCATGGCAATGGCCCGCTGGCATGCCGGGGGCGAAGCATCCACCCGCGAATCGGATGACCGCCGAAGCCTGCGAACGTCACGTCCTCGACGATGACCTCACTGAGTCTCTCGTCGAACGGCTCGAATCGTGGCGCAAAAGCGGCTCGCCGTGACTCGGCGATCGTGTCGTGCCAAAACGCGTCAAAGTCGAGGGGTTCCTCCGGCGCAGGAGCGTATGACTCGAGGTCGGCGAGAGAAAGGTCGAACTGTGGCATCGTGTGTCCCATCGTGCTGAATCGAGCAAGAATAGCGCTCGGAGTATCGGAAATGTTACAAATTACGGATTCGGGTGAAGACAAGCCAGACGTCAACGTGGTGGATCGGCGCGAGCCGGTCCTCGTTCGATCGAGCGGGAGCTCAATCGTTCCTCGGCGCTCAGGAAGACGCAAACTCGACTACCAAGTGTGCGCCGGTGAGATTGGGCGCCACGACACACTGCGGCACTCCGTTTACTACGTCCAGCGATGCCTCATGATTATGGCCCGCAAAGACCGCAAGCACGTTCGGTGCGCTGAACACATCACGGCGAAAAGCCATCGTCGTTGGAGTGTGCCTCCGTCGCCATGGGCGGCGTTGCTCCACGGTAAATAGGGTGTCCGTCGATGTCCCCCACTCAGGATGCCCGCATCCGAACTTGACTGACCGACCAGGCGCAAAGAGCGGGATGTGAATGAAAAGCACCACAGGGGCTCCTGTCGCGACCTGAGCGCGAAAGAACTCCAGTTGATCTGGGCTTATCTCGTTGGTCGAGTCGTCGATGGTCACAAAGCGAACGCCGTTTAGCAAGCGCACTGACATCATGGGATCGGCACTCCCATAGAGAGGCATCAGTCTTTGTTTGATCCAGCGAGCACGCAGTTCAACGTCGCTGCCCGGCATCCCCTCGTAGTGCCAGTCATGATTTCCTGCTGTGTAAGTCCAAGGAATGCCGATCTCATTCAGCCACGCGGCCGCCCATTCGATCGCGGCTTCCGATGGGAAGCTGACGATGTCACCCAGTAGCGCGACCAGAGATGCACTCTCGTCGACTGCACGGGACAAAGCCTCGATGAATCCATCTTCGGGCGTCGCGACTTGATTGGTGCGGTAGTGCTTTGCCGAGGTATACGCCTCGGCCATTCGCTGGGTGTAACCACGAAATGCCTCGCCTCGGACATCATCAAGTTTCAGGTGGGTATCCGCGATGATGACGATTCGGAACGTCTCCGACACCATCGGAGACGTGAGTCGTGCGCCGTCGGAATTGATTGAAAATGCGCGAGAGAAGGTCGCATTCCGACTCCTGAGTTCGTTGACCTCAGGAACAAGGGAATACTTTTGGGTTCGCCTGGCTGACGCGGTGTGCGGCAGCGTGTCCCGTCCATTCACTATGATCTCAACTCTCCAAATACATGACTCGCTTCAGCAATTGTCCCTACCGCTTGACTAGGCTACCAACTTTGAGGCAACGTTGTCTAGACTAAGCAAATTAGCCCCAGCTGAGCGAGCGAGTCTCCGCCAAGGCTAGTTTGCCCTGACAAACCACTCCCACTAAGGAAATGAAACCTCAACATGGAGGCATCCAGCGATCAATCATGGCGAACGGTCGTCGTCTCGGCGTCGCCTGCTGTCGAAATTGTTCTGAGCGACCAAACTAGCGATGCAGTCGAAATCGATTCTGACGTGACCCGGGACGGCGAGGACACCATCGTCACGATCGTACTTACGGCGACTTCAGCGGCCAGAATTGGCTGCCTCGTACGCGTTACTTGTCCACAACGATTCGGCACTGCCCTGTGCGAGGGTGGGGTACTACAGCGAGACGGAAGCGACTCGAGCTGGGCGACTTCGCATACGCCCCTGATCGCCGCGTATGCGATGTCAACATCCGACGGAAGTACCGCAATCACGATAGAGAACATAAACACCTCAGACGTCGTATACCAGTGGGGCGATGGTGGCTTCGCCGTGGGCGTTTTGCTCATGGGCAGGCTTCATGGCATATCCGGACAGGTGGTCGACGGTGTGCAGAACCTCGAGACAACAATAGATACCGTTGAGATGCAGGCAGGTACGGTGGCGACGCTTGTACTCCGCGTAGCCTGTTCGCAATCCGCAGCTCCGAGACTGTTTGAGGACGCCGTCGGGCTGCCTGACGAGCGCGATTTGCTCGCGCATCGGCTCGCATTATGGGGATCCGAGGTGCCCTGCCTCGGTTCTCCCGATTTACCCGACGCGACCTACCCGACGGTTAACGCTCCGACCCGCGAGTATGGGACGTTGCATACCTTCTTCGATCCGGATGCGTGGAGTGCAGCCGTTGCGCTCGCATACTCCGGAATCGATATCCTCCAGCGTCGTGCACGCAATATCGTAGAGCGCGCGATCGACAACATTAGACCCGACGGGCTCATCCCCCACCACTTTGACGGCAGTTGGCCCGAATACGTTGCGATCTCAGGTTCGCCACAACCAGGCCCCAATCTGTTCGTCATTGAGGCTGCCACAGACATCGCGTGTGCCACGGGCGACCTGGCGTGGTTACGACAAATGTGGGGGAAGGGAATCCGATCAGCCGCCATCTGGCTCCTGACACAATTGGACGAGACCCGCGGCCTCCTAAATGTGGTGGGGGCCCTATGGGTGGATGTCTTCCGGCGATCCGGATTCACGCTCGACACAAACGCCATGGCGGTCCGCACGTTCTCGCGGGCGGCCGAAGTTGCCCGCGTGTTGGCCGACCCATTGGCTGATCGCCTGGAGGGCGCTGCGAACTCCATCCGTGAGAATATCGGCGCCTTGTGGGCAAAAGACCACTTCGTCACCAGCCGCTCCCCTGACTGGTCGCAAGTCGATGACCACGAGGATGCTGAGAACTACCTGGCGATCGCGACTGGAGCGGCATCCCCCGAACAGGGCAGCCGAATCGTCGATCACTTTGATTCCGCGCTTCGCATGCATCCCGAGGGCCGGGGCACCTTGGTCAGCCTGCGACGCTATGAATCCGAAGACTGCTATCTCGGCAACGTCGGCGACTCCGACATTGCGATGGCGAGACTCTGGTGGGCAGACCTTCTTGCTCGACGCGCGATGGGCGACACCGAATCATTCCGGCAGCTTTTCACGCCGGTTCGTGACGACCTTGTCGACAACGTATGGATGCGGGAACGCTACTCTTCCACCGGTGTGCCCGTCCGCGCCGACGGATACCACGAATATCCCGATCTCATCGACTTCTTGCTCCGTGAAGGCGTCTATGGTCTGAGCATCGACATGGCATCGGTGCGGATACGCCCAATGCGGCCAGGGCCCTTCGACGTGCACTGGGGTAAAATCCGGCTGGTACACTCCGAACAGCGCGTGTACCTCTCACTTGCTGACGAGCTCGAGCGATCCGTCGTCGTTTACGGGCTGAAGGCGAACGCATGCTACCGGTCTGAACACGGGGTCACCTACGCGGACCAGCACGGCATGCTTCAGACCACTATTCGTGGAAATCTCGATCTTCAACTCGACACCTGATTGATAGGCGCTTGTTTTGTCGACGGGCGTTTCCGCCCTCGTGTCCGATCAGACCGATCTCCACGAAACTCGGTCCGCGTCGTCCCACTCGGCCAAGGTCGCATGGGGATCGATTCCTTGCAGCGACCCCGGCGTGGTATGGGATCTGCCGCGGGGATCGAGTTTCGTCCGGTCGCCCTTGTGCCCGCGGTCGATCGCGGCCGCGCTCATCCCATCAGCAGCTTCGCCTGCGCGTCGGTGACTTCGAAGGCACCCTTGGCCTGGAGCATCGGAATCAGGACCGGCAGAAACAGCGCCAGCCGCTTACCGGCAGCAGTCCGCTGCACACCCCAACACTTCCGCAGCGCAGCCATCACCACGGGATGTCATAGCTGCCCGGACGCCGCGCCCGGACCTTCACCATCTTGAGCGTGAGAGCGTCCCGCAACGCCATTCGCGCGTAGTCACAATGCCAACCCATCAACAGCACCAATTCGTCTAAGATCAGTGTCTTCCTGGCCCTGCCAGCACGAGCATAATCGGTCGCCAACTTCGCCGCCACAGCCTTGCGTTCACGCATCGAAAGCTCCATGAAACCGGCATAGCGTCAATACACCGCGACGTCCGGCAACCACGCCGTCCAGGCGGAGGTTCTCAAATGAGGTAACGAACACCGCTACGCGGAGATTTCCAATGAGTCAACGCGTCGTCCCCGAGGAATCATGTCAAGATGCCCGGCTCGATTGTTTCGTGGAATCATTTGAGAATGCCCGGATGGCGGCGGCGGGTTTTGGGTTTTGTTTGCTGGTGGTCAGGGTGAGCAGTTCGGCGGTGAGAGTCTGAATCTGTCGTTGGATGGCTGCGGGATTCAGCAGTTTGTTCTGCCGGATCAGTTTCATTTTCACGGCCTTGCGCGCGGTGCCGGTGTCATTGATGACCCGCTGGTACGGGGTGGTCGGTTTGTCGTATTTCTTGATCACTTTGGCCCCGCGGCGTTCCTTGAAACCAACTTCTGCTGCGGCGTGAAATGGTTGGTCAGTAGGGCCTGCAGCGCCCAGATCCGGTTCAGTAAGTTCAGTTCGTCCTTTACACCCCGGTTGGCCAGTTCGGCGCAGGCCCGGCCCAGAACTTCGCGCCCTCGGTGGCTTGGACCCATATCCCCAGGACGTGCTTGATGCCGTCCATATCGACCCCCACGGCGATGTGAGCAGCCTTGTTGCGCACATGGGCGCCGTCGCGGATTTTGACCACGATCGCGTCGAGATAAATCACCGGATAGAAGGCCTCCAGCGGCCGGCGCTGCCAGAGGATGACCTCATCGAGGACCTCATCAGTGATCTTCGAGATCGTTTCGCGGCTGATCTCCGTGCCGATCGTTGACACGAGGTGATGCTCGATATCGCGTACCGTCATCCCGCCAGCGTAAAGGCTCACGATCATCTCATCGAGCCCGCCCAGGCGTCTGGAGCCCTTCGGGACCAGGGCCGGGGTAAACGTGCCGTCCCGGTCCCGGGGAATCGCCAGCTCGACGCCCCCGACCACGGTGGCGACGGTCTTGGGAAAAACACCATTGCGTGAGTTCGGGAACAACGCCGCGTCCGGGTCACCCTTGTCGTACCCGAGGTGATCACCGAGCTCGGTCTGCAAGCCTCGTTCGAGGCCTGCCTTAATCAGCTGCTGGATCAGCCCGTCCTTGCCCTCAAGCCGGACCTGCCCGGCGTCGATCATCGAGTACAACTCATCCAGGGCGCCAGAGGGCTTCCAACGCCTTCACACCTCACGCTGGGCGCGTCTGCGCTCTTCACCGGCTTCGTTATCAACCATGGTCATCAGTATCTCGGCTTCCTGCTCGGGTCACCTCCCCTTACACAAACGATCTGACACCCTCGATTCTGCTGTTCACACCAGTGGAAAAGTTCCCAATTGATGAACTCGGACCCGTTATCCGAATCGATGCCCAGGATCGGGAACGGGAAACCCGCGGTGGCGTCCGGAATGGCGGCGAACACCCATTTCTGCGCTTTGTTCCGCCCCGAACGGGTCTCTGTCCAGCCCGTGGCAATATCGGTGATGTCCAGGGTGAAGCAGAACTCGCCCCTGGCGTTGCCGCCTTCATGCCTGATCAGATCGATCTCCACAAATCCCGGCCGGGTATCGTCCACTCCGCCCACGTCCGCATCGGGATCGAGTCCTTCAGCAGTGTTCCGGGGTTGGTATGGGACCGGCTCCGGATCGAGTTTCGCCCGGTCATTCTTGAGCCGGCGGTCGATGGTGGCCGGGGAAATCCGAAGCAGCGACTCCGCCGTCGCGTCGTCAATCGCCAGTTCGCCGTGCCTGCGCAGCCGCCGCACCAGATCCGGCAGCGCCACGGCCAGCAGCCGCCCGCACGCGGTACCCTGCACCGCCCGGCAGAACCGCAGTGCGGCGATTACCACTTCCCCGTAGACCGGCGGCCGCGGCGGCCGCGGCGGCCGGGGCTTCACCACCGGGGCCTGAGCGCCGTCCGCAACGCCTGTCGCCCATGGTCCCGGTGCCACTCGGTCGTGGCGCACAACTCATCCAACATGATCTTCTTAGCGGCTCGGTTCGCTCGTGCATACCGGGTCGCGATGGTCTTCGTCACAGCCCGTCGTTCACTCATCAGCAATCCCATGACTCGAAGTGCCAAGCCAGCTGACACCGGTCCGGAAGACACACAGCTACACGGACATTCTCAGATGATTCTCGAATACCACTACGCGGGCATCTTTGATGAGTTAGCGCGAGCTCTTGACAACGATGTCTCAGTTCATGGAAGATTCATTCGCATGAACAAAAACACAGATCCTGTCCCATCCAAGCGACATGAAATATCCAGGAGGTCGGTGATTGCGGGGTCGGGAGCGTCCTTGGGACTAGGCGTCTCTGCTCTCGGGGCTGCGGGGAGCGCCCAGGCCGACACGAACGTCATTGCGACTAAGGCCGTGAGGGAAAATTGACTGCTCCGGGAATCTTGGCAAAAAGAAAAACCCCGTCGCTCAGTCTAAATGTCACTCCCGAAGCGCCGACGATCGAGAACGCTCTGGTCGACGGTGCGTTCATGAACTGGCATGCTGGGACCCCGGTGACGGTCGGAACTGGTCTTCAGGGCAACGTGTGCGGACTCTGGCGTGTAGTTGCTCATGGGGCGGACAGCGTCATCGCGTCCCGCCACAGCGTTGAGACCGGGGGAATCTTGCTGACGATTGATTATCAAGCGTCTCCCACTCTCGAAGTAGTCTACCTGCGCCAGCTCATCCCGAACATCCTGCAGTTCTCTGGCGGGACATACACCTTTACCGCTGACATCGAAACTGACGTCGAAATCGGCTGCGATGTATACGCCCAGGCCCGTTACAACGTGAACGACACGAACCGTGTGCTCGTGATCGATTCGGACCAATCGACCTTATCGGTCGGTCGCCAACGCATCAGTGTTCCCTTTTTCGTGCCGGTACTCAACGAGGACCTTTACCCCATTGATTTTCGAAACTCGCTCGAATTCGCGGTGAGATTTTTTGGTGCGAGCAACCTCCAAGCGAACGTGTTGGTCCGAGACGCCATTATTACCCCGGGAACCGCTATATACGGCCCGTACCTCGAGGACCAGTACGAGCAACTCGACCGCCTGGCTCCTTACTTTGAATCTGGCAACTTTCAAACTGGTGGACTCTCCGAGTCTTCTGGCCAGAAACGCTTCGCCGTAAGATATCGCACGCCAAAATGGAGAACATTCAGCGCCGCGAACATCCAGGTTTTCGATCAAGCCGGCACAGCGGGCAAGATCTCGACCTATAACGCGGCGGGAGTCCGAACCGATGGCGTCGCGTACACGGTGATAGGTGAAAATTACGCGGGTGACGATTTCCGCGATGGATTCACCGTAGTCGCCAACGGCTCAACAGCTGCTGGCGCGTCGTTTAGATGGACATCAACTGGCTTCTAAACACGCTGAGCCATCGCAACCGACGAGAAATCCCAGCTGTGCGGTGCGCGCTGGGACACCGCAATGTCTGAGTTCTTCTCTCACCAATTGAGTTCAGGTTAAACGGCCATCGCACTTAACCACCCCCCCACATACAGGTCCGGGTCGTGGTGCCACGTGTACCGAACTACCACCTCCGCCCCTTGGTCGGGACGACTCGCGCCAATCGAATTCCGCACACGAGAGTCCGCACACGTTGAACTGGAGGCCCATTGCTCGACATTCTTCTATTCTCAGCAACTACGCCTACGCAGCTAGTTCTGTTGTTACTCGCATTCTTGCTCTCGGCGGTAATCGGCGTCGAGCGACTGCGCAAACTAAAGAGCGCTGGCCTGCGCACTCACACGCTCGTGGGAGTCGGTTCCGCTGTCTTTACGCTCGTGTCCGCCTATGGATTCGAAACAGTGGTGGGCAACGGGGTCGTACTCGACCCTTCGCGCATCGCCGCACAGGTGGTGTCAGGTATCGGTTTCCTCGGTGCCGGCCTTATATTCGTTCGACGAAACACGGTCACTGGGCTCACTACTGCAGCGTCCGTCTGGGTGACCGCGGCGATCGGAATGGCGTGCGGCGCTGGCATGCCGATGCTGGCAATCGCCGCCACAGCGCTGCATCTGGTGACCGTGAGCGCCCTCACAATGATCGGAACTCGCATCCGTCCGCACAGCAAAGACTCGCTAGTAAGGATCCGATACCGTCTAAGCTGTGGGGGGCTGAGGGCCATCCTGACAACTGCAACGGAACTAGGGTACGACGTATCTCTTATCGATTCCAAAGAGATCCGTCGCGGGAAGAAGCAGCCTCAGGTCGAGGTCATTTTGCGCTTGTCTGGAGACGGAGCGGAGCTTGATGACCTTTTAGCCCGTCTCACGGATCTGGCGGCAGTCACGCGTGTTGCGAACTCGACTCAAAGCGACTGAGTACGCAACCTGGGCAGTTCCACTGCTCGAACTAGCGGATGAGAAGAATGGTGATTCACGCTTGATCACAACTGCTGAGTTCACTTGGCGTCCGATCCCGCACCCGAGGACCGGACGCCCTGCTGATTTCCTCTACGCCCACCACCGAAACCGCCTCGGCCAAGGCGCCGTCCGTTGCCGAACTCAGCCGTGCGGCGCAAGCTGCCGGACTTGGCGAATCACACCGCACCAGCTCAGGCATACCTACGCCACCGTCCTGATCAACGCCGGCGTCTCCCTGCAGGTCCTGATGTCTCTGCTGGGCCTGGGCCACGTCTCCGCAGAGATGAGCCTGCAAAGCCCGGATGGCCAGCGGATACTGCCTACGCACCCCAGCCCAGGAAGCATGCGCCCCTACGCCAACATCTGCGAACAGAACTATGAAACTGTCCCAAAAACTTTGACGTGCGCAGGGGGCGTTTTTGTCGGTAGCAGGCAGGAAGTCCCAGGCTGCTGAATCGGAGAGCTTAATTGCCCAGCGTCCGCACGACGGCCGTCGCTTCCTCGCCATGCCGTCCGATCCATTCAGCGATAGCAGTCCTCAAGAGGATGCCTCAAGCCTGTGAGCGATGGCGCGAAGGGCGTCGGAATCAAGTTCGATCACGATTTTGCCGTCGAGCGGACCTGGCACCGCAACGAACGAGACACGCGGCGCTCCGACGGATGGCAGATCGATGAGGGCGAAACCGGAGCCCGCGCGTGGACGCTCGACGTCGCGCGGCGCCGTGACATCCGAGGTATTCGCAACGCCCGGCGCGACGACCACGGGGATGCCTCGCTCGGTCGTCGACAGCGCGTGATGGTAATGTCCGCTCAGGACAAGTCTCACGTCGGTTCCGTGCAGCGCATCACTAAGGGCGTTTGGGTTCTCGAGTCCGATCAGTCGCAACAGCGGCGTAACGGCTGCGGTAGGCGGGTGGTGTAGCACGATGATCGTTCCGTGCACTGCAGGCTCGGCGAGCAGATGGACCAGTTGCTCAAGCTGTTCCACGCTCAAGGAGCCGTGGTCGTGCCCGGCGACTGAGGAGTCGAGCGTTATGATTCGGTACCCAGCCAGGTCGACCGCGCGCTCCCCCTTACCCAGCACGGAGGCGAAGACATCCGGCAGGTCGTGGTTGCCCATGGCGTAGATGACCTCGATGCTGCGCGCGGCGGCCCACGGCTCGACTTTTTGACGCAGGCGGCGGTAGGACTCTTCGGTGCCGTCATCGCTTAGATCACCGCTGAGTACGAAGACGTCAATGTCCGGGATGTCAACTGCGTAGTTCAGTGTCCGCTCGAGCGCGGCCATCGTGTCGACGATGCCATGATGCAGAGATCCGTTACCCGAGAGGTGGGTGTCGCTCAGATGCAGGATGCGCAGGCGGCGCTTTAGCACGCGTCCGCCTGAGGGCGCCGCAATCTCTGGCGCGGTCAATTTCGGCGGCAGAGTGCTGCTGGTGAGGACCGATACATTTGGATCAGTCATCCCTTCACCGAGCCTTGAAGGCCATTGATGAAGTACCGCTGCAGGAAAACGAACAAGATGATGATTGGCACCACAATGATGAGGGCAGCGGCCATGACTTGGTTCCATTGGACAACGTTGCTGGAGAGCAGGCTCTGCAAACCGACCGGGAGCGGGAATCTGTTCGGATCGTCGTTGGTGAGGACGGGAAGGACATATTCATTCCACGAGCCGACGAAGGTCAGGATAGTGAGGGTAATCAGTGCAGATCGGGACAACGGAAAATATATACGGGCGAAGATGCTGAACTCGCTACACCCGTCTAGGACAGCAGCCTCGTGCAATTCGGTTGGAATCGTTGCGTAATATGCCCGCATCAGAATGATGGCTATCGCAGCGCTTCCGTTCACGTGTGGGAGGATCACGGCCAAGGGGCTGCCGTAAAGACCCAGGTTCTGATCGAGGATCACGACCGGCAGCAGCACGGTAACGCCGGGAACGAACAGCACGCCGACGAAGACCGCGAATATCGTACGTTTGAACGGAAACCGGAGCACGGCGAACGCGTACCCTGCCAGTGGATACACGAGCAGGACTAACAGGCAGGCTCCAATAGCAAGCACCAAGCTATTGAATAACAGCAGCGGTACGTTCAGTGCGTCAAAGGTATCCGCAAGCGTCTGTAATGTCGGCGGCGAAGTGAACGGTAGAGGGTTGCTAATAATCTGCTGGTTCGTCTTCAGAGCACCGCCGACCATTACAGCAAACGGGAAGATTGACACGACCGCGTAAACAGCCAATAGGGAACCGACGATTAGACGGGAGGTCACTTTCGCCGTGCGTTGCCCTGCTGTCAAGGCGCTCTTGCGCCGGACGGTGTCCCTGGGGGTGATGCTTGCGGTGTTCATTGGCGGCTCCTGAGGATTCGAAAGCTTACGATCGCGAGGACGACCGCGGCGAGGGCGAGCATCCAGCCGAGTGCGCTCGCGTAGCCGAAGTCGCTGGGGGCGCCAAACCCGTAGTTGTAGGTCAGCAGGCCGAGGGTGGTGGTTGAGTCCACGGGCCCACCGTTGGTCATCAGCAAGTACACTTGATAGTTCTGAAATGCTTCGCGCAGCTGAAGAATGACGACAAGCGCGGTGATCGGGTTCAGGAGTGGCAGGATGATCGACCAGACCGTGCGTGCGCTGGTCGCGCCGTCAATGCGCGCCGCTTCGATCACCGAGTCGGGAATCGTTTGGAGCCCGGTGAGGTAGAGCAGCATGGCGATAGGCACGGCGGACCAAACCTGAACGACGACGACTGCACCAAGTGCTGTGTTGACGTTGCCGAGAAAGCCATCGGGTTGGGACAGGAAGTCCAGGCCCACAGCGTTCAGGATGCCGTTGACGGCACCGTTCGGTTCGTACATGAAACGCCACGCGTAAAAGACGGCAATGCCGGTGGTGACATAGGGCAAAAAGTACACAGTGCGCATCAGCGCCCGCATCCGACGGATCGAGTTCAACAGCAGCGCCAGTAGCAACCCGATGAGAGGCACCGCGATTGGCACAACGACCATCCCAACCAAGGTCTGGGCGGCGGCGTTCACGACTTGCGGCGAGCGCGCGATATCGCCGCCGAGCAGATCTGTATAGTTGCTCAGCCCGGTCCATTGCCAATCTGGTGAGAACCCGTCCCATCGGGCGAAGCTGAGCAAAAAACCAAAAACAACGGTGTATACGCCGAATACAGCAAACAGGACGACTGCGGGGGCAACAAAGAGGAGACCAACCCACCCCCCGCGCCGTGGACGTCGGACCGAAGGTCGACGCCCACGGCGGGACGAGACAGCGGATGTACCTTTCGGCAGCGTGTCACTAATCGCCACGATTTACTTGGCCGCTTCCCAGGCAGCTTCGTACAGATCAGCGAGAGTACTAGCCACTGATGAAACGGGTGCAGACTTTGCTGGCAGATTCGCGAGCGCTACTGCACTAGTGTGTGCGATATTCGAGGCAGGAGGGTCAGCGGAACGGTCGTTCGCATTGAACGGTTCTCCTCCAGACTCGTCGGGTGTAACCAGCCCGACCAACTGCTCCAGCAGTTCAGAGCTGAGGGCACTTGAGGAGATTTGGGTGGCAGGCAGATCCTGCGCCTCCTTGGCGAACAACTCAGCCCCCTCCACACTGGTGATGTACTTAAGAAAGCTGATGGCCTCCTCCTTGTGCTCGCTAGTGGTGGTCACCGCTCCGTTCACAAGCGGTGCAGCCTGATAACTGAGTCGGGAGATCTCGCCACCGCTGGGCGACGGAACGGGGAACACCATAACGTCACTCGCATCCATCCCGAACGTAGTTAGGGACGACAGGGTATAGGTTCCGCCGACGACCCAGGCTGCCTTGCCTGACGCGAAGCTCTGGTCGGCCTGATCAATGTCAAGGTTGAGTACGCCGGGAGACCAAAGTGGGGTCAGTTGGTCATACAGTTCGAGGGTCTTGACGCTCTCGTTGGACGTCCACGATGGGTCTTGCGCGTTGGACTGGCGTCCTTCGAATCCATCGGGTCCCAGGTACGCATAAGAAAGCGGACGGTATAGCCAGAGGTAGCCGGTTTCGGGAACCTTAAGCCCGGTCACAATGCCACCGTTCGTGGGATCGTTCGCGACGGTTTTTTCGATGTCGGATATCCATTCATCCCACGTTGCAGGCGGATTCGAAGTGTCGACTCCTGCAGCCTCCAGGGCCTTCTTTGATGCGAAAACCACCCCAGGAGTGCCGGCCAGATACGGAACCGAGTATGAATGATCCGCCTCGAGGTTCTTCAGCGTGGTGGCTGGATCGTCGCCAGAGTTTTCGATGGTACTCGCGGTTACGGTCGCAGCCCTCACCACCCCAGGGAGAAACTGGCTCTGCCAGGACTCGTCGAACTCCTCGGTGATGTCTTGGGTGATGCCAGCTTGAGCCCACGCCCAGTCTAGGCCCCCGCTGTTAACGCTCAAAATGTCAGGTAACGTGTTCGACTGCGCTGCCGCCTGGACCTTCGTTTTGTACGTGGCGTCGGGGGTGTAGACGCTGACTTCGACCGTCATGTCATTTTGAGCGCCCCACTCATCACCAAGCGCTTGGAGAGCCTCCACCTGGGACTGTTTGAACGTCCACATGGTCAGCACTTCGCCGGAACTCGCACCCTGACTACTTGAGCATCCGCTCAGGGCGGCAACAAGGGATAACGCCCCTATAGCGGCCGTGATCTTGTTTGAGCGCTTCATTGCAACCTCTATCCGATTCGAGCGAACGTTATCTCGAGTGAGAATACGCGATCGCAACGGCCATGTCAACGCCTGTAAAGCCAGGACTAACAACGATGTTTCACTTCTGAAAGGAGTCCGATTGACAACGATATTTTATCCATGAACGGTCGGTCCAATTGCCTCAAATGAAAACATACGCGGGGTCCAGCCGGTGAGGTGCTATTCACCGGTGGTTTAACGGTTACGGCTTCTTCGCCAGTGCTAGTGTTTTGCGCCGTCCGGCGAGGACCAGGATCTGTCTGGATTGAGCCGCGGGCATGACCCTTTGAACTCGGTGCTCATCCGGACATTCGGTCGTTTGCGCATTTCAGGCCAAGTGATGGCGCACTGATGTGGCGTAGTGGCGGTTTGTGTCCAATCGTTTCGTCACTTTGGGCTATTCATCTAATCGGACTGGGTCAAACCCTTTCCTCATGTTCGGGCTGTGTGGGCCGCTCCATGCTGTGTGGATGGCTGCGTCTCCCGGGAGGCATGGGCGGGCCTGTTTCGGCTGCGGTCGCGGACCAGGGCGCCGCAGCGCACCGGATATTTACCAACGGCAAGTTCAAGCACGCGGTAGAAGACCAGCCCCCTGCTGCGGGATGTGCGCGGGTTGAATCGGAAGACGAATCGTCGAGGTAGTTCTGCAACTGCGCTTCGTCTGCCCCACCTTGATGTGTTCCGAGCAGCCACCTTGGCCAGCGACGCCACCCGGTGCACTTCGGGAAAAAGTTAACCCGAGTTGCCACCGCGCGCGGCAACGCTGGCTGCGCAATTCGTGAGTGTAGCCGAGTTGTTTCGATGCCGCGGTAGCCCTGCCAGCCCTCGGTGATGACGTGCGCACCAGGCTCGACGTCGCCGGTGAGAAAGGAGTGCAGCGAGGCGGCGGACCTGTCTTGCAGGTCACCATCGGGCGGCGGCCGAACCCCGCGCATCGGTAACCGCAACGACCATGCATACGAGTGCTTTCTTTCCCTTGGCATGCCCACCGCACAAACTAGGATCCTCGCCGCCGATGTAAGTCTCGTCCATCTCCACGGTGCCAGTCAGACGGTCTCTGCCCGGTAGGACCAAGACCGATTCGGAGTCGATGGAGCATCGCCCAGGCGTTGGGTATGAGCCGATCTCAAAGAATCGCTGCAGACTCCGCAGAGACACGGTCCTTCTGCGCGGCGAACATTCAGCAGGCCGTGAACCACACGGTAAGCGGCGTACCTCTGCGATCGAAAAAGGGTCCCGACTGCCATCGATGTTCGAGAACCGCAGTCGGCACACTTGTTGCAACCATCGGCTGCCATCCACCCGCCGGCATGATCACACCGCGGATAGACAAATCCGTCGGGCCAATGCAACCACTCCACGTAGTCCAGGTACTCGTCATCGTCGCGAACCAGGACCGAAACTCCCGTGCTGACCCCATGAAGTTCAAGTCCGCCTGCGGCTTGGATCGGCGGAGGTTCTCAAAAAAGGCAACGAATACAGGCACGCAGGGATTTCCAATGAGTCAGCGCGAGCTCTTGACAACGATGTCTCAGTTCATGGAAGATTCATTCGCATGAACAAAAACACAGATCCTGTCCCATCCAAGCGACATGAAATATCCAGGAGGTCGGTGATTGCGGGGTCGGGAGCGTCCTTGGGACTAGGCGTCTCTGCTCTCGGGGCTGCGGGGAGCGCCCAGGCCGACACGAACGTCATTGCGACTAAGGCCGTGAGGGAAAATTGACTGCTCCGGGAATCTTGGCAAAAAGAAAAACCCCGTCGCTCAGTCTAAATGTCACTCCCGAAGCGCCGACGATCGAGAACGCTCTGGTCGACGGTGCGTTCATGAACTGGCATGCTGGGACCCCGGTGACGGTCGGAACTGGTCTTCAGGGCAACGTGTGCGGACTCTGGCGTGTAGTTGCTCATGGGGCGGACAGCGTCATCGCGTCCCGCCACAGCGTTGAGACCGGGGGAATCTTGCTGACGATTGATTATCAAGCGTCTCCCACTCTCGAAGTAGTCTACCTGCGCCAGCTCATCCCGAACATCCTGCAGTTCTCTGGCGGGACATACACCTTTACCGCTGACATCGAAACTGACGTCGAAATCGGCTGCGATGTATACGCCCAGGCCCGTTACAACGTGAACGACACGAACCGTGTGCTCGTGATCGATTCGGACCAATCGACCTTATCGGTCGGTCGCCAACGCATCAGTGTTCCCTTTTTCGTGCCGGTACTCAACGAGGACCTTTACCCCATTGATTTTCGAAACTCGCTCGAATTCGCGGTGAGATTTTTTGGTGCGAGCAACCTCCAAGCGAACGTGTTGGTCCGAGACGCCATTATTACCCCGGGAACCGCTATATACGGCCCGTACCTCGAGGACCAGTACGAGCAACTCGACCGCCTGGCTCCTTACTTTGAATCTGGCAACTTTCAAACTGGTGGACTCTCCGAGTCTTCTGGCCAGAAACGCTTCGCCGTAAGATATCGCACGCCAAAATGGAGAACATTCAGCGCCGCGAACATCCAGGTTTTCGATCAAGCCGGCACAGCGGGCAAGATCTCGACCTATAACGCGGCGGGAGTCCGAACCGATGGCGTCGCGTACACGGTGATAGGTGAAAATTACGCGGGTGACGATTTCCGCGATGGATTCACCGTAGTCGCCAACGGCTCAACAGCTGCTGGCGCGTCGTTTAGATGGACATCAACTGGCTTCTAAACACGCTGAGCCATCGCAACCGACGAGAAATCCCAGCTGTGCGGGTATGGCATTCTGAAGTTTGCCCCACCTGGGGGTTTTAGTCGCTTGAGATGGCCCCGCCTTCGACCCATCCGTAGCGTTCACTTTGCCTACCAGGACTTAGAGAACGGGAACGGGTCTGAAAAAGAGATCGAGAGCGGAACAATTCGAGCGTGTCCATGGCGAGAGCGAAAGAGATGTCTGTCAGGGAGCTGGCCCGGGTTCCACCGGCGCACCGTGCGTGCCGCGTTGGCTGACTGGACACCGCCGCCGCGTAGGGCTCGGTCAGGACGGCGCCGCCTATGGAACCATGGCTGGAGATCATCGGGGCTTGGCTGGTCGCGGACATTGCTGCCACGCGTGCGCAGTGCCATACCGCCCGGTGGGTGAACGCCATACCGCCCGGTGGGTGAACATGGGGCGACCGTGGAATGTCCGCGGTGATTCACGCGGTGGCGAAGATGCGGCGGGAACTGGTGGGGAAACCGGCTGATGTCGCGGTCCGGCAGACCCATGCCCCCGGCGCGGAGGCAGAGGTGGACTTCGGCGAGTTCAATTGCCGACGCATCAGGGCGAGCGTGCTGCAAATCGTCGGACACCGCCTTGCCGACCTCGGCGGTCAGCGGTAACAACGCGCTACGGCCGGTCTTGCGGGCGCGCACCCGCACGGTCGCGTTGGATCTATCGAGATCATCCAACCGCAGTTGGACGACCTCACCTGCGCTCAATCCCAGACGGGCCATGCACAAGATGATCGCGCGGTCTCGCAGCCCGCGAGGCGAAGACGAGTCCAACGACGCAATCAGCTACTCGAAAGTCCCAGAACCCAGATGCCGAACAAGGCCGGTGTTACGACGGCGCCATCGGGACGGGTGTCCTCCAACCGGTCCTCGCGCAATCCCGCCGTGCGCAGAACCGAAAGAATGAGCGCAACGCCGACGCCGCCAACTCCACCGTCCTGGTCCGGTAGCGGCCCGAGAGGCCGCCCACAAACAGCCACCACCTCCGGTGCACGGATCTCCAGGGGATCGACCACACCGTCGGGTAAGACCGCGACCAAGAACTGGTCCACATACTCGGCGTAGTTTCGCCAGGCCCCTGCACACACGCCGCGAATCCCGCACAAATACTCGTCAAAGGCCGCGATCAGATCCCCCACCGTCTCCAACTCGTCATCACTCTGCTACTTGTCTATGAACCGATCAGATAGACAAGTAGCTTCGCGATTACGTGCAGTCTTGGCGAGGTGAACCGCCCTCAGAACCCTGCCAGCACAAGGTCAGATCAGGCGCTCAGGCCGGCGAACTGCATGTAACCGGGGACTTGAGCGGAATACATGATGTCGCCCACCCAGATATGGTTCAACGCCCCGGTGTCCCACTGCCGTATTGCTGCGTCAGCGGGGTAAGCATCAGCGTGGTCGATGATCGTCGTCGTCCGCCACCGCTTCGGGAAGATGCCCCGTGACCCGAGACACCGCATAGTTCTCACGACCGTCTTCCGCGAGATGATCTCGCCGTCCTCGCGGAGATCGACGAGGATCATCGGCGCACCAGACACCTCATCAGACTCACCGTGCAGCCAGGCCACTTTCTGCTCGATTCTCTCCTGCCGGACCGCCCGCCTCGACGGAACTCGGTCCAGCGAAACGTAGTAACCGGAGCGTGCAACATCGAGGAGCCTGACCATCCGCACGATTGTGAAGTTGCTTTTCTCCACCCGCATCAGCTCGGAAGCTTCCCGTTCGTCTCCGACGCTTCCTGGGCGAAGAAGAGCGAAGCGTATTTCAAGAACGCCCGATCCATCTTCAGCTCCGCATTCTCCCTACGCAGCCGCGCCAGCTCCGCCTGCTCTGTCTCGGACAACGCCCCCGCGTCCGCCTCATGTCGGCTCTTGTAAGCGTTGCCCCAGTTGCCGAGCGGCCGGTGTTTATCACCAACCTCACAGCCTCATCCTCGTATTCAGGCGTATACGCTTTGCGCTGGTTTCCCATACTGAACATCCTCTATTAGAGAGTGTCCAAATGGGGTCAAGGCCATTGTGATCCAGCTGGACTCAATCGTGGCCTGTTTGCTGGGGAGATTGTTCCTAAGCACTGCAACTCATGGTCCTGAGTAGAGTTCAAGTCCCTCCGGGCGCGAGATTGAATTCGAGCCTTTCCAACGGAGCCCGGCGACGGCCTATTCAGGCCGTTCGGGCGGCCGCTCGGGGGTGCGCCACCACGCGCACCCACCGAGAACTCACGTTGAAGGCCTTGTAGCTTCTTCAAGCACCTCAAGGAGGTGGCGGTATTCGTGACCCGTGGCGCGGCTCATCCCGATCTCGCACGTGCGGTTTGCTGACACGTAAGCGTTGAACTCGCCGGCCATGACCTCAGCGGCTTCCGCTCGGGTCGCCGATGCGGTGAGCTCGGGATGCAACAGGCCGCGGTCGCCGGCGAAGGCGCAGCATCCCCAGTCGATGGGCACGCGCACGTCATACGCGACCGCGTTGGCGATCGCCAACATGGCATCGTTGATGCCGAGCTGGGAGGTCGAGCAGGTCGTGTGAACTGTCATCCGTGGCACTGTGCTCGTGATCCGAATGCCCGGCAGCACTCGCTCGTAAACGAATTCGACGGCGTCGACGAAGCGAAGCGCAGCGAAGTCACCCCCGGCCCGGATCGCGAGTTGCTGCATGGTCAAGAGCCCTTCGGTGCACGACGCGGCGTCGCACACGATGGGAATGCGGCCGCCGTCGCTCGCGGTCAGCAGCGCGGGTAGCACTACTGACGACATGTGCTCGTAACCCGCGGAGAAGCCCTTCGACTTCCACGGGGTGCCGCAGCACATCGACGAGATGCCGTCGGGAACAGCCCACGTGAGGTCCGCTCGCTCGCACAGCTCGAGAAAGGCCCTCGACACACCGAGCGACCCCTCGGCGGGGCCGAACAGGGTCGTGATGCACGCCGAGAAGAACACGACATCAGTTGTTGCGGTAGTGGGCACGGGCCGCGGTCGACGCGAGCCGCCGCCCGGCAGGCCGTCGTCGTAGAGGGGAACTGTCTCGTGGCCGAGCAGCGCCCGACCCACGGTCGTGGCCGCGACGGGGAACGCGGCGGGCAGAGCATGTGCGACCTCCATGGCGAGCCCACCAACTCGTGAGAAGGCTCCCCACGTCGACGACAAGGCCCTCCACGCCTTTTGCTCGACTGCGTTGCGGCTTTCCTGGCGCAGCCGCCGCACAAGATCTCCCGTGTTGATATCGACCGGGCACGCCACTTTGCACATGCCGTCGACAGCACACGTTTCGATACCGTCGTATTCGTAGTCGTCACGGAGTTCTGCGAGCAGGGCGCTGTCGCCGGCATCCTCGGCAACTTTCATCTCCCGGCGAAGTACTATGCGCTGCCGTGGGGTGAGCGTAAGGTTCTTGCTCGGGCACGCGGGTTCGCAATAGCCGCACTCGACGCAACGGTCTACCTCCTTTTCGACAGTGGGCACGAGCTTGAGGTCAGCGAGGTAGGACCGCGGATCATCGGAGAGCAACACTCCTGGGTTGAGAATGCCTGCTGGATCGCATAAAGACTTTACCGCCCACATCACCTCGTAAAGCTCGCCGCCGTACTGCCGCCGCACAAAGGGAGCCATGATCCGACCCGTGCCGTGCTCGGCCTTGAGCGATCCGCCGTGTGAAAGCACGAGCTCGACTAGCTCCGCAGTGAACCTTTCGTATCGCGCGAGTTGGATCGGGTCGTCGAAGCACTCGTTGAGCATGAAGTGGATGTTGCCGTCCTTTGCGTGGCCAAATATAACGCTGTTTTCGTACCCGTGCTCGTCGAACATGCGCGCTAGCGCCTCGCACACTGGCAGCAGTTCGGTGACCGGGACCACGATGTCTTCGAGGAGGGCGGTGGTGCCGCTCGGTCGTGCGCCGGCGACAGCTGTGTAGAGACCCTTGCGCGTGTGCCACAGTGCGGAGCGCACACCGGCATCGGTGCTGAGAACAGGCGCGCGGGTGAGAGGCAGTGCCGCGAATACCTGCGCGGCATCCGTTGCCTTGTGCTCGAGTTCGTCGACTCTGTGCGCCTGAAACTCGATGAGCAACGCCGCGTGAGTGGTGATGCTGAGCTCGGCAACCTCCTGCGGGCAATCGTGTGCGCGCTGCGCGACGCGCAAGCTCTGGGCATCCATAAGTTCGATAGTCGCGAGACCCGTGGCGAGCAGGGCGGGCAGGGCCCTCGTGGCATCTCGGAGGCTTTCGAAAACGAGGAGGCCTGTCGCCGCGTGCGGCAGGACCTCCACGGTGCGAAACGTGGCTTCGGCGACGAAGGCGAGTGTGCCCTCGCTGCCGATGATGAGATGGGTGAGTATGTCGATCGGTCGCTCGAAGTCGGTGAAGGAGTTGAGCCCGTAACCCATTGTGTTCTTCATCGAGTAGAGGCGCTTGATCTCCGAGAGTGACGCCGGGTTCGAATTCACCCTTTCGTGGAGTCGTTGCAGGCCGCTGTAGAGCGCGGGCTCAAGCCTCTCCAGCGCGGCGTCTGCGCCGACATCCGCTGTGTCGATGATGGTCCCGCTGGGCAGCACGAAGACCATCGACTCGAGCGTGCGGTAGGTGTTCTGCTCGATGCCGCACGCCATGCCACTGGAGTTGTTGGCAACGACGCCACCAATGGTGCAGGCGATCTCGCTCGCTGGGTCGGGTCCGAGTTTGCGGCCGTGGCGAAGCAGGTGCGCGTTGCACTGTCGTACGGTCGCGCCGGGCTGAACGCGGAGACGTCGGCCCGCCTGCTCCACGGTGATTCGCTGGAATCTCGATCGGGTGTCGACGAGCACATTGCCAGTGACCCCTTGGCCCGAGAGACTTGTCCCACCAGAACGGAAGGTGACCGGGTGGTTGCCCTCGCTGCTAGCTCGGAAGATGCGGGCCACATCCTCGGCCGTCTCCGGTGTGAGAACCACGTCAGGCACCAGCAGGTAATGCGACGCGTCGTGCGCCATCGCGAACCGGTCGATCGAGCGTTCTCGAACGCCCACGCCGGGGCCCAGAATGCTGGGATCGAGCACGGCGGCCCGCACGCTCATGCGAGCGCCGCCTCACGGGAACCGACGGAGATACGCACCTCGTGTGACCGGGACTGCCCTGGAGCGAGCACGGGGGCTCCGGCGTTCTTGTTCGCACGGTCGGGGCCGAAAAGGGGAGCAGTGGCCGGCTCGATGCCAAGGGCCCACCGGCCGCGGGTGGGGAACATCCATTGGTGCAGGCGCGGCAGTGTCGTCGCCGACCAGTCGACGACGACGGCGAGGTCGGCAACCGAACTGAGGATCGTCGCGCGCGCCAAGCCGTCTGATGTCTGTCGCACTCTTCGGTGCTCGAACACTGCCTCCGTGATATGGTCGGCCGGCTTGGGCAGCACGCTCCAGTCCGGCACGTCGGGGTGCGGTGTTGCCGCCCTGACCTCCTCGCTCGCGACGATGACCTGGCTGCCAGGTGCGACGACGGGAGCGCCGAAGTTGAGGTGGTACAGCATACTGAGGGGGGCGGCCTCGGGACCGATGTTCGTGACCTCGTCGGTGACCGTGAGCCGGGACATCCCGTCGACGTCTGATGCCGCACGGTAGCTCCTGCGCACGCTGAAGGACGGGCCGAACACTGCGACGCTCTCGATCAGCGCATCGATGGAGACGCTGCCCTCCTCTGCGACATGCCACGATACTTGGTCGGCGGGCAGGTGGTTGGCGCGTCCGTGCATCCCCTCCCCGCTGCCTTCGGCACCGATCGTGCCGAAACCGCAGGTGGTTAGCAAGCCGCCTGTGAAGCGCGTGAGCCACTCGACTCCTGAGGGTGACGGAAGCGCGCGCGAGTCGCTCACCGGCGAGAACCACGAGATGGGGATGCCGCGGTGCCAAGTATCGCCGATGTCGAATCCCCGCCCCGGGAGCACCTCAAACTCAAACGAGTCGAAGAGGCGTGCCGTGAGCAGTCTTTCGGCAGCGGGGGTGCCGGGGATTCCGATCGACTCCTTCACGGATGCACGCGGCCGCAGTGACGCGAAGAGGCCGTAGCTCGCCAGCTCGCGCGCGCTCACGGCAATGGGGGTCGAGCGAGGAGGGCGCTGCCATCGATCCAAAAGCTCCCCGCCTCGAAGGGCACCAAGGTCGTCGATCCAGCCGCGAGGGCATGCACCGCACCCGATGCGAGGGTGAGTTGAGCATCGTCACCGAGGACGATGACGATGCTGAATCCCGCAGGGAACTCCCGCCGGTGCGTGATGCGGTCGAGACGAAAGTAGGCGTCGGCTTCCTTAGGCAATGCACCACCGTCGCTCACTCGGCGCCGCACGAGCGCCTCGACTTCTGCGTCGGTGCGCCCTTGGACCTCCACCGCGCTGAGGGCCAGATCGAAGCCCAAACCGAGATGCCCGTCCTTCTGCCCGTCGAGGTCGAAGCCCTTCCACTCTAGGAGAATCGAGAGGTCTTCGGGCTCCTGCACCTCGGCCAGCAGGATGCCGGCACCTATCGAGTGCAGCACGCCGTGCGGGACAAACACGCAATCGCCAGCCTCGACGGGGATCTCGTGCATGAGGCCCAGCATCCCTGCCGAGTCCTGAGTAGTGACGAGTGCCTGGAGTTCATCGAGGGACACCGATCGGGTGAGAGCGAGGTGCACGGTGCCCGGGGAGAGGATGTACCACGCTTCGGCCTTGCCGTGCGCTGCCGAGACGTGCCGACTGGCAAATTCACCATCCGGATGAGCATGCACGGGCAGCCGTTGGCCCGCGTCCAGGAGCTTCACGAGCAGCATCGTGTCTTCGCTGTACTTGTCCACGTGGCTGGGCCCGAGCCACGCCGAGGGGTCTGCGCTGATCGCCTCAGCCAGCAGCCGGCCATCGGCGAGCCGCGTCATACCTACTGGCGAGTCACCGCGCACGCTTGTCGTTGACGCCACCCAGTCCTCGGGAGTATTGGGTGGCGATGGCGTTTCCGCACGGAACTCAGAGATGCGCGTTCCGCCTTGGTAGAAGCGGGAAGGCGGCTGGTTGGAGGGGAGCAGGATCGGCTCCATTGAAGTCCTCTCATCGACGGGTTGCGTGGTGTTCACGGCGCAAACAGGGTGGCTAGTGTCGGCTCCAGGCAGGTGACGCCTGCAGGGGTGGGCCTGTCGCCGCTGATCACCAGTGCCGAGCTCGCGGCAGCGAGCGCCGCGGCGAGAGTAGGTGTCGCTCCGCCCGATAGAGCGAACAACAGACCGGCGGTGCTGGCATCTCCTGCCCCGTTGGTGGTGATGGGATTATCCACCCAGAGCGGCGGCACGGTGAGGGCTTGGTCTGCCCAAGTCTCGGCGAGAGGCGCAAGTACGCGGCCGCCACGGCGTAGGCGCGCTGCCGAACCTGTGCGCAGGCGAAGTCTGTGGCCCCCGGCGGAGATCGCGACGATGGCCACGCCCTGATCGAGCATCCGGTCGGCGAGCCGGTCGACGAGCGCGAGAGAGTACGGCTCGTCGATGCGCAGCGCCGATGTGAGGTCGTCGAAGCTCGGGCTCGCGATGTCGCACTCGGAGAAGGCCAACTCGAGGATCGAATGCCAATCGAGGGATCCCACGGACGAGGTGCGATCGACGACCGCGAGGTCGATCGACGTTGTGACTCCTTCTGCACGAGCGCGCGCGAGGAGCGTGTGCAGGGGGCGACCGCCGTCGGTAAGCACCCCAGGCAACAGTGTCGGGTAGCCGACGTGCAGCAGGTCATGGCCTTCGACTCGCACGAAGGTTCCGTCGAATTCGTCGTTAGCGCCCGTGTGGTGCCAAAACGTGCGATCGACGCCCGGCCGTTCAATGACAAGGCTGTACGACGTCGCTAACTGGCTCGAAACGTTGAGACGGGGCGTCCCGAAGCCCTGAGCGTCGAGCTTCGAGAGCAGGAGGGCACCCAACTCGTCGTCGCCTATGCTCGCGTACGGAGTAACGGCGGCGCCGAGGTCGGCCAATGCACGACCGGTGTTCGCTACCGAGCCGCCTAGCGTGATCGAGAGTTGCCCGACTTCGACGAGTTGACCCGGCTTCAGTCGCACGGTGTCCCCTAACGGCGGGGTGATGTCTAGGCATAGGTGGCCCGCGACGGCGATTGAATGCACAGGCTTTCCTTTCGAGTATCGGTGGAATTAACCACGCAGTTGAACTAGACAACGTTATTGCAACGGAGCTAGTCTGACACAAACGGCGCCCGAAACAAACGTGGCGGCGAGAAGATACCGAGGAGAAATTCACTAAATGTCCCAATTCCGCCTCAACAGGCTCTTCAACGCGAGCTCGGGCAAAGCGCTCGATGTGGCTGTCGATCATGGATTCTTCGGCGAGTCGTCGTTCATCACGGGCATCGAAGACATGGATGCCGTAGTCGCGACTCTTGTTCGTGCCAACCCCGACGCCGTACAACTCACACTCGGCCAGGCACGAATCCTGCAGCGCATCCCCGGCAAACAAAAGCCGGCCCTAGTGCTGCGCACCGATGTCGCCAACGTGTATGGCGATCCCCTCGACAGCCACATCTTCAGCCATCACGTCCCCAACGCGATCGAGGAGGCAGTTCGGCTAGACGCGGTTGCCGTATGCGCAAACCTCATGCATCTCCCCGGTCGTCCCGAGATCCGAGAGTCGAACATCCTGTCCATCATGGCGTTGCGCGAGCAGGCGACAAGATTCGGGATGCCCCTCATGATCGAGCCCCTCGTGATGCAGGACAACGCCAATGCGGGCGGCGGCTACATGGTCGACGGCGACACCGACAAGATCGTGACGCTGGTGCGCCAGGCGAAGGAACTCGGGGCAGACCTCATCAAGGCGGACCCGACAGACAACATCGCCGACTACTCAAAAGTCATCGCTGTGGCGGGTGACGTGCCCGTACTCGTGCGAGGCGGCGGTCGAGTCGACGATCGCACGCTTCTTGAGCGCACTGTTGCGGTGCTTGACCAGGGCGCAAGCGGCATCGTGTACGGCCGCAACGTCATCCAACACCCGAAACCGGCGGGGATTACCTCGGCGCTCATGGCCGTGCTGCACGCAAGCGCGAGCGTTGATGACGCGCTCGACATCATCGAAGGGAGCGCGGCGTGAACGCCAAAACCGTTAACATCGCTATCATCGGTGCTGGCCTCATGGGCAGGGAGATCGCCGCAGCCATCCAGCGCTGGCCAGCGCTCATCGATCATCCGGTCCGGCCGCGCTTGACCGCCGTGTGCGATATCAACCCCGCCGCCCTCGACTGGTTCGATGAGATCGAAACAGTAACGACCAAGGTTACCGACTATCACGATCTGCTGGCCGACGCGACTATCGACGTGGTCTACGTTGCGGTGCGTCACGACCTCCACGAACGCATCTACTCCGATGTCATCTCGGCGGGTAAGAGCCTGCTAGCCGAGAAGCCGTTCGGCATCGATGAGTCGGCGGCGCTCGCAATTCTCGACGCTGTCAATGCCCACCCGGAAAGTTTCGTGCGCTGCTCGAGCGAGATGCCGTTCTTCCCCGGAGCTCAGCTCGCCATCAACTACGTGCTTAGCGGGGCGCTCGGAACGATAGTCGAGGCCCGTAACAGCTTCCTGCACGCGAGCGACGTCGACGTGACGAAGCCCATTGGGTGGAAACGCCAGAACAAATACTGCGGTGAGGCCGGCGTGCTCAACGACCTCGGCTTACACACCTGGCATGTCCCGCTCCGACTGGGCTGGGCGCCCGAGACCGTATATGGCGTCCTACAGAACATCGTCACTCAGCGACCCGGCCCGGACGGTGCGCTCGTTGACTGCGACACCTGGGACAACGCCGTGCTCTACAGTTGGGCCAGCCATGACGGCGTGCGGTTCCCGCTCACCACCGAGACCAAGCGCATCGATGCTGGCCAAAAGAACACGTGGGTATTCGAGGCGATAGGTCTCGACGGAGGCGTCAGGTTTAGCACCAAGAACCCAAAGCTCGTCGAGATCTTCACAGTGGTCGACGTTCCGGGCGGCGGCAAGGAACAGGTTTGGCAGCAGATCGACGTAGGAAGCCAGTCGACGTGGCCCACGGTCACGGGGCACAACTTCGAGTTCGGATTCTCCGACTCGATCCTTCAGATGTGGGCGGCGTTCCTAGCTGAGCGTGAGGGTAAGCTAGGAGACCGCTTCAGCTGCGTCACCCCCCAAGAAGCGGTCGCGACTCACGCGATCTACCTTGCCGGAATGAAGTCGAGCGCGACTGGTATCGCGTGCTCGCCGGAGGACGATCTCAAGCAATGATTGAGAGTTGATGTTCAGGGACGCTTCGAGCCGCGTATCTCAAGCGAGTAGGCATGCTGGGCCCGTGGCCGCAGGGGCCGGCATCACACCGTCGTGGACAAGGACACACTTATGGACACCAGCGCCTACAGGAATGCCTACGAACTCAGCATGAACGATCCACCGGCATTCTGGCTTGACGCGGCCAAACAGGTCACATGGTCCACTGAACCGAAGCAGGCTCTGAACCAGACCAACGCACCGCTGTACAGTTGGTTCCCGGATGGCGTCCTCAACACTTCATTCAACGCCCTCGACCGCCACGTACAGGCCGGACGCGGCGAACAGGACGCACTGATTTACGATTCCGCGATGCTCGGGGAACAGCGGCGTTTCAGCTACGCGGAACTCACGGATCGGGTGTCCCGGTTCGCCGGTGTGCTCCGTGCGCAGGGTGTGGGCAAGGGTGACAGGGTGGTGATCTACATGCCGATGATCCCGGAGGCGGTCATCGCCATGCTCGCCACAGCCCGGTTGGGAGCTGTGCATTCAGTTGTATTCGGAGGCTTTGCGTCCAAGGAGCTTGCCGCCCGCATCCGCGATGCCGAACCCGCTGCCCTGGTCACGGCGTCCGGCGGCATCGAGCCGTCGCGCCGCGTCGAATACCTTCCAGCGGTGGCGGAGGCACTGGACTTTGCCGGTGTGGCGGACCTCCGCGTCCTGGTCAAGCACCGGGACGGCTTCTCCGCCAAAGCGTCAGATTTCAGCCGGTGGCTCGACTGGGACGGCGAGATGGCCGGTGCAGTCCCGGTCGGGCCCGTGGACGTCAGCGCCACTGATCCGCTCTACATTCTGTACACCTCAGGTACCACCGGAACCCCAAAAGGCGTGGTCCGGGACAACGGCGGGCATGCCGTAGCGCTGGCCTGGACCATGGAAAACATTTACGACGTCGGTCCGGGGGACGTTATGTGGACGGCCTCCGACGTCGGGTGGGTGGTGGGTCACTCCTACATCATCTACGGGCCGCTCCTGGCCGGGGCCACGACCGTCCTGTATGAAGGCAAGCCCGTGGGGACGCCTGACGCGGGGGCGTTCTGGCGGGTGATCCAAGACCATAAGGTCAACGTCCTGTTCACGGCGCCGACCGCCCTGCGGGCCATCCGGAAGGCCGATCCCGAGGCGAAGCTGTTGGCGGCGTACGACACTTTCAGCCTGCGAACGCTTTTCGCCGCGGGGGAGCGCCTGGACATCGACACCTACGGGTGGGCACTCCGGACGCTGGGCGTACCGGTGGTGGACCACTGGTGGCAGACGGAGACGGGGTGGGCCATCTGCGCCAACCCGCGGGGCCTAGAGACCTTGCCTATCAAGGCCGGTTCGTCAACGGTGCCCATGCCAGGCTATGCCCTCCGGATCGTTGACGGTGCGGGCAAGGACGTTCAAGGGGACGAAGAAGGCAACATCGTCCTGGGACTCCCGTTGCCGCCCGGCGCACTGACCACGCTGTGGCGGAACGATGACCGCTACGTCTCGTCGTATCTGCAGGCGTTCGACGGCTTCTACATCACCGGCGACTCCGGGTACCGGGACGGTGGCGGGTACCTGTTTGTGATGGGACGGACGGACGACATCATCAACGTGGCCGGACACCGACTCTCCGCCGGGTCCATGGAACAAGTTATCGGCCAGCACTCCGCCGTCGCTGAATGCGCCGTTATAGGCGTCGCCGATCCCCTGAAAGGCCAGCATGCCAGCGGCTACGTGGTGCTCAAGTCCGGAGTTGACATTCCGGAGCCAGAACTCGCCAAGGAACTGATCGCGCTGGTCCGCCGCGACATTGGCCCTGTAGCTGACTTCAAGAACATCACGGTCGTGGACGCACTGCCCAAGACGCGGTCGGGAAAGATCCTTCGAAAAACGATGCGTCAGATAGCCGACGGCGAGGAGTGCATCGTCCCGTCAACCATCGAAGACGCCACCGTGATTGAACACTTGATGTTGGCTCTTCGTCCGAACAGCGACTGGGGATGATCTGCCAACAACTGTCGCAGACGAGTCGTAGCTGCTCCGGTTCTACCTGGATCACCCGGCCCGCACGCTTACGCCCACTGCCTGGATGGATGCTAGGCGATTACTGGGACGACCGGAAGGGGGCTTTAGGCAAGGCAGCAAATGACTCTGGTCCCTACACCTTTTCGATTAATATATCGTCTGGAAGCTCGGAGCCGCGCAACACAAGTGCAGTGGGGAGCACGGTCGTAGTCGGTGTTTTCTCGCCGCCGGTTGCTCGATCGATGACTCTTTCTGCTGCAAGGTGGCCCATCTCAGTAATGTTCTGGGTGACGACGGAGATAGGAGGCTCGGCAAGCTGCGCGGCCTCAAAATCGTCGAATGCGATCATCGGTATGCGGTGACCAAGTTCGCGGAATGCGAAGAGAGAGCCGATTGCTGCACGGTTGTTCGCGGCAAAAATTGCGTCGGGATTACCTTCCCTCATGAGTCGAATTACGCTGGCTCGGGCATCCTCGTGGCTGTGAGCGTCGGTGGCGACCAGCGCGTCGTCAACTGCATGGCCGGCAACTGTGAGTGCTGCCTTGTATCCCGCGAACCGCTCACGCATTGTATAGAGCTGAAGACTATCGCCAATAAATGCAATGCGATGTGCGCCGCCGGCGATTAGAGTCTGCACAGCCAGCTCCGATCCTCCCGCGTTATCGGCAAGGATCGTGTCAGCGTCTGCCGCATCGGATGGGCGATCGAGCACGACCAGTGGCGGAATTGGAGGCATCACTTGTGCCCATGGCCGACCTGGGGAGCGCGGAGGTACCACAATGAGACCGTCTACGCGTTGTTCCAGCAGTCGCTCGACAACACGGTCAAACGTGGGTCCGTCTTCTTCAGAACTAGCGCTGATGAGCAAGTAGCCGCGCGCGCGCACGGTCTGCTCGATCGCACGGGTGAGAGCAGAATAGTAGGGGTTGGCATGGTCGCTGATGACAAGGCCGAGGATTTTGCTCGTCCAACCTGGCCGGATGCGCGCAGCGGCAAGATTTCGACGGTAGCCAAGTGCCACGATCGCGTCTGCGATACGTGCGGCGAGTAACGGGTTGATGTTAGTTTCGCCGTTCACGAAACGCGACACGGTTTTGAGCGCCACTCCTGCGGTTCGCGCGACGTCGTTCATAGTCGGATTCGTGCTCATTGTTACCTCCGGGGTCACTGTCGCGCAGTCGCTCTTAGGCGCGGTCGCGCCGTCGTCTCGCGGATGGTAACCATAATCTCATGTGACCGTTGGTCGCCGGGTTGCACCGTTACAGTTTCGAAATCTTGAGCGTCTCGGGCAGCGTCGAAGAGGGGCGCATGCGGGCTCAAACGCGAGCGCCCAACGGCCGCGCGTTGGGTAGCCCTGCATCTCAGGGTGAGTTGATACCAACGGTTCATTGCAATCCGTCTGATCGTAGGGCGAGAATCAGATTCAATTCAAGATGTCTACTTCAGTTCTTACCGCACTACGCGATGATGGTTCCATGGGTTCATCCAATCCCGGTTCCGGCGGTCGGTCCGGAAACCCGCACGCCCTGCGCAATACGTTTGGCACCGCCTTGGTAGAGGCAGGGGCGATCTTGCGGTGATGCAGGCGCTGCTTGGACATACCTATGTCGATACCACCGCCCGCTATATTCATCTGGCTCCCATGCATGTGAAGCTGAATATGATGCTGCCCTCCGGTTAGCGGCCGGCGACAATAGTTGCGGGCAATGCGACGTAGCTGCTTGGCGCGGCGTAGTGGCTGTAGCTGCCGGTTCTACCCATACGTTCGGCGTTCGATTTGATGGCACAGTGATCACGGCTGGCAATAACGATGATGGCACCGGAGGGCATGGAGCCCGCCCCCGAGACGGTCCAGGGCAGCAACGCCTACCTCGATCGTCGCCGAGGTCTTGGCAGCACGACCCACACGTGGTCAAGACGAATGGTGAGGTCAGACTCCCGATCGTGGGATGAACTTAGCCAGTCGCTGTTGGAATTGGTCGTCTCTGAAACGAGCTCATGACCCAAGCCCATCAGCTCGTGGCTGCTCACATAACCGTTCACGCGCGAGCGGAGGCCAGCGGTGGTCTGCTCCTGTATGTAGCCGACCATCATTCCCCAGCTCTCGTGGGCGCCGTAGGTTGATATGACGAATCTCGCCATTCCGTCATGAATAGGCTCGACAGAGACTCGCGGTCTCGGTGAGGCGTTTGGCCTGAAGGAGCACACCACCGCCGCCACGGAGATGCAGAAGTCTGGACGTGCGGCGCCAGTCACTGACTCTGCCCGTTCAAACAACCGGGCGTGAGAAGCACGTTCTCGATGTTCACCTCGAGCGTGTAGAAATGGCTGCCGCTGCGGCGCGCGTCGATCAACCAGCGGAAGAGCTGACCGCTGCACGGCCGCGGATAGCCCCGATGCCGTCAACGCGGTGAGGATGCGAAACCCCAGGCCTGTGAGTTTGCGATCAGTCTTGTGGGCTTGCCGGACTCGCAGAAGTCAGGATTCGTGCGGTTCGGGACTGAATCACCGCGGGCAGGCCGGACCTTCTGCTTCTTCCATGCCGCAGTGAAGTAGTGCCGGTTGAAGGCGACCGGATGCCAGCGTAGGTTCTGGCTGAACTCATGAACATGGAAGGCTTCCTTCATGCGCTCACGTCATCGCCTCTCCTGTCAGGTGGATGCTGACAGGGGCGCTCGGTCGTTGACCGTGCGCGCGCCCGGGACTGCCACCGAAACTACGCATCTATTCCGCAGATTCGATGACAGCTGACGAAAGCCGATGATAGCAGAAAAACAGCCCTGACTAGGGGCGATCGAAGATCGTGACAGTCGGCAGAAACCCCTGATAGAGCTGTCCTCTTACTCGAAAGGTCACCGGATCGACGCCGGTCGGAGCCACACTGAAAGCCCTCGGGAAACCGGGGGCTTTTTGCTGCGCCGGTGTGCATCTCGGTTTCGCACCCGGTCCCTGCCGTTACGCTTAGACCAACAGCGGTAAAACCTGTAACGAGCATGCATGGAGGGGGCTGCAATGCCACACAAGATCCTGGTGGTCGATGATGACGCCGACATCCGCGACCTGGTCTCAACCAAGCTGGAGTCCAGCGGGTATGAGGTGGAGACTGCAGGCGACGGCGTTTCCGGTTTCGAGCTTGCCTCCCGGAATACCTACAACCTGGTGATCTCGGACGTCATGATGCCCGGCATGTCTGGAGTGGACATGGTTCGGATGATGCGCGCTGCCAACCCACCCATTTCCGTGCCGGTGATCCTCCTGACCGCAAAGAACCAGGAGCGCGACATCGAGAGCGGCTTCGCGGCGGGTGTTACCGATTACGTGGTGAAACCGTTCAGTCCGCGCGAGCTCGCGGCCCGGGTTGCCGGAATCCTGGCCCGCTAGAAGCGTCCCGTGCTGGTCTCCTGGGACGTCCTGGCCATGGCCATCGTCATTCTCGCGATCGCGTGCGTGACCGCGCTGGCCGCCGTCGTCGTTGTTAAGGGTGCGCGCCACCGTCGCGAGCGCCGGCGAGCCGCCTATGATGCCGCGGTTCGCAAGCAGGTGGTGAAGCTCGCCATCGCTGAGGATGAGGAACTGGACGCGCTGATTGGCAGTCTCGTTGCGGCATCCGGCCCCGTTGGCGCGCACGTCGAGGAGACCCTCCTGCGGATGATCCCGGAGGTCCGCGGCGAAGTGCGTGAGGCCATGGTCCAGGTGCTGGCCGGGCGTGGCCTGCTGGAGAAGTCCCGCGAACAGATCACCTCATCGAGCGCGGTGAAGCGGTCGAAGGCGGCTGAGCTCCTCGGGATTCTTGGGGGAGCGGACGTTGTCGATCCGCTGACTGCAGCGCTGAAGGACAAGAGCCTTGAGGTGCGGCTGGTTGCGGCTCGTGCGCTGGGTGTCGCGGCCCGTCCTGAGGCCGGCGGTCACCTGGTCGACGCGCTGGCTCTGGGCAGCGGAATACCGCACTCAGTCGCGGCAACCGCGCTGCTCAACCTCCCGGAGCAGGACCCTGCGGTGTTCATCGAGGGGCTCCGTGATCCGGACCCGGGTATCCGCTACGGGTCCGCCGCAGTGGTGGGGCTGCTGCTCATGTCCGAGGCCGCGGATGCCCTGTTCGAGTGCCTGATGGCGGAACCGGATCGTGAGGACGCGTCCGACGTCGTTATTGCAGCGTGTGCACGATCGCTGGGAAGGCTGGGCTACAAGCCCGCTACGCACGTCCTGGCGGACCTGTCCCGCTCACCGGTTGTCTCGCCGTCGGTCCGGCAGGCCGCGGGCCAGGCGCTCAAAGTCATGCCGGGGGCTGAGGCGCGCGAGGTGCGGAAACGGGTTGCGCAGAGCGCCGACGCGGACGTCCGGCGAATCCTGGTGGACTGGTAGGGGGACAGCGTGGAAGCGATTATCGAGGGGTTGAGGACCGGCGTTGAGTGGGTCTTCGAGGTAACTGCCTACCCGATCCTCGCCTATTTCCTTGTCATCAACACTTCGCTGCTGCTGCTGATCCTCTTCGCGAGCGTGAACTTCACCGCGCACTTGCGGCGCCAGTCGTTCGCGGGTGCTCGCACCACCGCCGCGTCGCCGCTCAGTCCCGGCATTTCGGTGATCATCCCGGCGTACAACGAGAGCACGGTCATCGCTACCTCTGTACGTTCGGTGCTGGACCTGCGGTACCCGGACCACGAGGTGGTGATCGTCAACGACGGCAGCACGGATGACACGCTGCAGATCCTCATCGACTCGTACGGGCTCGTCGAAGACCCGCGCGACGTGCTCATCAAGGTGCCCGTCCGGGGGCAGGTACGCGCGGTGTACCGTGCGCGCGATGCGGCGCTGCCCATAGTGGTCATTGACACCGAGAATTCCGGCCGGTCCGACTCCCTGAACATGGGCCTCAACGCCGCATCCAAGGACCTGGTGGTGATGGTCGACGCCGACAGCCTCCTAGATCCCGATTCCCTCCTGGTGGTGTCCAAGCCATTCACCGACGATCCAGAGCGCGTGATCGCAACCGGCGGCGTGGTGCGGGTGGCCAACGGGTGCGAAGTTGTCGGCGGCCGGGTTGTGAACGTAAAGATGCCCCGGAACTACTTCGCGCGGATCCAGATCGTTGAGTACCTGCGCTCTTTCCTGCTGGGGCGTGCCGGCTGGTCGCAGCTGAACTCGCTCATCCTGATCTCCGGTGCCTTCGGGATGTTCCGGCGGGACCTCGTTATCGAAGCGGGCGGCCTGGACGCGGACTGCATTGGCGAAGACTTCGAACTGGTCATGCGGCTCCACCGCAGGATGCGGCTGGCAAAGAAGAAGTACCGCGTGGTCTTCATCGCCGAACCGGTGTGCTGGACCGAGGTGCCGTCCACGGCAGCCGTCCTGGCGCGCCAGCGACGGCGCTGGCACCGCGGACTGTGGGAAGTGCTCACCAAGTACCGGGGCATGACCTTCAACCCACGCTACGGTTCCATCGGCATGGTGGCGCTGCCGTACTACTGGATCTTCGAACTCATTGCCCCGGCGATCGAGCTTTTCGGCATCATCATCGTCCCGCTCGGCCTTCTGCTCGGAGTGGTCAACGTTCCCTATGCGCTCGCGTTCATTGCAGTCGCTTACCTCTACGCGATCTTCGTTTCCCTCATGGCCCTGCTGGTGGAAGAAGCGTCCTTCCATCGATACAACCGCTGGCAGGATTTGTGGGTGGCACTTCTCGTGTCAGTCCAGGAGAACCTCGGCTACCGCCAGCTCACCGCGGTGTGGCGAATTCAAGGCTGGTGGGCGGCTTTACGTGGGAAGAAGCAGGTGTGGGGAACCATGACGCGTACGGGATTCGAGAGTGCGTCGAAGTAGCAAGATTTTTACTGCGGGATGATGGATGGACGTGCAAGACTGCGAGGATGACAATCCCTATCAGCTCCTACGCCCACGTTCGCCTTACGGTTACCGACATCGACGTCTCTCGAACATTTTATGACGCACTGTTCGGTCTTCCCGTCGCCTTCGAAGTACCCGAGGACGCTGACGACGCAACTCGCGAGCAGCTCGACTTCCTGTACGGCGGGGTCATCTACAAGCTCGGGAATTCACTCCTTGGACTACGCCCCGTCGCTGACGACAATTTCAATGAGAACCGGGTGGGTCTCGACCACGTCTCCTTCAACGTCGCCAATCGTCAGGAACTCGACGCCGCCGCGGCCTTGCTCGATTCGCTTGATATTTCACATCCCGACGTCAAGGACATCGGAGCGGGCTACATCCTGGAGTTTCGTGACCCGGACAACATAGCTCTCGAACTCTTCGCTGCTAAAGCCTGAGGTGCATCAGACGCTGCGGAGAGGCGGTCGTCGTTCCCAGCCGCTCACCGGTTGCTGCCCTCCTGTTGGTGCCGTGCCCGCCGTCTCGGGTCGACTTCCAGTGCCGTTCTGTCCCAGTGACCGTTGGCCGCCGCTGCTTCATATGTGGTGTGCAGGAATTCCAGCAGGGTTTGGTCGGGGTCGGCGGCTGTGCGTACTGCTTCGTAGGGGAGTAGGAATTGGCCGTTCTCGGTGCTGTAGAAGGCCTCGTCCGGTCGGACCGCGGAATCGGCGAAGCCGTCCGGTTCGGGGTAGGCGTAGGCGTAGAACGCGCCCTCTTCGCCGCCGCCGGGCCAGAAGCCGCAGCTGCTCAGTTCATGGGAGTAGCCTTCCTCCATCACCCAGTCGGCACAGTTTGGTGTACCGCCGGGATGGGTGGGGGCTTCCCGGCCGGAGAACCGGGTGCAGGCAAGGTCCATGGCTCCCCAGAAGAAATGCACTGGGCTGACCTTGCCGATGAAGTGTGAGCGGAACTGTCCTATGACCCGGTCTGCCTGGATGAGTTGGCGCCAGAACAGGTTTGCGGCGTCCGGGTCGTAGGAGGCGTGCTGAGTGTCCTCGGCGAACGGGATTGCGGGATCGACCTCGTTCGGGCGTGCCTGGATCTGTGGATTGATTCCCAACTCGCTGAGTGCTGCCATGATCTGGGCATGGAAGTCGGCCACCGTCATGGGTTTCAGCTCGAAGTCCCGGGTATCGCCGTCGCTGCTGCGGATTCGCAGCCGGTGGTCGCAGAAGTCGAACTCGATATCGAAGTTCCGATCCTGGTACGGAATGGCTGCAGTGGTCAGGCCGCGGGGACTGACGTAGAGGGTGACCTGCCACCAGTGGTTGAACAGTGGGGCGTGTGCCAGCCGGATCTTACCGACGATCTGGGTCCACATGTGCAGGGTGTCCCGCGTTTCGGTCCAGTCATCGACGCGCAGGGCGGGCCACGCCGTGCTGGTTCGGGGTTGCTGGGCGCTCACGGTGCCTCCTTCTGTTGTGGTGTTTACCGATGTTCGGGGTTGTTGGGGTACCAACCGCCCGGGTTCATTGCCGCCGGTCATGGTTGTGGGTTTTTCCGCGCTGATCACCTCATCAGCCTTCCCGAGGGGAACGGGCCATGTAGCTTTCCACCCTGCCCCCACCGCAGGATCCGCGCAACAGGCCGGTGATGGTGATTTCCAGATCGGGCACCCTGCTGTCATTGTTGTTGCGGTCACGGTGCTCACAATCCGATGGAAGCGAGAGTGATCGTATGCGGTCTCCGGTGCCCGATTATCTCAGTGAAGTCCTCCACACCTGCTTCGGGGACACGTCCGGGCACACGGCCGGTTATATTCCCGAGCTTGCCGCCGCTGACCCTGACCTATTCGGTCTGGCCCTGTCCACGGTGGACGGGTCGGTCTACTGTGCAGGCGACGCCGGAGTCGAGTTCACGATCCAATCCATCTCCAAACCGTTCATTTACGCACTGGCCATCAAAGAGCACGGCCTTGAATCGGTCCTGCAGAAGGTGGGCGTGGAGCCATCAGGTGAGGCGTTCAACGAACTCTCGTTGGAGCGTGAGTCGAAACGACCGCTGAACCCGATGATCAACGCCGGTGCCATTACAGCCCACACGCTCATCGCAGGGCAGGGCGACGACGGCGCGCGAAGAGACGCTGTAATCCTCGATGGCCTGTCGGCTTTCGCTGGCCGGTCATTGACAGTCAACGAGTCGGTGCTCGGGTCCGAGATGGGCACCGCGCACCGCAATCTGGCGATCGCCCACATGCTGCGCAGCCACGGGATCATCGATCAGGAACCAGCCGAAGTGGTACGCGGCTATACGCGGCAATGCTCGATCAACGTCACAGCCAGAGACCTCGCCCTGATGGCGGCGACTCTGGCCAATGGAGGCGTGCAACCCCTCACGGGAGAACAGGTACTGACTGCCGGCGTGGTGCGTCAGGTACTGGCCGTGATGACCACCTGTGGCATGTATGACGCGGCCGGTGACTGGGTGACCACCGTGGGAATTCCGGCTAAGAGCGGCGTCGCAGGCGGGATCATCGGGGCGCTCCCCGGACAGGTCGGGCTGGCGGCGTTCTCGCCCCGGCTGGATCACCACGGCAACAGCGTGCGCGGTATCAAGGCGTGCGAACGATTGTCCCAGGACATGGGTTTGCACTTGATGGAGGTGCCGCAACCGGCCCGTGCCGTCATCCGGCAAGCACGAAGAATCGAAACCGACGGCGGGGCCCGGTTCAGCCTCTACGAGTTGCAAGGCTCTATCCAGTTCGCGGCCGCGGAGCGCATTATCCGCACCCTGGCAGAGGAACCGGACCACGAAACCGGTGTGGTGTTTGACCTCAGCCGCGTGCACCAACTCAACGACGTCGGCCGGCGAATGCTGCTCGAAGCCATCAGCAGACTCACCCTTGATGGGCACCAGGTCACCCTCATCGACCCAGAAACCGTACTCAACTACCCGGATGCGGGCGGCGGAACCCACCCGGATGTGGTGACGACGCTGGAGGATCTGACCAACCGGCGGCCATGAAATACGCTGCGGTGCATGTTACCGATGCAGATGGTCCTTCCAGTCGGTGGGCACTCGCCCTGCCGGGCCAGGCGCAGGCTGAGACTCGGGATAGGAATGCGGTGCGGCAAGCTCCGGACCGCGGAAGAACTGCTGCGTCTGCTCGTTCCAGAACCAGTCTTCACCGGGCTCGAAGCTGGTAATCACCGGGTGCTCCACGTCCCGTGCATGCTTGGTGCCGTGCTGAGAGGGAGAACTGTCACAACAGCCGATATGCCCGCACTCAGCACACCGGCGCAGGTGCATCCACCAACCCGGTCCGTCCCCGTTTAGGCACTCGACGCAGCCGGTGCCAGTGGGCTCAGCAAGAGGATTTATACCAGTTTCCGAGCTATTCATCACTCACTCCTCAATCGTCCGGGCAGGAAACCCCGACCGCGGTGCGGTCATGCCGAGGAAGCACGCCGTCGTATTTAGTCACCCTGGTTCTGATCGGGAGAATCGGCGAATACGCCCTCCAGCATCCCTGTCGCCTGCCCGACCTCGATCAGGTATCCATCCGGATCCCGCAGGTAGCAGCGAATCTCCGCTTTCCGGTCCAAAGGCTCAGTAATGAACTGAGCACCCTTCGCTTTGGCCGCTGCGTAGAAAGCACTGATATCGGCCACCCGCACATTGAGAAACGAGGAAACCGGATCGCCAGGTTCGGGAGCGGTAAGGCTGATATCCGGTTTATCCGGTGTCGGCCCGCCGCCCGGGTTCATGATGATCCAGCTGTTCGCAACCTTGATGATCCCCGGATTCTCGGCCAAAACGACCTCCCCGCCGAGGACATCAGCGTAAAACTGCCGCGAGCGAGCCACATCACGCACAGTCAGGAAGAACGTCAATATCAGATCGTGTTCCGGGGCTGGGAGGTCCTCACGATTTACCATCGGCATTTCCTTCGCTCTGCGTACTCCCTCACAGGGAATGCGCAACACGTTACGCCGGTGCCGATCACCCTGTCACTACTCGAAGTTCGCTCCGGTGAGATCCCGGCGGATTCGACCATCGCCACTAGGAATCAGCGGCGGGATCGGCTGGCCCGGACAGAACTGAGCCGGGTCCTCGCCCGCCGAACGCTCAAAGCGCTCAACAACACACCCGCCGCCAGCGAGCCAAGCGCACCGACGGCGAGATCCCCCATCGTGTCCGAGTACGTTACGTAGATGTCCTCATCCACCCAGGAATGGGCGGCCCACTCGGCGAACTCCCACAGCACGCTCAACGCTATACCGAGCAGCAGCACCTGCAGCACCTGCAGCACCACAGCCACCCTGCTACGGGACCCGGGCAGCAACCCCACATGGGCGGCAAGAACGTACGCCATGGCCGCCACGGGCCCGGTACAGAGGCAGTGAACCAGCAGATCCCACCACGGAATCAGGGTGTAGAGGTTCAGCACGCTGCTCCAGCAGGCGAAAATCAGCGCGCAACCATAGACCAGATCGAACACGGGGTGCGCCCGCGCGTACCTGGACAGCGTCAGACCGCCGAGCGCGAGGACGAAGACGGCCACGTCCACGGCGCCCCACCAGAACACCATCGCCAGGGTGCAGAGCACGGCCACCCCGCGCACGGCATCAGCGGCAAGTTCGGCGGGCGTCCCGGGCCGGCGGGTGAGGTCGGCGATCACGCTCACCAGCGTACTAGCGCCGAGAGGCTAGGATCGGGCCATGCCGTCCCTGTCCGTGGTCATCCCCTGCAAGGACGACGCCGGTCCGCTGGCCAGGTGCCTCGAAGCACTCTCGACCCAGCGCGAACTCCCCCTTGAAATCCTCGTGGTGGACAACGGCTCCATCGATGACAGCGCGGACATAGCAAAGCGGTTCGGCGCGGTGGTGCTGAGTGAGCCGGCTCCCGGCATCGCTGCCGCAGCTTCCACCGGATACGACTCCGCCCGCGGCGACATCATCATCCGCTGCGACGCTGACACCCTCCCGCCCACGGATTGGCTCGAGCGCATCGCGCACCGGTTCGCGAACGAGCCGGATCTCGGTGTCCTGACCGGCCCGGGGATCTTCTACGACACCAGTCCCGTGCGCGCCCGGCTCGCGGGGGTCGGATACATGAACGCCTACTTCATCCTGATGGGGGCGGCGATGGCGCACTGGCCGCCCTTCGGATCCAACCTCGCGTTCCGGCGAGCCGTCTGGCATCAGTCGCGCTCGCGAGTGAACCGACATGACCCTGACGTGCACGACGACGTCGACCTCGGCTTTGCGCTTGATCCCTCCGCCCGCACGGCTTTCGACGGACGGCTGCGGGTCGGAATCTCCGCGCGGTCACTGGCAGGAGGGCATGAGGCGCGGGTCAGGATTCGCCGGGCGTTCCACACAATTGGGCTGCATTGGCGGGTTGCGCCGCCGTGGGAGAGATGGCGGTTGACGCTCACCAAGCGAAAGTAGCTAGACTGTCTAGTAAAGTGTTGCAGGGGCTTCCGGGTCGTTGCACCGCTGAAACCAGGTACGGTCCAACTCAGGAAGAGGTCATCATGTCCCTTGTCAGGGTTTACGTCGAAGGTCCCGACGGCGCGCACGTCTTTGATGCCGACACGGAATCCCCCAACTATCAGTCGGAGATCTATGGCCAGGTCCGCCCGGAGGTGCTGGTCCTCCTCGATGAGGAACAGCACGTGTATGCCCGCGCCGAGGAGGCGCCGGATGGGTTCGGCAGTTACGAGACAACGTTCGACGACGGCGTGCTCATAGTTTCCGGCCACAACGGAATGATCCGGGCCTACGGCATCGGCATGTGGCAACAGACCTACAGACACGCACACCGGGACAACCAGTCTTGACACACCGGATACTGGTAGCTGGTGCCACCGGCTACATCGGCGGGCGGCTGGTCCCTCGACTCATCGATGCCGGTTACGCGGTCCGTGTACTGGTGCGCTCGCCGTCGAAACTTACCGCCGTTCCCTGGCATGACGCCGTGGAGATCGTGGAGGGTGATCTCGGCGACCCGGAGGCCGCCGCAGCAGCCTGCGAAGGTGTGGAAACCCTCTTCTACCTGGTGCATTCGATGGGTTCCGGTTCCGGATTCGAGCAGCAGGAACTGGCGATGGCCAGGACCGTGGCAGAGGCCGCTGCCAGGAGCGGAGTAAGAAGGATCGTTTACCTTGGCGGCCTGCATCCCGACGGCGTGGAACTCTCCCGGCATATGCGTTCGCGAACCGCCGTCGGGCGCGTTCTGCTGGACGGGAAGGTTCCTGCGGTGGTGTTCCAGGCCGGCGTCGTGATCGGCTCCGGGTCTGCATCCTTCGAGATGATCCGGCACCTGACCGAGAACCTACCGGTGATGCCGGCTCCCAGCTGGGTTGAGCGCAGGATCGAGCCGATCGCGATCCGTGACGTTTTGCATTACCTGGTTCACGCGCCCACGCTGCCGGAGGGCTTGAACCGGACCTTCGACATCGGCTCGCGAGAGGTGCTGACCTACGCAGGGATCATGTACGGCTACGCGCATCAGGCGGGATTATCCCGACGCAGGGTCTTCGCGCTCCCGACGCCGGCACCCAGACTGGCCGGCTGGTGGGTTGCGCTGACAACGCCTATTCCCCATTCACTCGCCGTGCCGCTGGTCGAATCCCTCCAGCATGACGCGATAGCAGCCGAAGGCGACATCGATCAGTACATCCCCGAACCCGGGGGCGGTCTCACCGGCTACCGAACGGCAGTGGAACTGGCGCTGGGCAGGATGGCCAGCGGAGAGGTGGAAACCAGCTGGACGAATGCCTCCCAGGCTCCGCCGTCCGACCCTCTGCCCAGCGACCCGGACTGGGCACGCCGCACAGTGTTCGTGGATGAGCGCACACGCGACACGGACACGGCGCCCGAGCACGTCTGGCGCGTGATCGAAGGCATCGGTGGAGACAACGGCTGGTATTCGTGGCCTGCCGCGTGGGCTATCCGCGGAGTGCTGGACAAACTGGTGGGCGGCGCCGGACACAACCGGGGCCGGAGGCACGGTGACCGCCTCAACGTCGGGGACGCCGTCGACTGGTGGCGGGTCGAAGCGCTCGAAGACTTACCGGCACGTAAGGTTCTGCGGCTGCAGGCGGAAATGAAAGTACCCGGCCGTGCCTGGCTGGAACTCTCAGCCGAACACAACGGCGCCGGCACCACCTACCGCCAGCGTGCCATCTACTTTCCCGCCGGCCTCTCCGGCAAGCTGTACTGGTGGCTCGTGCTGCCGTTCCATGGGCTCATCTTCCCGTCGATGGCCCGCAACATCGTCCAGAGGGCTGCGGCGTACCAAGCAGCGAGGGGATGAGCTAGGTGATGCGTTCCCTACGCAAAATCGGCAGGACCAGCCTGGAACCGCTCGGGATACAGAAGCGGCAACTGCAGGGTGAGCCAGGGGCTGAACGCCCACGGCGTGGCTGCGACAGCAGCAGTCAGCTGCAGGGGGTCCACCCACTGCCACTCCATGACCTCGTCATCACGCGGCGTGACGGCGGACGCCGCCCGCGCCGTGTAGACGGGGCAGATTTCGTGTTCCACCACACCGGAGGCGTCCACGGCGCGGTAACGGAAGTCCGGCGCCCTCAGGGTCAACCGGTCCAGGCTGAGTCCAAGCTCCCAGTCAGCACGGCGGGCCACGGCGTCCTCTGTCGCTTCGCCCGGACCGGGATGCCCGCAGAAAGAGTTGGTCCAGACGCCCGGCCAGGCCTTCTTCGTCAGGGCGCGGCGCGTGATGAGGACGCGGCCGTCGTCGTCGTACACGTGGACGGAAAAGGCGAGGTGCAGCGGTGTGGTGGCGGAATGCACCGTGGCCTTGTCTTGCGTGCCCAGTGGCTTTCCGTCCTCCGCGACGAGCACAACAAGCTCGGCAGTCCGGTTCATTTTTCTCCTGTTACCCGCCCATGTTTACTTTCCCTATGGACAAGGAGACCACATTGACTGACACGATCGACAGTCAGCGTGTGGACGAGATCCTGGCCTCCTTCTTCATCCGCTCCAAGGCACGCGCCGCTCGCATGCACCCCGACTACCTCACCATGTGGGAGCGGCTCGAGGCCTGCACCGTCGGCGGGAAGCGCTTCCGGCCACGCCTGATAATGACCGTTTACGGCCTGCTTGGCGGCAAGGACACGACGACGGCGGCCACCGTCGCCGCCTCCTTCGAACTCCTGCACACCGCGCTGATAGTGCACGACGACGTCGTGGACCGCGACTTCGCCCGTCGCGGCGTGCCGAACGTCTCCGGTTCCTACCGGGATTTCGCCGCTGCCGGCGGAAGTGACCGCACCCGGGCCGAGCACACCGGCTTGTCCGTCGGCGTGATCGCAGGGGATCTGGCGCTTGCCAACGCCTACCGTCTCATGGGAGAGGTGGATGCCGATCTCCCTACCCGGCAGCGCCTCGGCGACATCCTCGATGAAGCCGTCTTCGCCTCCGCAGCCGGCGAACTGCTGGATATCCTCGGACCCTTGAACCTCACCCCGCAGACCGTGGAGGAGGTCCTGCAGATGGCGCGCCTGAAGACCGCTGTCTACTCGTTCGAAGCACCGCTGCAGGCCGCGGCTGTCCTGGCCGGCGCTGAGGACCGGCTGACGGAGGCGCTGGGCGCGTTTGGCCGGGATATCGGCATCGCGTACCAGGTGGCGGATGACCTGATCGGCGTCTTCGGCGATGAATCTCTGACCGGGAAGGTGGGGTGGGGCGACCTGCGTGAGGGCAAGCGTACAACGCTCATTGCGCACGCCGCGGCCCAGCCGCAATGGCGGCGCATCTCCGCGCTCATCGCTGACCCGGAACTCACTGCCATGGGGGCCGCTGAGATCCGGACCCTGTTGATGGAATCGGGCGCGCGGACGCACTCCACCCAACTGGCCCAGGACTTCACCCACCGCGCACTCCAGCACCTCGCAGCGCCGTATGTTCCGCAGGACGTGCGGAACGGACTCGCCCCGATCATCGACGTCGTAGCCGAAAGGGTTCACCTATGAGCCGTACGCGGAATTCCCTTGCCGACTACACCGGGGCGGCCGCGAAGTCCTCGGCCGTTGTCCTGCGCTCCTACTCAACCTCCTTCGGGTTGGCCTCGCGCCTGTTCGAGCGCGAAGTCCGCGTGCAGGTCGAGACTGTGTACGCGCTGGTCCGGATAGCGGATGAAATTGTCGACGGCGTTGCCTCCGCAGCCGGGCTCAGCGAGGACGAAACCCGCAACCGGCTGGATGAGCTTGAACGGGAGACTGAACGCGCCATGGCCTCCGGTTACAGCGCCAACCTCGTGGTGCACGCATTCGCCGACACGGCACGGCGCACGGGGATCGGGGTTGACCTCACGCGCCCGTTCTTCGCTTCCATGCGCGCCGACCTGGACCAGGTGGAGCACACTCCGGAATCTTTCGCGGAGTACGTCTACGGTTCAGCGGAGGTTGTCGGGCTGATGTGCCTGAAGTGCTTCCTGTACGGCACCGGTGTGGGCGCTGAGGAGGAGCGCCGGCTCGAAGGCGGCGCCCGACACCTCGGCGCAGCGTTCCAGAAGATCAACTTCCTCAGGGACCTCGCCGAAGATTTCACGTCCTTGGGGCGCAGCTACTTCCCGGACGTCTCGCCGCTGAACTTCAGTGAGGAGCACAAGGTGCGGCTGCTGGAGGACATCGAGCGGGATCTCGATGAGTCTCGGCGTGTGTTGAGCGGCCTCCCGCCGTCCAGCCGACGCGCCGTAGCCCTTGCCCAGGAGCTCTTCGCCGAACTGGCAGAACGGATCCGCGCCACACCGGCGACAAGCCTCATGTCCAGCCGCCTCAGCGTGCCGAACACGATGAAACTCCGGATTGCGCTCGCCGTTCTCGCGGGGAAACGCGGTATGTCCGCGCGGGACGGTGTTCGGCCGTGAACGTACGGACCATGACGGAAGCGTGCGCGCAGTGAAGGGCCGAGTGTCCCGGGGGCGCGACGTCGTCGTTATTGGTGGAGGCATCAGCGGCCTGGCCACCTCGGCACTGCTCGCGGCTGTTGGTTACACAGTGACGCTCCTCGAGAAGCAGGCCGAGGTAGGCGGCCGCGCGGGATCGTGGAGCGAGGCCGGTTTCCGGTTCGACGCCGGACCCTCCTGGTACCTGATGCCCGAGGTGATCGACCACTACTTTGCGCTGCTCGGGACGTCCGCGGATGAACAGCTGGACCTTGTGAAGCTGGACCCCGGGTACCGCGTCCTGTCCGAGGGGTTCGAGGAGCCTGTGGACGTTCCGGCGCAGCGGCGTCAGGTGGTGGAACTTTTCGAGCGGCTCGAATCCGGTGCGGGAGCCCGGCTTGAGCGGTATCTCGACTCGGCCGCCGAGACGTACACGATGGCCACGCGCCGCTTCCTTTACTCCACGTTCGAATCCTTCGGCCCGCTGCTCACGCCGGATGTGCTCGCCCGGGTGCCACGCCTTATCCGGCTGCTGCTGGAACCGCTGCACAGCTATGCCAGGCGGCATGTGAGCGATCCGCGGTTGCAGCAGATCCTCGAGTATCCCGCGGTGTTCCTAGGCACGTCTCCGTTCGCCGCGCCGAGCATGTACCACCTCATGAGCCACCTGGACCTCGACGACGGCGTGCTCTACCCACAGGGCGGCTTCACAGAGTTGGTCGGTGCCATCGAGCGGTTGGCGGTCGAGGCCGGCGTCACCATCCGCACCGACGCGGAGGTGCTCGGGATCGAGACCACCCGGGCGGCGTCGAAACGGCGCCCGGCAGCGGTGCGCGGTGTCCGCTACCGCGACCGGAACGGCAGGGAAGTGAGCCTGGCGGCCGACGTCGTCGTTTCTGCCGCGGACCTGCACCACACCGAAACCCGGCTTTTGCCGCGCGAGCTACAAACTTTCCCCAAACGGTACTGGGCGCACAGCACTGCCGGGCCCAGCGCACTGCTGCTCTACCTGGGCGTCCGCGGTGAACTGCCGCAGCTGCGCCACCACACACTACTCTTCACGAAGGACTGGGAAGAGAATTTCCGGGCAATCTTCGGAAGGACCACGTTCATCCCCACTCCCGCGTCGATGTACGTGTGCAAGCCGAGCGCTACCGACCCGGGCGTTGCGCCCGAGGGCCACGAGAACGTGTTCGTCCTGGTTCCCATCCCGGCGGATCCGAGCCTGGGCGGCAGCGGCGGCGAGCGGATCGAGCGGGTGGCCAACGCCGTGATCGGACAGCTCAGTGAATGGGCCGGAATTCCCGATTTGGCCGAGCGGATCGTGCTGCGGAGGAGCTACGGTCCGGCGGATTTCGAACGCGATTACCACTCCTGGAAGGGCACGTCGCTGGGGCCGGCGCACACCCTGCGGCAGAGCGCATTCTTCCGCGCCGGCAACGCCAGCAAGAAAGTGCAGGGCCTGTACTACGCGGGTGGGTCGACTATCCCGGGAATCGGCATTCCCATGTGCCTGATCAGTGCGGAGCTCGTGTTGAAGCGCCTGCGCAGGGACACCAGCACCGGCCCATTGACCGAACCGGTCCGCCCTGTCGTTGTGCGGGACGGCGCCTGATGGGAGCCGCCTACCTGCTGTTCCTTCTGGTCTCGCTGGGGTGCATGGTGCTGCTGGACCAGCGCCTGCGATTGTTCTTCTGGCACGACGCCGGGAGGGCGGCTCTGGTCCTGGCGGTGGGGATCCTGTTCTTCCTCGGGTGGGATCTGGCCGGGATCGGCCTCGGCATCTTTTACCGCGGGCAGACCGAGCTGATGCTCGGCGTAATGCTCGCGCCCGAACTGCCATTGGAGGAACTGGTCTTCCTGACCTTCCTCAGCTACCTCGTGATGAACCTTTTCCTGATGTTCCGGCGCGTGTTCGGGAAGGTTCTCAACCGCGCGCGGTTGGAGGAACGGGCATGACGTACTGGACGCTGAATGCATTCTTCCTCCTGCCGGCCCTCATCGTGGCGGTGGCGGCCGTCGTCGTGCTGCGGGGGCGGGAGCGCAGGGTGGCACTGGCAGCGGCGGGTGGCGCCGCCGTCGTCGTACTGGTTCTTACCGCCGTGTTCGACAGTCTGATGATCGCTGCCGGGCTGTTCAGTTACGCGCCGGAGCTGATTTCCGGAGTTTTCGTTGGGCTCGCACCGCTTGAGGACTTCGCATATCCGGTGGCGGCGGTGCTCCTGCTGCCCTCGCTGTGGATCCTCCTGGGCGAGCGGAAGCGGAAGCGCCCGTGAACATTCTGCGCACTCTTTTCCTTTCCTCCCGGCCGCTCTCCTGGGTGAATACGGCGTTCCCGTTCGCGGCAGCGTTTCTGCTGACGGCGGGCGGCATCGACCTCGCGTGGGTGATCGGCACGTTGTACTTCCTGGTTCCGTACAACCTCGCGATGTACGGGATCAACGACGTCTTCGACTATGAATCCGACCTGCGCAATCCCCGGAAGGGCGGCGTGGAGGGCGCGGTGCTGGACCGCACCATGCACAAGGTCACGCTTCGGGCCGCGATCGCGACGAACGTGCCGTTCCTGGCGGTGCTGGTTCTGTTGGGGAGCCCGTTGTCATGGCTGGTCCTTGCGATCAGCGTGTTCGCGGTCATCGCGTACAGCGCACCGGGGTTGCGTTTCAAGGAGCGCCCGTTTCTCGATTCGGTGACGTCGAGCACGCACTTCGTCAGCCCCGCGCTGTACGGGCTGGTCCTTGCAGGCGCTGACTTCACGCCGGCTCTATGGGCATTGCTCGCGGCGTTCTTTCTGTGGGGTGTGGCCAGCCAGGCGTTCGGTGCCGTGCAGGATATCGCCGCAGACCGCGCGGGTGGAATTGCGTCGATCGCGACCGTGACCGGTGCCCGCGCGACCGTCCGGTTCGCCGTCGGCGCGTATCTGGTCAGCGGCGCCCTCCTCCTGTTCACGCCCTGGCCGGGGCCGCTGGCGTCTTTCCTCGTCCTGCCGTACGTGGTCAACATCGTCCCGTTCGCGTCGCTAGAGGACGACGACGGCGAGGTCGCCAACCGCGGCTGGAAGCGGTTCCTCTGGCTGAACTACGTCACCGGGTTCCTGGTCACGATGTTGCTGATCTGGTACGCGAACTCAATCTGGTGGTACGCGAATTAATTACGTTCTACCCCCTTGTTAGCCAGTTGATAAGCGTGCTTACAATATACGTGCTTGGCATCTCTGGTTGTAGGAATGGTTCGCCGGGGGTGCTCCCGATGCCGGCGTTTGGATATGCCGTCGGCAGCAAACACCGGCCCATGTAGCCGTACGCGCGGACGCTGGCCCGGCATTATCGCTAGCACCCCCTGGTTGGTGGCCAACGGCCTTTGGGGTAAGGCGATTCTTCACTGGTTTCCCTCACTGATTACAGCTTGAAGGGAATGTTATGCGTGGGAAGTTAATGATTTGTGGGGGCGCAGTCGCGGCCGCCGTCGTCGGGAAACGCGTTCTAGACGCCCGGTCAAAACAGGCCTCGCACTCGGATGAACCACGGTGGAATTCGGTCACGGTCGAATTGTCGCCCGAGGAGATTGCACCCGGTGGGAGCTACCCTCAACCGCTGGCGGATCTTGGGAACGCCGTCGATATCCGAATGATCCCGGGCCCTGGCAGCTGGGGAACCGAGCTTGGCGCACGGCCGAAGGCTGGGGCATCACGTACTTCGGTGGGAAAACTGAAGCAGGATGTGCGCCGCGCTTTGCGCCAATCAAAGACGCTGCTGGAGGCCGGGGAGATCCTTCGGGATGAGCCGAAGCCACACGGGAAAAGACCGTCCACACCCACCGGCAAGCTCGTGGATGCATGGGAGAAGCGTGCTCAGGGAGGTGGATACCTATGAAAGCCCTGACATGGCGGGGAATCAATTCCCTGGAAGTGGAAACGATCGATGACCCGGCCATCCTCAACGGCCACGATGTGATCGTCAAGGTAGAGCTAACGGTCACCTGCGGGTCTGATCTGCATCTCCTCGGCGGTTATATACCCACGATGCGCGCCGGCGATGTCCTCGGTCATGAGTTCGTGGGCGAGGTTGTGGAGGTCGGCTCCTCGGTGTCCAAGCATCAGATCGGCGACCGGGTGGTGGTGTGCTCCTTCATCGCCTGCGGGAACTGTTGGTTCTGCAAGCACGAGCTGTACTCGCTGTGCGATAACGGCAATAACAATGACGCGATCCCCGAAACCTTATGGGGGTACGCGCCCGGCGGTTGCTTCGGGTATTCCCATGCGATGGGCGGCTGGACAGGCAGCCACGCAGAGTACATTCGTGTGCCGTACGCGGATGTCGGTGCCTTCAAAGTGCCCGACGGCGTCAGCAGCCAACGCGCTTTGTTCGCCTCGGATTCCGCGCCGACGGGATGGATGGGCGCCGATCTCGGCGGCGTTCAACCCGGTGACGTTGTCGCCGTCTGGGGAGCGGGCGCCGTGGGACAGATGGCAGCGCGGGCCGCGGTTCTGCTCGGTGCAGAGCGGGTGGTGGTCATTGACCGCTATCAGTACCGGCTGGACCAGGTTCAGACGCACATCGAGGCGGACACGCTCGATTACACGAGAACCTCCGTGCTGGCCGAGTTGAAAGAAATGACGGGCGGACGCGGGCCGGACGTCTGCATTGAGGCCGTGGGCATGGAAGCCCACAGCACTGGCCCCGATTACCTCTACGACCAGGTCAAGCAGCAGTTGCGGTTGCAGACCGACCGCCCGACAGCGGTACGCGAGGCAATCATGGCCTGCCGCAAGGGAGGAAGCGTTTTTGTGCTCGGCGTTTTCGGTGGACTGGTGGACAAGTTCCCGCTGGGAGCGGTGATGAACAACGGGCTCACCCTCCGCTCCGCCCAGCAGCACGGGCAGCGGTACGTTCCCATGCTGCTGGAGCGAATGGCAGCCGATGAGCTGAAAACCGAGCACCTTGCCACACACATCATGCCCCTTGATGAAGGACCCAAAGGGTATGACATTTTCAAGAACAAGAAGGACAACTGCGTTCGGACCGTTTTCCGTCCGTGACGCACATATGAATTCGAGGAGTGAACAAGGATGAAAGCGGTTGTATATAACGGTCCGAGGGACGTCAGTGTTGGTGACGTTTCGGACGCGAAGATTGAACGACCCACCGATGTGTTGGTCAAAATCACCGCAACGAATATCTGCGGATCCGACCTGCACATGTACGAGGGGCGCACGGATTTCGAGACCGGACGAAACTTCGGCCACGAGAATATGGGCCAGGTGGTCGAGGTCGGCGACGGCGTAGACAAGGTCAAAGTCGGCGAATATGTGGTGCTGCCCTTCAACATTTCCTGCGGGTTCTGCAAGAACTGCGAACGCGGTCACACCAACTACTGCCTGACCACCCAGCCCGATGCTGCACTGGCCGGAGCCGCGTATGGATTCGCGGGAATGGGACCCTGGGCCGGCGGGCAGGCGGAAATGCTGCGGGTTCCCTACGGCGACCACAACTGCCTCCGCCTGGGGGAGGACGCCAAAGAGAAAGAGAACGATTATGTGATGCTCGCCGACATCTTCCCCACCGGCTACCACGCCCCCGAAATGGCCGGGGTGGTACCCGGGGACACGGTGGTGATCTACGGTGCAGGCCCAGTTGGCTTGATGGCGGCATTATCCGCGACCACCAAGGGCGCCGCCAGAGTGATGGTGGTCGACCGCCATCCGGACCGGCTGCGGCTCGCCGAGCAGATCGGCGCCATACCGATTGACGATTCGAAGACCGACCCGGTGCAGTTTGTGTTGGATCAGACCATGGGTTTGGGTGCTGACCGCGGCTGTGAATGCGTGGGGTACCAGGCCCATGACCCGCAAGGTACCGAAGATCCGGCGCTGACGTTGAACCGGCTGATCGCCTCGGTGCGCTTCACCGGCGGGATCGGAGTCGTCGGTGTCTTCATGCCAGCCGATCCTGGTGGACCTAATGAGGATGCCAAGCAGGGCAAGGTTGCCATTGACTACGGCCTGCACTGGTTCAAAGGTCAGACCATTGGGTCCGGCCAGTGCCCGGTGAAGAAATACAACCGGCAGCTGCGTGACCTGATCGCCGGAGACAAGGTGAAGCCGTCCTGGATCGTCTCGCACGAGATCCCGCTGACCGAAGCGGCGGATGCCTACCGCAACTTCGATGAGCGTAATGACGGATGGACCAAAGTTGTTATCAAACCCGAGTTGGCAAACGCATGAGCGGGGTGGTCAACGCCGCGTTGTTGGTGCGGGTTCAGGCGCAGCCCGGGAAAGAGGATGAAGTCGAGCAGTTCCTGCGTGATGGTTTGGCGATCGTGAACGACGAGCCAGGGACAGTGGCGTGGTTCGCAGTCCGGTTTGGTCCCTCGAGCTTCGGGATCTTCGACGCGTTTCCTGATGACGCGGCGCGGCAGACTCACCTTGGTGGACGCCTCGGAACTGCGTTGATGGCCCGGGCAGAGGAACTGTTCACCGAGGCGCCCACCGTCGAACCCGTGGACGTGATCGCCCACAAACTCCCCTAAAAGCGGCCGTTCTCCTAGGCTCCGACGTGATGGGAGACCGCAACACCGGAAGAGGTATGTCATGACTGATCAGATTCAGGAGCTTCCCGCCGAGCAGCCGCTGGGACAGTTGGAGGAGGTTGCCTACTTTCATGGGGCGATGCTTACGGGCGTCACGGTATCGCATGAGGGCCGGATCTTTGTGAATTATCCCAAATGGGGCGACGACGTGGAGTACACCGTAGCCGAGGTCATCGACGGCGAGGCGGTTGCCTACCCTAATCAGGAGATCAACCGGAGCGATCCGGACAATCTGGCGGGTACCTTACTCTCGGTGCAAAGTGTGGTGGTGGATCCGGCGGACCGGTTATGGATCCTGGACACCGGCAGTCCGTTGTTCCAACCGACGGCGTTTGGCGGTCCAAAGCTGGTTTGCGTCGATCTGGCAACCGACACAGTGGTCAAAACAATTCTGTTTCCCCAAGATGTTGCCTTGCCGACCAGCTATCTCAACGATGTGCGCTTCGATCTGCGGCGCGGGCAGGAGGGTATCGCGTACCTGACGGATTCCTCGGACCAGGGACCGAACGGAATCGTGGTTGCCGATCTGGCTACCGGCGAAAGTTGGCGGCGGCTGCACGACCACCCCTCAACGAAAGCGGAAGAATTGTCTGCTTTCGTGCCGGTAGTCGAGGGGCGGCCCGTGGTGGAACGTCAAGCGGACGGCTCTGCCGGGCCCGCGATTGCGATGGGCTCCGATGGTATAGCCATCAGCAGCGACGGCGGCAGGCTGTACTACTGTCCACTGGCCAGCCGCCGACTCTACAGTGTGGCAACTGATGCGCTCGTGGACTGTTCAATCGACTCTGGTGCCGTGGCTGCCACAGTCACTGAGGAAGGAGACAAAGGCGGCGCCGGTGATGGACTCGAATCTGATGCGGCGGGCTACGTTTACGCGACGAACTACGAGCACAACGCCGTCCTCCGTTGGGCATCCGGTTCCGACGGAGCCTGGGAGACGGTGGCACACGATCCCCGGCTGTTATGGCCCGATACGCTCTCGCTGGCCCGCGACGGCTATCTCTATGTCACCGCGAACCAGCTGCATCGGCAGTCGGACTATCAGAATGGCGAAGACCGGCGGGTTAAGCCCTACACACTGTTTCGAATACGCGTGGACGCCGAGCCGGTGCTACTGCGCTGACCGGCAAGCTCGGGTACAGCCACATGCGCAAGCGGGCAGTGTCCGGGGAGCAGGGATCTGAGGACGCGGCGGACCGATCGGTTGGGACGCTGGAATTGTTCTTTGATCTGGTCTTCGTCTATGCGATGTCCCAGGTGACCATCCTGATGTTGGCGGACATCTCGTGGACGGGTTTTGGACGCGGGCTCTTGACGCTCGCCGCGGTGTGGTGGGCATGGGTCTGCTACGCCTGGCTGACTAACAGCTCTGACCACGCGGGGCCTGCGCACCGCCTGCTGATCTTCTTTGCGATGGCGGCGATGCTGGTCGCCGCAGTCGCGCTGCCGCAGGCTTTTGGCGCCGGCGCGCTGGTGTTCGGGCTCGCGTTCCTGGCGGTCCGACTGATTCACGTGGCGCTGCTGGCTCTCGATGTACGGAGCGATGCAGAAGTGGGTGCGCCCGCGCTCCGGTTAATCCCACCCTGCTCTCCGGACCTGTGTTGCTGTTGGCCGCCGCGTTCGTCGACACACCGGCGCGGGAGCTGCTGTGGATAGCGGCCGTGGTGATCGACTTCTCGGGGCCGGTTCTGGTCGGCACCGCCGGCTGGGGAGTGGCGCCCGGTTACTTCGTGGAGCGGCACGGGCTCATCATCATCATCGCGCTAGGTGAGGCGATCGTCGAGGTCGGCGCTGGCGCCGAAGGCTCTGTGGGGCGGCCGGGTGTGGTAATCGCGGTTCTCCTCGCTGTGCTGATCGCGGCCGGCCTGTGGTGGTCCTACTTCGGTTATCTCCGCGGTGGGGCCGAACGGAGGCTGCGTGGCACCGGGAACCAGGAGCGGGCCCGGCTGGCGCGCGATTCATACAGTTATCTGCACTTGCCGCTGGTAGCCGGGGTGATGTTCTTCGCACTAGGTGTACACGAGGCCGTCACGAATGTGGCCGAACCGCTCCGGCCGCTGCCTGCCGTCGCCCTGGCCGGTGGCGTCGCATTGTTCTTCCTCGGCGACGTCGCCTACCGATGGCGCGATCACCACCAGCTTGCCGCCGGTCGTCTCCTTGCAGGGGTGGCGGCTACTGCACTAATCCCGGTCGCGGTGTTGGCGCCGGCGTTGGCGGCGCTTGCCGGGCTCACCCTGATCTGCGTACTGCAAACCAGCTGGGAACTCTGGCGGCACCCTGCGATCGGGCCAGTTGACAACTCCTGACTAATTAGCGTCGTGAAACGTTCCTGCGCGTCCTATCCTGGGGTCGCCCAGCATGGCGGTGACGCGCTCCGGACCGGATCGGGCGGGGTTGTGCCAGACCAGCTTGAGAGGGACCAGTAAAGGCGGGCATGAAAGCGTCACGTTCGGGCAGCTGTCAGCACGCTGACCGTGGCCAGCACGGCCATCACCATGGCCATGGCGGGGTAGCCTCCCAAGGCGGAGGCCAGGGCCGGGCCTGCGGCCGGTGCCAGGGCTCCAACGATGGTTACCGGGGCTGCGAAGGCGCCCTGCAGTTGTCCGAAACTTTGGGTACCCCACCGGTCGGACACGGCAGTAGCTTGAAGGAGTGTGTTGCAGCCGCGCACCATCCCGGCAATCACGGCGACCGCGACCAGCAAACCTGCCGGACCGGCGGTCAGCGCCAGCGCCCAGACGCAAGATGCTCCCAATGCGTTGAGCACCACCATTCTTCGCACCGGAGAAGTGCTGGAGGGCAAGGCTGAGTAGGCGATGCGCCCGATCACCTGGCCAACCCCGATCAGTCCGAATGCCAGCGCTGCACTCTGGTAGCTGATCCCGCGTTCGAGGAAGAGCGCGATGAGATTGAACGTCACGGCAAACAGCGCGAGAGTCGACAGCGCCATTGTTAATTGAAGCAGCCGGAATGGTCCACTGCGCATCAGGGTTCGGGTGTCTTGTCCCGACGCGGAACCCGCTGGCGGGCCCGTGGGCTCCGACCAATTGGCATTGAGGAAGAACCAGTGCAGGGGGATCGTCACCGCAGCGAGGATTCCCGCAAGGACAAGATAGGTATCACGCCATCCCAGACCGTCGATCAAGGCCGCCGTAACAGGTGCAAAGATGGTTGACGCGAACCCTGCGATCAGGGTCAGCGTGGTCAATGCCCGGATTCGTGCCCTGGCAGCGCCGTACCAGCGGGTAATGACCACAAACGCCGGTTGATAGAACACTGCGGCCTGCGCAAACCCCGCCAGCAGCCAGGCGGCGGCAAACACGGCGAAGCCTGGCGACCAGGCGACCAGCAGCAGCGCCAGTACCCCAACAATGCTTCCGGCGCTCATCAACAAGCGTGGTCCCGTACGGTCAAGAGCGCGCCCTACCCGCACTCCGACGAGGGCGGAAACGATCAGCCCAGCGGAGAAAGCCGCCGTCATCGCGGCGATCGGCCATCCAGTGTCCCGACTGATCGGCACCAGAGCTACTGGAAGCGAGTAATAGAGTAGCCCCCAGCTCGTGGTCTGAGCGATGCACATCGCAGCAAGACCGCCACGCGGGCGGTCTCGGTCAACTGTCACAAGCTCTTCCTGAGATCAGGGGGTAAGACCTCCCGCGGGTCTGTGAGACTGGCCGCAAGTGTGTCGAGGGCTCCAGCCATCATGACCATGCCTCCATTATGCACTCACATTGACAATCGTCGATACGTCTAGCCATACTCATATCGACAGCGATCAATTTCTGGAATCAGGTCCATCCACGGATCTGAGTAAGGAGCAGGGTGAGCCAAGTCTCGCTGCACAAAACGCAGGACCAGCCGCCCACACAAGTGAAGCTTTCGACACTTGACCGCTTGCTCCCTGTGTGGATCGTCGCGGCGATGATAGCCGGCCTGTTGCTCGGAAAGCTGGTTCCCGGCGTCGCGGACGTTCTGGACTCGATCAAGGTAGGTAACGTCTCGCTGCCGATCGCTGTTGGCCTGCTGGTGATGATGTACCCGGTGCTCGCAAAAGTCCGCTACAACGAAACCGGCAACGTCCTTCAGGACCGCAAACTCATACTCACTTCGCTGATTCTGAACTGGCTTGCCGCTCCCGCACTGATGTTCGCGTTGGCCTGGGTGTTCCTCCCGGATCTGCCCGAGTACCGCACGGGCCTCATTATCGTGGGACTCGCCCGCTGCATAGCCATGGTGATGATCTGGAACGATCTCGCCTGTGGGGACCGGGAAGCAGCAGCCGTGCTGGTCTTCCTGAACTCCGTGTTCCAGGTGATCGCATTCGGTGCCCTCGGATGGTTCTACCTGCAGTGGCTCCCGGACCTCCTTGGATTGCCTACGACCAGTGCCGAGTTCTCCTTCTGGGCGATCACCGCGAGCGTCCTGGTATTCCTCGGCATTCCCTTGCTCGCTGGTTTCCTGACGCGAACGCTCGGCGAAAAAGTCAAGGGCCGTTCCTGGTACGAGGAGAGGTTCCTTCCGAAACTCGGTCCGTGGGCACTTCACGGCCTCCTCTTCACCATCGCGCTGTTATTCGCGCTCCAAGGCGACGAAATCACATCGAATCCGTTGGATGTCGCCCGCATTGCCCTCCCCTTGCTCATCTATTTTGTGCTTGTTTTTGGTGCGGGAATGGTCCTTGGAAAACTACTGCGGCTTGGGTATGCGCGCACCACCACGCTGGCGTTCACAGCGGCCGGCAACAACTTCGAACTGGCCATCGCCGTGGCGATTGGCACCTTCGGCGTGACGTCCGGGCAGGCGCTGGCCGGCGTCGTCGGGCCGTTGATCGAGGTGCCCGTCCTTATTGCCCTTGTCTACGCCGCCTTGTGGGCGCGTTCGCGGTTCTTTTCCGACAAGCAGGTCCTTCAACCCATCGTCACGAAAGCCTGATCATGACTGAAGCAAACACACCCGCCCCCAGCGGGCAGAAGCCGTCTGTCCTCTTCGTCTGCGTTCATAACGCCGGCCGATCCCAGATGGCGGCCGGCTACCTGTCACACCTTGGCAAAGGCAAGATCGAGGTGCGCTCCGCCGGCTCCCAACCGGCGGACCAAATCAACCCCGCTGCCGTTGAAGCGATGGCAGAAGAGGGAATCGACATCACAGCCGAATCACCGAAGATCCTGACGCCCGAAGCAGTGCAGGCCTCCGATGTCGTTATCACCATGGGATGCGGCGATGAATGCCCCTACTTCCCGGGCAAGCGGTACGAGGACTGGGTACTTGAGGACCCGGCAGGCAAAGGGGTGGAGTCCGTGCGCCCGATCCGCGACCAAATCAAGGCGCGTATCGAGCAGCTCATTTCGGAGTTACTTCCGACACGCGCCGACAACCGTCAATAGGAGAAACGCACATGCCCCAGAACGAGAATCTTCCGATAGCCATCATCGGCGCCGGCCCAACGGGCCTCTCCGCAGCAGCTCACGTCCTGGAACGTGGACTGACGCCCCTGATCTTCGAAAAAGGAAGCGCGGTGGGCGCTGCTATCCGGCAGTGGGAACATATCCGCCTCTTCTCACCGTGGCAGTACAACGTGGACCCAGCCGCCCGAAGAATGCTGGAGGCGACAGGCTGGCAGGAACCGCGCCCCACTGCTCTGCCCTATGGCCGGGAACTCATCGAGTCCTACCTTGAACCGCTCGCCGAGCTACCGGCCATCGCCGACGCGTTGCAGTTGAACTCCGAAGTCCTTGCTGTCACCAGGGCAGGGATGGACAAGACCCGCACGAAAGTCCGCGACGAGCAACCGTTCCTCGTCCGGGTCTCCGGTCCGCACGGCGTACATGATCACCGGGTGCGCGCCGTGATTGACGCGTCGGGAACCTGGAGCCAACCGAACCCGCTCGGGCAGGCTGGGCTGCCGGCTACGGGCGAGGAAACCGCAGGTGAGTACATCACCGAACCTCTGCCAGATGTTGTCGGCAATGCGCGATCCCGTTTCGCCGGGAAGCGGGTCATGGTAGTCGGGGCGGGACATTCCGCAGCGAATACCCTCATCAGCCTCGGCCAGGTAGCCAAAGCCGAACCCGGAACAAGGATCGTCTGGGCGGTTCGGGGGAGCGGATCGGCGCAGAGGCTTTATGGCGGAGGAGACCTGGACGGTCTTCCTGCACGTGCCGCACTGGGAAGCCGGCTCCGCGCGCTGGTGGATGACGGTGTGGTTGAGCTTCAGACCTCCTTCACCATCACTTCCTTGAAGCACGACGACGGCGCGCTCACTGTGACAGCTTCCACCCCCGACGGTGAACGGACGGTCGACGTGGATGTACTGGTTCCTGCCACAGGTTTCCGCCCTGACCTACAGATCCTGCGGGAGCTTCGGCTCGAGCTGGATCCGGCGGTCGAGGCGCCCCGCGCCCTTGGGCCGCTCATAGATCCAGAGTTCCATTCGTGTGGAACCGTCCCCGCTCATGGCGCCGATGCACTTTCACACCCGGAGAAAGACTTCTACCTCGTGGGAATGAAAAGCTATGGCCGGGCGCCCACATTCCTGCTCGCTACCGGTTATGAGCAGGTCCGGTCGGTGGTCGCGGCGATCGCCGGTGACCAGGCAAGCGCCTCGACCGTGCAGCTCGAACTTCCCGAGACCGGAGTATGCAGCACCGACCTCGGCGGCTCGTGCGACGCACCCGTGGCAGAGCCGGCATCAAGCTGTGCTTCCTCTTCAGACGTCCAGGCGCCTGAAGAGGAAGAGGCGGGTTGCTGCGCTGCGCCACAACTGGTGAGTCTCGGCGTTTCAACAGGAACTGTGCATGGACGATCCAATGACCCGGACTCATCGCGCTGAGTAGTGTGCCCGTACCTGAGCGAGCGTCAAGGCCCGGGTGTAGATGGCTACTTCATCGATAGTCCCCGCGAAGTAGTTGCTGGCCGGGCGGCTGGGCCAGTTCGCTAGTTGCCCTGCGCCGGTCTGCCAGTATCCGTTGTACGGGTCGGCGCTGGTGTAGCGGGTGTCCCTGGCTGCGAGCTCCCCGTCCACGTAGAGGACTATGCCCGCTGGTGAGAGCGTGGCGGCGAGGTGGTGCCAACCGCCGTCGTTATAACGGGTTTGGGTGAAGATGGTCCGGCGGGAGCCGGGGCGGACACCAAATGCCAGCTGTCCGCTGTTGAGCATGTACACGGTGCGGTCGTGCCGGGAGGCGTTGGCGATGCTGGTGTTGTTGGCGAAACCAATGATCTGCCCGCCCCGGGTGGTTGTGGTGTTGAACCACGCCTCAAGGGTGAAAGTCTGCGGGTTATCGTGACGGGTTCCGGTGATGAGTGACCCGGAGGACCCATCGAACCGCGCGGCCCGGTTGTTCATCTTCACCAACGGACCGGCGACGTTGTAGGTCACCCCGCCGACAGGGTAGCTGGAATCCCGTCCGTTGCCGGAGGAATCCGCCATAATCCCGGGTTGGCCTTCTTCGAGATGGTAGAAGTAGCCGGGGGAGTCGGCGATGACTTCGACCGCGTAGTTCCCAGTGGTGGAGGCGAGCGCCGCCTGGTAGTGAGCGCTGATGCGGGCCTGGCTGAGCGCGGCCGGATAGATGGAGATCTCATCGATGCTTCCGGTGAAGTAAGTGTTCACTGGCCGGTTGGGCCAACCGGCCAGGTTATCCCCGCCGATCCGCCAATACCCGATGAAGGCCTCTGCGGCCCGATTGGAATTGGACCCGATGAGCCGCCCGTCGACGTAGAGTGCCATTCCGGCTGGCCCAAGAGTCGCTGCGACGTGGTGCCAGGCGCTGTCGTTGTAACTGAGCGGACTGGTGATGACGCGGGTGGCGCCAGCGTAAACACCGAAGTTCAGTTTGCCGTCTGATCCCATATACAGGTTCCGGTCGTACCTGCTGCTGGTACCCGAGCGGGTGTTACCGAAGCTGGCCAGTTCTCCGCCCAGTCCGCTGCCGGTCCGGAACCATAGCTCAACAGTGAAAGTCTGCGGACCCGGTATTGGCCCGGGGGGCGCGAAGGTGGCTGCGGGCGTGCCGTTCAACGTGATGGCCAGGTTCGTTTCATTCACCAGAGCACCGGGCACACTGTTGGTCACGCCGAAGTAGCTATAGGCCGCGTCCCGGTTGTTCCCCGAGAGGTCTTGCGCCACGTAGATCGTCGGTGCCTCGTCCAGTGGATAGTACGCCCACGGTGCATCCCTGGCGATCGCTGCCCGGTAGTTGTAATACATCCTGGATCCGAAGGAGAGGGCTGCTTGCCAACTGTTCCCAGGGTTCGCGGTACGCCCGGTGAAGAACGCTTCCACTGGTCGGGCGGCGAACGCGGCCGTCGCTGCTGCAGGCAGGGCCAGTAGCGGGAGAGCGCTCAACAGGCCGCGTCTGGAAACGCCGGCCGCAGCAGGTGCGCTCGCGTCGTCGTTCGGTTGAGAGCCCTCTGCTGGTTCCTCGCTGATACTGGAGTTGGGATGCTCAGATCGATCCGTCGTCCTACGGGACCGGCTGGGAACGGACACGACGACGGTCGTCAGGGCGGCCAGCGTCAGGACAGACCAAAGCGCCAGTGCAGGGAGGTTCCCGGATCCCAGCCAATAGCCGGGTAAACCAACGTAGGGAACCAGCAGCCGGGCCCGCCCGGTAATCTGCTCCCGGGTCAGCGGTGTGCTGTCCACGTCAGCGTTCGCGTCACCGGCCGTGACGAACGTACCGTCCGGGTTCGAGGCGACAATCCTGTGCAGCATGACCCGCTCCGGGGCGCCGCCTGATCCACTTCGGGCACGGAACTCGACCACGCCGCCCATGGGTGCCGGCATGTCCGGGCTGAGGTCGCTGAGGAGCACGACGTCACCGGCACTGATGTGCGGTTCCATCGACCCGCTCTGAATCACCGAACCGTGCCACCCGAAGAGAGATGGCAGCAGAGCGATCGCAGCAAGACTGAGCAGGAAAACCAGGTACGCCCGGGCGAAAGTTCCCACGAGGAACCAGATCCACGCCGTACTACCTTCGGCAGTGGCACGGGTTGTTTTCTGTCCTTGAATACTCAGAGCGTCCCGGTGATCCCGTGTAGTCACGGGCACCCGTTACGGGGTTGGGGTGTCTTCGGTCTGCAGCTCCCACACAAGGTCAATGCTGACCCGTGAGCCCTGCAGGGCGTCGATCTGCTGTTGCGTGAGCCCCGTGGTGTCGAACCTCCAGGTTCCCCGGTATACCTGCTGCTCACCCGGCGTCCCCTGGGTGATCCAGGGAGAGCCTCCGTTGGTGTAGTTATTATTGACCTCCGCCAACGTCGAGAGCGGAGCCCCGGGCTGCTCATCCGGGACAGGGACGAAGCCGGTGCAGTCATTGAATGATCCGCCGGTGCCCTGCTCCACGTCGAAGATGATGTGATCCTCGAGCCCGGCGGCAGATTCGGAAAGGTTCTGGGTGTAGGCGCGGACCTCCCCTGGAACGTTGGATCCGGAGGTCACCACAATGCACTTCTGCCCTGAGTCGCCGGGGACGATACCCTCAGCGGTAAACGCTGCCCGTCCCTGATCGTCGTCGGTGAGCATGACCGTACCGGTGCTCCAGGCGTTACCCGCGTTCCGCGTGGTTGCTGTGAAAGCGGCCTGGGAACCCTGCCACACCATCCCGCCAGCGAGAAGGACGGCGATCGGGCCAGCACTCAAGGCAGCGACTTTCCGGATACGGGGTGAAGGAGCGTTCATCGGGGAGACCTTTACATCGAAGACAACCAAGACCAATGACTCCGGCGTCAGCATTCCGCGTGAATCCATCGGTACCAACCCCGGCGTCGTCTCAAAGGTACGCGGGCAGCGGGAACGAACCAATTGAAACGGTGAAGGTATGGGGAATCTTTAGTAATAAACCGTTAGATCTTGATCCAACCTGCGGAAATGGTGCCGCCCCACATGGGAAACACACCCTTAAATGGGGCTTGAGTGCTCCACAGGCCCGGCGTCATGATTCGTTATACGAACACATAGGATTAGTGAGTACGACCGCTCCCAGAGGAATTGCCAAAGTTCCCAAAAATCGAACGGAATAAAGGTCTCCCAATGTACGACAACGGTGTCCTGTCCTGGGCTGGCCCCCTCACGGCACAGCCCGGGATGCCACTGCGTGTGGCGGCGTATTCGCGCATCGCAGAGGCGGTCCGGCGCGGTAGCCTTCTGCCCGGGTCGTTGTTGCCCACCGAGGCGGAACTTGGTGCGGCGATGGAGGTCAGTAGGACTGTCGTCCGAGAGGCGCTCATGTTACTTGAGGAGGACGGTCTAGTCCGTGCCCGCAGAGGCGTTGGACGCTTTGTCGCGGAGTCATTGCCACGGATGGGGATCGAACGCATCCAGCCCTTCGAAGAACTATTTGCGGTTTCCGGCCACGCTCTGTCGCTCCAGCGAATTCAGACTGTCTGCCAGCCGGCATCGGAGTTTATCGCCCCTGGCATCGGTGCCCAGCCGGAGGACGAGTTCCTGCTTTGGGAAACGGTCATCTCCCGTAACGGTGAGGAAATAGCCCATCTGCAGGAGCACATCTCGACACAGCCGGGCACTCCTGGCGCCCGTGACGACATTGCAGCAGCGCTGGCGGCACAGACCGGGGGTACATTACTTGCAGCGATCGTAGAAGTGCTGGGTCCGAGTCTGGGACCGGGTCAATGCGATGTTGGTTTGACCACCGTAGGACCGAGCCGGGCTAGACTGCTCGCCCTGCGGCCCTCCGAACCTGTCATGGTGCTCACGCAATATCTCCGGTATAACGGGGCGCCGTTCTACCTGGCCAAATGTCTCATCGCTGCCAGAGCCGGCCACCTCGTCGTCCGGCAGACCTGATCACGCATTACGAACCCCGGAGCCTACGGTGGATGCTGGTTCCGATGGCGACAAGGTCCCCGCAGGCGCGAGCGATCGGGAAGGTCTCGCTAGTACCGACGCAGAAATGATAGGGCTAGCGGTCGCTGGGCTCTAATACTCCTCACCGGAACGACATTATGGTTCATATCGCACCGTCGCGGGCACCACACATTTTCACAGGCGAACACGCGATTCATGCGGCGTTTAGCGAGGAAGCGACTGTTCTTGGGCAGCAGGTGGGCCTATAAGTTGCAGTCGCAGCACAAGAAAATTCACACAGACTACGACGACGGGAGAAGACTGGCGCCGTGATCCGTTAACAGCTGTGGGCCGCCTTCACCGGGGAGTGGAGTGCGGTACCCAAGCAGGCCGATCTCAAGCGACAGGAAGGATCGTCAAGCGTGAAATCCATGCTCACTGTGGCTGCCACGTGTGGCCTGGCGCTCGTCCTCTCCGCTTGCGCAGGGAGCGGACAGGACTCCGCTAACACGTTGAACGCACCGGCCGCCCTGCCCGAACCACCTCCCACCACCGAAGCCGGACCGCCGGCAACGAACCTGAAGCTCGGCGAGCAAGCGCCGTCGACACCCATGGCTGAAGCGCCGGCCATAGAGGATTGCGTGGTGGTCGCTGCCGGCGTCTCGTCGGTGCTGCTGGCACCGCTCAGCTTCATCGGTGATGAAGATAGGGAAACCATGGCCAGGCTGGAGGACCAGTTACAGCACCTTGAATCAAAGGTCCCGGCCGAACTCAAAGCCCATTTCGTCAGGGTGGCTGACGCCGCGGAAAGCGGCCCGCCCGGATCCGGTCAGTTTGATGAACGTGCCTTCCGGGCGGCACTGGAGCCTGTCCAGCAGTGGCTTCAGAAGCACTGCAACGAGCCCGCGGAGTAGCCGGCACGCCTGTGCCAAAGGCTCAACGGAAGGGTTAGGCTGGGCACAAGAGAAAGGGTGCTCAGCAGATGGATAATGACAAGCCAACCCGGCCGGCAGCAGCTCCGTCCACTCCCCAGCCAGGGACGGCCCCTCATACAGCAGTAACCGCTCAAGACACCACAGCCGTGGACAACCTGCCCCAAGCCGCGCAGGGGAAAACCACCATCGCGGAGACCGCCGTCGCAAAGGTTGCGGCCATCGCCGCACGCAACGTCCCTGGTGTCTACGCTCTGGGCAGCGGAACGGGACGGGCGCTGGGAGCGCTTCGCGACGTCGTGGGCGCCAGCGATATTGCCCAGGGCGTCCACGTTGAGGTCGGCGAGATCCAGGTGGCAGTGGACGTGAACCTGATAGCGGAATACGGCCACCCGCTCACCAACGTGGCGGACCAGGTGCGCGCCGCCGTCTTCACCTCTGTAGGTGAGCTGGTGGGTCTGCAGGTCATCGAAGTCAACGTTGAGATCAACGACGTCCACGTGCCGGGGCTCAATGACCCGAAGAGCAACGAGAAGCCGCGCCCGGCGGCGAGCTAAGGAGACACCATGAACCTCACCGTCGTCGGCATACTGATTGGCACAGTCCTCGCGTTCGCTGCACTCATTTTCGGCTTCTGGGGCTTCCTCCTGGTTGCGCTTTTCATGGCCATCGGTGCATTCGCTGGCCGTGTCGCGGAGGGCAAGCTGGACCTGCGCAGCGTTCGTGATGCCCTGGCCGGCCGCCGTTCATCCTCGTGACCGCCACGCCCACGTCGCCCGCGCGCCTCGCCGGCCACAACCGGATCAGCACCCAGGCCCTGACCAGCACCGCCCGTGCCGTCGCGGCCGAGGTGCTGCACGTGCCTGCCCGCGAGATCCGCGCGAGCTGGTCCGACGACGCCGGCATGCTGGCACTGCGCCTGGCCCTCCCGATC